>CALJLK010000093.1 GCA_937982655.1 uncultured Sandaracinus sp.
ACGATCGACATCGTGGGGCGCCGTGCTATGCGCGGCGTCGCTCGGGGGTTCGCATGTCTGTCACTCTCAGAATGGTCTTCGATGGAGACTCGGAAGCTCTGCGTGAGCACCGCCTGTCGGTGGCCGAGATGGGGCCGGCGATCGCTGCTCTCCTCAAGGCTCTTCGCCGGACCGGTTCCGCGCTGAGCGTGGACGTCAGCGCGGAGGCGACGGAGTACGGCGCTCGAGGAGGGCGGCTCTCCAACCTCGCCAAGACGCTCGACCTTCAGATCGAATCCATCGAGGCGGGGAGTGTCGGTCTCGGCGTGCGGTGCGTGCAGGCGGTGGGGCCGGGTGACCAGCTCGACATGTGGTTCGCGGCTCAGACGGCTGTTCGACTCGTCCGCGACATCGAGCAGGAAGCCAAGGGGCAGTTCCGCAACGCGATGGCACGAAGCTTCCTGCGCGCGCTGCCGCCCTCGGTGAAGCTGCAGAAGTACGTCGTTTTCTCGGGAGCCCAAGAGCTCGCGAGGGTCGAGATCGGCGACGTCAACACACCAGAGGTCCCCGCGGCCCGCGATCGGCTGTCGGTATTCGAGGGGGTCGTCGCCAAGCTCTACGTCGAGCCTGGCAAGGAGGCCGTCGAGTTCCGTCGGGCCGACGGAACCGGTGTTGTTCGGACAACGGCGACCGCGGATCAACTCGAAGACGTGATCGCATCGAGGCACGGAGTGCTCCGGGTGGTCGCGATCCTCGCGGGGGAGAAGTCCCGGCTCTTGCGGGCTGACCCGACTGCCGCTCGAAGCACCGAGACGCCCGATGCCCGTCTCGAGCACCTCTGCACCCGCTGGGATGAAACGCTCAAGGAGCTCGCGAAGTGAGCAACGCAGTCCCGGAGTGGGTGCCCTCGGCGAGCCGAATCGGGCAGATCCACAGTGTGGCGATCGCGCGGTACGGCGGATCGCCGGGGCTGCGCGATCACGCGTGCCCCGAGCGGTGCATCGGGGGAGCCTACATGGCTGCCCTCTACGAAGGGGAAGACGACGACGTCGATCACTTGCTCGTTGTCGCCCACCTCGCGTGGCTCCTGGCCCGCAACCACTGCTTCGTTGACGGGAACAAGCGCGTTGCTTGGTTGGTGCTCGTCGAGGCCCTTCGCGCTGCCGTCGCGCTCGACATCGACGCGTCTCAGGCCGACGCGATCGCGATCATGTTGGCAGTCGCCGATGGAAGCGTGACGGTCGCTGGGCTGCACGCCTGGCTTGTCCCGCGGCTGGTACCGGCGACGGACCTACCCATGGCGTAGTGGCGACCTCGCCCTCGTCGAGCGTCCGCCTTCGAGCTCCAGGAGGGCTACAGCCGCCGCCGCAGCGCCGCCGCGAGCTCGCACTCGGTCACCCCGAGCTGCGGTTCCTCGACGAGGGCATCGCGGACCAGGGCGAGCACGCGGCGCACCGCGCCCACGTCGATCCCGAGGGCTGTCGCGACGTGAGGCGCGACGTCGGCGAGACGCTCGATGGTGGGCCCGACGAAGGCGCCTTGTGTCACCTCGAGCACTACGTCGGGTGAATCGCCCGCAAAACGCGAGTCGGGCGATTCGTCGTCGATGGCGCGCAAGTGCACGATTTTGCGCGTCTTGTCGTGATGCGATTCGGCATGTGCAACTGCGGGCAGCTCGCGCAGGTCGTGACCGGGCTCGACGCGCGGGGCTTGCAGGAAGCCGCGTTCGGTCGTCCGGGCGATTGGGGCGAGCAAGGGCGCGACTACTGCCCCGACAGCGGCCTGCCGATGGACGTGGTGATCGCGCGCATGACGGCGATCGGGCTCGAGCGCGAGGACTTCCGGCACCTCGAGCGGCTCACGCATCCGCACGTGCTACGGCGCCTGCCGGAGGAGCGACGCAAGCTCCACCACACGCGGCGCGAGGACACGATCCTCTTCCTCGAGACCTGGGCGGAGCTGCTCGAAGAGAAGCTCTCGGAGCTTCAGCGCGCGGAGCTGCGACGGCTTCGCAGCGAGCCCGCGACGACGGAGGTCGAAGCCGCGCTCGACGCGATCGCGCGCGTGGCCTGATCGCGCTTGGGCGGACGCGCCGTGCGCTCCTGCGGCGCAGTGTACTCGGTGACTACGGGGTGACGTGACGCCCGAGCCGTCGGGGCTGCTACGTTCGCGCGATGGACGCAAAGCAGCTCGTGGACGCCGCGATGGCGCTCGACGCGATGACGGATCTTCCCCGCACGGGCTGGGTGATGCGTGGGGTCGCGGGTGCGGAGACGCTCGCGGCGCACTCGTTCGGCGTCGCGTGGGTCGCGGCGCTCCTGGTCGACGCGCTGCGCGCCGACGGTCACCCGATCGACGGCGAGAAGGTGCTGCGCATGGCGCTCGTGCACGACGCGCCGGAGGCCGCGCTCGGCGACGTGCCGATGCCGGTGAAGACGCCCGCGCTCGACGCGGCGCTCGCGGCGGTGGAGCACGAGCTGGCGAGGCGGTTGCTGCCGCCGAGCTTCTTCGCGGACTACGAGGAGCTCGAGCGGGGCGAGTCGCTCGAGGCCCGCGTGGTGCGCGCGGCGGACAAGCTGCAGCTCGTGCTGCGCCTCCACCGCTACGAGCTCCAAGGCCGCGGGCAGCTCGACGAGCTCTGGCAGAGCGCGGGCAACTTCCGCGATCGAGGGATCGCGTTGGTCCGGGAGGCGTTCGACGAAGTGCTCCGTCGGGCCGGCCGCGCGCGCCCCGAAGGCACGTGAGCCCACTCGCGGTGGCGCGTGCGCGGTCGACGAGCGTCACGGGGCGCGCCGCGCGACGCGAGAGCGAGCGCGTCCGCGATCAGGGCTCGAACGCGCGCTCCAGCAGCCGCGCGGTGAAGCTCGGGCGCAGGTAGAAGCCGCGTGGGCCGGTCCATTGGAACCCTTCGTCGCCGTCGGGCGCGAGCGTGCGCTGCCGACCGTGGGCGGCCTTCGGACGCACCTGGAGCACCACCCCGAGGTCGCCGCGCACGGTGTCGATCGCGCCGCGCAGCACCCGCTCGGCGACCTCTTCGTAGTCGGCGCGCAGCAGCTCCAGCTCGGTGTCGGAGGGTGACCAGAGGAACGCCGAGCCGAACGCACGCTCGACCAACGGGCGCGAGGGGTCGGCTTCGAGGGGCAGCCAGAGCACGCGCCGCAGCTTGCGCCACACCGCGGAGTCCTCGAAGTCGACGTCCGCCAGCGTCTGCAGCGGCAGCGTGCAGACGTACGTCGACTCCTTCGGCTGCCCGCTCGGCAACACAGGAAGCGTCTTCAGCTCGATCCCGAGCTCCAGGAAGTCCGGCTCGTCTTGGCTGCCTGCCGTCGCGCCGAGCGCGCGCTCCGCGAGCTGTCCCGCGAGCCCCTTCGTCTGGCGTGGATCGTTCGGCACCCACTGCCGCAAGCGTCGCGCGAGCTCGCCCACCGTGAGCCCCGCGAGCGCGCGCGCCCGCGTCAGCAGCTCGGCTTCGTCCTTCGGCGGCGCGACGTCCACGCGCGCACGACACCGTGCGGACGCGCGTGGGTCAAGCGGCACGGGGTTCGATCCGCGCCTCGAACGGTGCGTTCACGCCTCGATTCGTGGGGGAGGCTCCCGGACCGACCTCTCCGCGCTATGTTCCGCCGCGATGAGCACCTCGGAGAACCCCCTCCTCCACCTTTCGTTCGATCTCCCCTTCGACCGCATCGACGCCTCCCACGTCGAGCCCGCGGTCGACACCTTGCTCGCGCGCGCGTCCGCGGCGCTCGACGCGATCGTCGCCGACACCGGACCGCGCACCTACGCGAGCACGCTCGGCGCGCTCGAGCACGCGACGTCCGACCTCGGCACCGTGATGACGATCGTCGGGCACCTCGAGTCGGTCGCGACCACCCCCGCGCTGCGCACCGCGTACGACGCCGTGCAGCCGAAGGTCAGCGCCTTCTACAGCGGCATCGCGCTCAACGAAGGTCTCTACCGCGCGCTCGTGGCGTTCTCGGAGACCGACGAGGCGAAGGCGCTCACCGGCCCGAAGGCGCGCCTTCTCGAGAAGACGCTGCGCGACTTCCGCCGTCACGGCGCGGAGCTGCCGCCCGATCGCAAGGAGCGTCTGCGCGCGATCGACGTCGAGCTCGCGATGAAGACCACGAAGTTCTCGCAGAACGTGCTCGACGACACGAACGCGTTCGAGGTCTTGGTCACCGATGAGGCCGCGCTCGCGGGTCTGCCGGAGACGGCGCGCGCGATGGCGAAGCACGACGCGGAGACCAAGGGCCTCGAGGGCTGGCGCTTCACGCTGCAGGCGCCGAGCTACATCGCGGTGATGACGTACGCGGACGACGCCGCGCTGCGCGAGAAGCTCTGGCGCGCGTACAACACGCGCGCGACGAGCGGTCCGCACGACAACCGCGGGCTCGTGGTGGAGATCCTGCGGCTGCGTCGCGAGAAGGCGGAGCTGCTCGGCTACCGCGACTTCGCGGACCTCGTGCTCGAAGAGCGCATGGCGCGCCGCGGCGAGCGCGCGATGAGCTTCGTCGACGATCTGCGTGGTCGCACGCAGGCCGCGTTCGAGCAGGAGAACCGCGAGCTCGAAGAGTTCGCGCGCTCGCTCGGCGCGAGCGCGATGAATCCGTGGGACGTCGGCTACTACGCGGAGAAGCTGCGCGTCGCGCGCCACGCCTTCGACGAAGAAGAGCTGCGCCCGTACTTCTCGGTCGACGGAGTGCTGAAGGGGCTGTTCGAGCTCGCGGAGAAGGTCTTCGGCGTGCGCGTGCAGGAGCGGCA
>CALJLK010000094.1 GCA_937982655.1 uncultured Sandaracinus sp.
CGTGTCACGCGCGCGAGCTCGTGACGCGAGCCGCCACGTACCCAGAGAGAGCGACGGAAACCCCCGAGGAGATCGAAGGCCACCGAAGGAAGGCCGAACGGGACGCGGCCCGAGAAACCCTACGGATTCGGAGGCGACGCGCGTGCGCGTCGACGCCGAACCTCCGCGGGTTTCGCGGGACGTGTCCGGTTCGGCGCAAACGCGCCCAAGAAGCCCCACGTCCCCCAGTTCCCAAAAAGAACCGCCAGATCACCGCAGAATCAAACGCAGCAACACGAGAGACAGAGACAGAGACAGAGACAAGGTTCCAACAGGCGGACCCCGGAAGCGAACGACTACTCGAACTCCAAACGCCACCGAAAATCGACACCCAGATTTCCGAACGAGCTCGCGCTCTCTCGGTTCAGGTTGTCGTACGACGCCTGAATCGACGTCTGATCGCCCACCCGCCACTCCAGACCCGTCTGGAACGTGCGTTCTTCGCCTGTCAGACCCGTCGCCGCGCTCAGCCGCACCCGATCCGTGATCCGCTTCCCGACCGTCACCATCGGCTCCGGCCGCCCTGTCTGCGGCGAGTATCGCGTCGTGATCGCGAACTCGTCGATCACCTGCACCGCGCTCGTCACCTCTTCGTTCACGCCCGTCAGGGCCGACAACGCCTCCAGCGCCGTCCCGCCCACGTCGCCCGCCTGGAGCTGCTGCGTCTCCTGACTCGTCATCCCCACCGTCAGCAGCAGCATCAGGTCTTCACGCGACAGCGCCGGATTGCTCGTCGCGTCCAGACGAAACGCGTCGAGGTCGCCGTGCGCGCGCACCGAGATCCGCCACGCCAGCGCGGTCAGATCGTTCTGCGTCTGTTGCCGCCGGATCTCCGTCTCCGCCACGACGTCGAAGCTCGCGTCCAGCCGCGTCTCATCCTGGAAGCGGATCTCGCCGCGGCTCACCTCCAGCTCCGTGCTTCGGAACCGCACGATCCCCCGCGGGATCGTGATCTCGCCGAGCAACCCGTAGCGCTGGTTCGTGCCCACCAGCCGCATCGGCCGCTCGCTGTCCTCGATCCGCAGGTCCATGTCGAAGAGGTTGTTCACCACGCGGATCGGTGAGCGATCCACGATGCGCAGGTCCAGCTCCACGACGTCCGCGCTCGGGTCGTAGCGCTCCACCTCCACGCGCTGCGGTCGGTAGAGCTGACCGAGGGTCGGCGAGAGCTGGATCGGCCGCTCGTAGCGCGCGCGCTCGATCCGCAGCTCGCCGTTCAAGAGCGGCAGCCGCTGCCCTTGCCGCCACGCGAGCCGCAGGTCGCCCCCGAGCATCACGTCGATGCCCTCGTCGGGACGAACCCGCGCCGAGCGCAGCGCCAGATCGAATCCGTACGTGAAGAGCGCGCCGTCGCGCATCACGACCTCGCCACCGAGCGTGGCGCGACCCGATCCCACGCGGGCGTCGAAACCTTCGAACACCGCGCGTCGCCCGTCGAACGAGATCCGCCCGCCGAGCTCGCGCAGCTCGAGCTGCGGAGCCGCGAGCGACACCGTGCCGTCGATCACCCGCGCCTCGCCGTCGAGCACGGGATCGTCCGCGCGACCGCGCACGTCGACGTGGAACGTCAGGCGCCCGTCTGCGTTCGCGACGTCGCTCGACAGCGTCTCCAGCAGCCCGAGCCCGAGATCGCCGTCGACGCGCAGCGCGAGCCGTCCTTGGGGATCGCCGTTGCCTGCGATCTCGATCCGCGTGTCCTCACCGCCCACGAAGCGCGCGCGCTCGATCTCGAAGCCACCGCGCACCAGCCGGAGCTGCACCGCGCCGTCGTTCCGCAGCCGCACGCGCCCGCCGCCGATCGGATCGCGCGCGTCGATGCGCATGCGCTCGAAGCGGGCCCACCCGTCGAGCGCGTCGAGCTGCTTGATGCCGCCCCCCGTGAGCGCGACGCGACCGCGCAGCACGCCCGACAGCTCCTGCTCGGGAGCGAGCCCCGCGACGAAGGGTGAGAGATCGACGTCGCGCAGATCGATCACGCCGCGCAGCGGATACGAGGTCGTCCACCCGATCGCGAGGTCCGCGTGCACCTGCCCTTCGAGGCCCTCGCCGCACACGAGGTAGGCCATGCGGCGGTCGAGCCGCTCCACCGGACCTTCCGCGGTGCGAAGCGGCGGCGAGGGGCGCCAACGCCCGTGCGCGAGCCCGTAGCGCGCGTGTGCGCAGGGCTCGTCCGGGATCGTCTCCGGCGTCCACGAGAGCGCCTCGCGTACCCACGGATCGGTCACGTCGGTGAGGCGCACGTAGGTCCGCGCTTCGCCGAGGTACGCGTCGCCGTGGCGTAGGCCGGAGAGCGCGACGTCGAGGTCCGCGCGCGGCACGTCGGGGGTGCCCGTGATCTGTCCGAGCACGGCGTAGGATCCGCGCAGCTCCGGCATCGACTCGTGCAACGCCTCGGTGTCCTCGAAGCGGATGTCACCCGCCGCGACGCTCAGCCGAACCTGGGCGGGGCCGAGCAGCCGCGGGCCCTGCGGCGTCTCCTGCATCGGCGCGCGGATCTCACCCGCGACGTGGATCGTGCCTTCGCCCTTGTGCAGCAGGAGCTCGTCGATCCGCAGCTCGCTCGCGTCGAGCCCCACCCCGAGGTCGCGCGCGAGCAGGTGGCCTCGGAAGTGCCCCCGATCCGTCACGAAGTCGTCGATCCGGAAGTCGATCAAATCGAAATCCATCTCGGTGTCGAGCGTGCCGTTCGGGCTGTCACCCGGGTGTCCCCAGGAGAACGCGAGCGTCATGTTCCCGCGCCCGACGCCCTGGTAGTCCTCGTAGCGCTCGTCGTTTTCGAGGCGCAGCGCGTGGTAGACGTCGGACATCACGAAGCGCGACGCGCGCAGGTGCCCGGCGAGCTTCACGCCTCCACCGTCGAAACGCATGGTGAAGTCGTCGACGCGGTACTCGGTGTTGCCTTTGGTCGCCTGGAGGTTGGGGATTTGAAAGCCCCAATAGTCCGGCAGAATGCTGAAATCACCACGCAGATCGCCGGGTCGGTAGCCGTCGAACTGCAGATCGCGGATCGCGAAGCGCCCGTGTACGCGTGGGTTGTCGAAGTCGCCCTCGACGTAGGCGTCCGCGGTGCCTTGACCTGCGAGCGCGAAGCCGGCGAGCGGGCTCACGTCGGCCGCGTCGAGCCGATCGAAGTGACCCTCCACGTAGAGGCGCCCCGCGTAGCCGAGGTAGACCATCGGGATCCGCGCGAAGGAGCGGCCGGTGTCGAAGGTGAGGTCGAAGAACTTCGCGGCCTCCTCGTCGAAGCGCCATCGCCCGTGGATGCGTCCTTGCGCGACGCGAAAGATCGGGTCGTGCGGGGTCGCGTGCCAGGCGTCCTTCAGCACGCCGAAGTCGCGGAAGCGGACGCGCAGTGGACCTTCGATCGCGAAGGGGATGAGCGTGCCTTCGAGCTCGCCCACGCCCTCGAGCGGCCACCACGCGATGCTGTTCTCGGTCACGCCGAGCTGCCCGATGAGGTTCGTGAACTGGAGCGCCCGGATGTCGGCTCGCACCGAGAGCGGGAAGCCGGCCTCGAGGTCGAGCAGGATCTGGCCGGAGAGGCCGACGTCGCCGCCGTCGCGGTGGATCTGCGCGGCGCTGTCGGGGCGAATCGTGGCGACGCGATCGCGCAGCTCGAGGTTCAGATCGACGAAGTCGCCGAGCCCGTAGCGCTCGATGATCTTCACGCGCTCGAGGCGCACGTGGGCGTCGCCGTCCGGGATCGCGAGCCCGGCGCCCGCGAGCTGCCCGTCGATCCGCACGCGACCGTCGAGGGTGGGCAGCTCGAAGCCGAGCGGGAGTCGCGCGAGGAAGGGCAGGTCGAGCGTGACCTCGACGCCACCGTTCCAGCGCGGACGCGCGTCGCTCGCGAGGTCGAAGGGCACGTTCGCGTTTCGCAACGACACCGCGAAGACGGGCGTCTCGGGATCGTCGTCGGTGGCGTCGAAGCGCGACGCGAGCTCGAAGCGTTCGATCGCCGCGAGCCCGTCTTCGAGCTCGAGCTCGCCTTCGAGCGCCAGCGCGTCGATTCGCAGCACGCCGCCGGGGAGCTCGAGCCGATCGCGCACCACGCGCGGATCGCCGAAGGGCAGATGTCGCGTGAGCGAGACGTCGAGCTCCGAGCCGCTCGCATCGGCTTCGACGTCGACGCCTCCGAGCTGCCCGCGCACGAGCGAGACCACGCTGTCGCCGAGCTCGGCTTCGACGTCGACCACGACCTCCGCGTCGCGCACCACGAGGCGCTCGAAGGGCAGCTCGATCGCGCCGGTGCTGCTGCTCGTGGGGAGCGTGGGGCCGTTCACGAGCGCGCCGTCGCGCACCACGAGGCGCACCTTCGGGGTGTCGAGCTCGACGGTCTGCAGATCGACGCGACCGCGGAGGAGCGCGAGCAGCGAGGGGCGCACGCGCAGGAGCCGCGCCTCCACGAAGGTGCCTTGCTCGGGGTGCGCCATCGCGATGCCGCTCGCCTCGATCGAGATCCCGGGCGGCAACGCCTCGAGCCGCACCGCGACCTCTTCGAAGCTCGCGTCGAGGCCGAGCTCGTCGTGGATCGCCTGCTCCGCGAGCGCAGCGAGCTTCGCGCGGCCCCAAGGCGTCTGGGTGGCGCCGAGCCCGACCACGATCGCGAGCACGGCGGAGATCACCACGCCGCGGAAGAGCCGCACGATCCAGCTCGTGCGCTCGGGGCGCCGACGCCGACGCTTCTTCTTCGGGGGCCCGCTCTTCGTGGCTTTCGTGCGCGGCTCGGGCGTCGACGCGCTCTTCGAGTCCTTCCGATGCTTGGACGCCGACGCGTCGGGCTCGGCGGGTCTCGTCGCGTCACGCACGGAGCGCTTCGACGCGCCGGCCGAGACTTCCTTCTGCGTCTTCGCCGCGACGCGCGCCTCCTCGTCGGGCGGCGCGATCGGCTCCTTCGCGAGCGCACGAACCCCCGAGCCGTTCGTCGGGTCGACGGGCTCGTGCTCGGGCGCCTCGGAGGGCGCGCTGGAAGGGGGCTTCGCCACGGGGACCGGAAACGCGACAAGTTAGCACCCTTCGCGATTCCCGGCGTTTTCTTGGCGCTTCGGGTGCGGCGATCCGCCGCGCCAGAGAGGCGCGTCGGACGTGAGCCCCCGAGGTGCACGATTCCGCGAAGTCGCGCGCCGCGCGCGACGAATCTTGGCCGCCCGGAGCGGAATCGATGGTCCCGCGCGCAGACCGCGCTAACCTCCGGCGCTTTTGCATGGCCGACTCGCTCCCCGCGCTCCGCGCGGCCTTCGAGGGCCGCGACGACCTCCTCGCTCTGACCCTGCCCGCGATCGGCGATCGACTCGCCGACGAAGAGGCTGCCGACCTGCTGCTCGAGCTCGGTGAGCACGTCGGCGTCGGCACGCTCGGCGCGCTGGTGCAGAGCGAAGAAGCCGCACGGCTCCTGGTGCGCGGGCTCGTCGCGCCTTCCCGTCAACGACTGCTCGCTGCGCTCACGCGCCTCGCGCGCACCCAGCCCGCGCTGGTGTGGCGAAGCGCCCCGGAGCCGAGCCCCACCGTGGAGCCGCCGCCGCCCACCAAGCCCGCGCTCACCGCGTGGCTGAAGAAGCACGGCGTCGAGGAGTGGCTCGGCGCGCCCGCGCGTCACGTGCGGCCTTTCCTCCAGGTCACGCTCTTCGCGGAGGGCGCGGACGCGCTCGTCACGATCGAAGATCTGCTCGAAGGCCGCGGCCCCGTCTCGCGCGTCGCGCGCGGGCTCACGAGCGCGTACGAGAACGCCGCGCGTACGTTCCTGCGCTACCGAGCGATCCGCGCCGCGAAGACGAAGGAGCGCGAGGAGCTCTGGGGCGAGCGGCCGAGCGAGCCGAACCTGCGCGCGCTCTCGGTGCGTCTGCACGAGGCGGTGCGCACGCTCGATCCGGAGACCACCGAAGCGCCGGTGTTCCTCGCGGGCACCGAGCGTCTCGGCGTGGTGCTCGAGCCGCCGGGCATGCGCATGAGCTTCCGCGACGGCTCGCGCGTGCTGGAGGTGAGCCTCGGCTTCTCGGGTTACGAAGAGGGTCCCGTGCGCCTCGAGGTGAGCCACGGCGGACCGCCCGAGAAGTCGCCGCACTTGCGCGCGGTGCTCGAGTGGACGCTCGACGCGGTCCACGATCCGAAGCACCCGCTGCACGCGACGCTCGCGCACGCGCTCTCGCAGCCGACGTGGACACGTTTCGTGGACGCGCTCGCCGCGAGCCTCGAGCTGCCCAAGGAGAGCGAGGACGATCGGCGCCTGGTGTGGCGCCTCGATCCTGCGGACGCCCCGGGCGAGCTGCCGGGGCTCTCGCCGTCGATCCAGAAGCGCACCGGCAAGACCGGACGCTGGACGAGCGGCGCGAACACGAAGGCCGAGAAGGTCGAGGCGGAGCTCGCGCAAGAGGGCGATCGTCCGGTGCTCGACACGCTCTCGGGCCTCGACTCGCTCGACTTCGCGACCCGCCAACGACGCCTCGTGCACGCGCTGCGCTTCTTGGTCGGTCATCCGCGCGTGTACGTCGACAAGACGCGCGTGCACGTGCGCGAGACGGTGCCGACGCTCGCGCTCGTGCCGAGCGATCCGAACGATCCGCAGCGCGGGCTGCGCCTCGTGATCCGCGTCGGCGACACCGAGGTTCCGTCCGAGCGCGTGGCCCGCGACGAGATGCTCGCGTCGCTCGAAGGCGACGTGCTCCTGCTCGCGCCGGTCGATCCGCGCGTGGCCCGCGTGGCGCGCGCGCTCGGCAGCTTCCCCGCGCAGCTCCCGAGCGCGGCGCACGATCGGGTGCTCGCGCTCCTGCCACGTCTGCAGCCGGCCGCCGAGCTCGCGATGCCCTCGTCGCTGCGGGGCGAGCGCGTGGACGCCGATCCCACGATCGTCGCGCGCCTCGTTCCGGACGAGGACACGTTGACCTTCAGCTTCCGCGTGCGGCCGCTGCAGGGCGACGCGACGTGGCCGGCGGGGCGTGGTCCGGCGCTCGTGTTCGGGCTCGACGGCGACGGTCGGCGTGTGCATGCGGAGCGTGATCTCGAGAGCGAGGCCAAGCGACACCGCGCGATCCGCGACGAGCTCGGGCTCGCGGACGAAGAGACCACGCGCATCGACGATCTCGAGCGCGCGCTCGTGTTGCTCTCCGATCTCGAGGCGCAGGCGCAGAAGGGCGCGTGTGTGCTCGAGTGGCCGGCCAAGCGCTGGAAGCGCGTCGGCGTGGCGGGCGATCTGCGCGTGCGCGTGCGGCGCGCGGGTGCGTGGCTCGGCGTGGAGGGCGAGGTCGACGTGGAGGGAAAGGCGGTGCCGCTCGCGGCGCTGCTGACCGCGGTGCGCGAAGGCAAACGCTACGTGCGCGTCGGCAACGGCCGCTTCGCGACGATCCGTGACGACCTGCGCGCGCGCCTCGAAGGCGTGAGCGACGTGCTCTACGAGAACGAAGAAGGCCTCGCGGCGGGCCTCGCGGCGGCGGCAGAGCTGCGCAAGATCGCGGAGGACGTCGAGGGCGACGAGTGGCTCGAGCTGCTCGCGAAGATGAACGCGGCGGAGGGCTTCGATCCGCCGCTGCCGGAGTCGCTGCGCGCGGATCTGCGCGGCTATCAGCGCGACGGCTACCGCTGGCTGAGTCGGCTCGCGAGCTGGGGCGCAGGCGCGTGCCTCGCGGACGAGATGGGTCTCGGCAAGACGGTGCAGGCGCTCGCGCTGCTCGTGCATCGTCAGGACGAAGGACCCGCGCTCGTGGTCGCGCCGACCAGCGTCGGGGCGGGTTGGGCGCGCGAGGCCGAGCGTTTCGCGCCGACGCTGCGTGTGATCGACTACCGCGGCGCCAAACGAGAGGCGCTCTTGAAGGACGTCGGCCGCGGTGACCTCGTGCTCACGAGCTACGATCTGCTCGCGCGCGACGACGCAGCGCTCGAGAAGGTGCGCTTTTCGACGATCGTCTTCGACGAGGCGCAGGCCCTGAAGAACGCGCGCACTCAGCGCGCGAAGGCCGCGCGTCGGCTGCAGGGCGACTTCCGCCTCGCGCTCACCGGCACCCCGCTCGAGAACCACCTCGGCGAGCTCTGGAGCCTCTACTCGATCGTGAGCCCCGGCTTCCTCGGGAGCTGGCCGCACTTCGGCAAGCGCTACGCGACGCCGATCGAGCGCGACGGTGACGCCGACAAACGTGCCGCGCTCGGGCAGCGGCTGCGGCCGTTCTTGCTCCGACGCACCAAGAAGGAAGTCACGCCCGAGCTTCCGCCGCGTACCGAGGTCGTGCGTCCGGTCGAGCTCTCGGAGGCGGAGCGCAACCTCTACGACGCGGTGCGCCGGGACGCGCTCGAGAACCTCGTCGCGCCGGGCGACGGTGCGCGCGCGGAGAACAAACGCCGCTTCGACGTGCTCGCCGCGATGACGCGCCTGCGCCTGCTCGCGAGCCACCCGCGCCTCGTCGACGCGGCGAGCCCGGTGCGTTCGTCGAAGCTCCAAGCGTTCCTCGAGTTGGTCGACGAGCTGCGCGCAGACGGACACCGCGCGCTCGTCTTCAGTCAGTTCACGTCGCTCTTGCGCTTGGTGCGCGATGCCCTCGATTTGCGGGGGATTCGCAGCCTCTACCTCGACGGTTCCACGCCGGTGAAGCGCCGCGCGGAGCTCGTGAACGCGTGGCAGGAGGGCGACGATCCGCTCTTCCTCATCTCCCTCAAGGCGGGCGGCACCGGCTTGAACCTCACCGCGGCCGACACCGTGATCCACCTCGATCCGTGGTGGAACCCCGCGGTGGAGGATCAGGCCTCGGACCGCGCGCACCGCATCGGCCAAGACAAGCCGGTCACGATCGTGCGTCTGGTCGCGCAGGACACCATCGAAGAGGCGGTGCTCGCGCTCCACGGCGACAAACGCGCGCTCTTCCAGGGCGTGCTCGAAGGCGCGGGCGAAGCGGCGAAGCTCGACACGAAGGAGCTGATGGCGCTGATTCGTGGCGAGGATTGAGCTCAGCGTCGCGCGCGCGCGAGCCCGATCACGCCGAGCGCCGCTGCACCGACGATCGCGAGCGGCAGGCCGCACCAGGTCATCCCGGCCCACAGCTCGAAGGCGGCCGACTTCGGCTCGCCCCGCGCGCCCCACGCTTCCAGCGTGAAGAAGCCCGTGCTCACCACCCACACGAGGGCGAGCACGAAGGCGAGCAGGATCGACGCGTGGGGCCAGCGCAGCGCGCGCATGCGAGGGGAACCGTGTGCGGCCCGCGCGACATTCCGGAAGCACGATCTCCGAAATCGGGCCGACGATCACGTCATTGAAACGTGGTTCCGAGACGCAGACCGGCGAGCATCGAGATGCCCGGCTCCGAGATGTGGAGGAATGCGCCGAGCGTGACGTTGCCGAGCGAGAAACCGCCGGTCATGCGCGCGGCAGCGAGCGCGCGCTCGTGGCGGCCGACACACGCGCTGCGGTCACACGTCCACTCGTGGGTGCGGCCGGGTGCCCACGCGACCGAGAGGTGGAAGGCAGCCAGACGTCCCATGCGGAGCGCGAGCCCGAGCAGCGCACCGCCCCGCCACTGCACCGCATCGTCGTACACCACGTCGAGGTCGTCGGGCTTCGAGAACGAGGTCATCGCTGCCCATCCCCCCAGCATCGGCGCGAAGCGGGTTTCGCCTTCGCGGCCGAAGATCCAGACCGGGAGACTGACGTCCAGGAAGAAGCCGGGCTCGCCTCCCACGCTCGAGAAGTCGACCCCGCCTGCGATGCCCACCACCGGGAACCACGCGAGCCCGCGGCGCTCGTACGGCGTCGCGGGCGCTGGGCCGTTGCTCACCGTGCGCGGCGCTTCACCGGAGACGACGTGGGGGAAGAGGCCCGCGATCGCGCCGACGAAAGGTGACTCCCGTACCAGCGAGGGTCGGGTGCGCACCGCGCTCGCGACGAGGTCGATCGCGCGGTTCCACGTGCGCGACGCGAAGACGCGCACCGGCCCTTCGGGGACCTGCGCGGGCTGGAACGCGCCCCACCCGTTCACCTCGAGCACCACCATGGCCGCGTTCCAGAACCACGCGGCGGCGAGCACCTGCAGGAACGGATCGGTGGTGGCCTGGGCGATCGCGTCGATCCGATCGATGGTCGTGGTCGGCGAGAACGGCATCGGCGCGCGGGTCGCCTCGTCCACGAAGGCACGAACCTCGAGCCGCACCAGCTCGTCGACGATGGAGGCCGCGAGCTGCCGGACCGGGGCCTCCGCGCGGAGCGTGCGCTGCGCGGCCGCGAGGGCGCCGTTCGCGAGCGCGCTGCGGTACGCGACACCGACCGGCGCGATCGGCACGGCGAGCGCGACACCCTGGACGCCCGCTCGCACCCGCCCGCCCGCGAACACGAGCCCCACCAGATTCTCGTGCTCGTCGAAGACCGGACCACCGGAGTTTCCCGGATTGAGCGCCATCCCGAGCTGCAAGGTTCCGTCGGGGAGAGCGGCCGCCACGATGCCGCGGCTCGACTGCGGTTCTTCCCGTGTCGGATCCATCGGATAGCCGACCGCGTCGACGGTCTGGCGGGTGTGGAGAGCGGGCGGAGCGTCGGGGACCGGCACGTAGTCGAGCCGGAGACCGTCGGCGTGCACGAGGAGGATCGCGAAGTCGAGCGTCCGGTCTTGGTACACGACCACCGCAGGGCGCACGCCGCCTCCGTGGGGGAAACGCACCGCGACGTGGGTCGCGTCCTCCACCACGTGACGCGCGGTGAGGATGACGCCTCGTGGGTCCACGATGACGCCGCTCCCGTGTCCGCTCTCGGGCTCCGCCAGGGGCCGCACGTAGCGCCGTCCGCGGAACGGCGAGACGTCGACCCGACCGACCGCGAGCACGCGCACGGTGGCGCGATCGATGCGCCCGTAGGTCACCATGCCGGGCGTCGCGACGGGGGGCGGCACGGCCGTGGTCGGCGGAGGAGGTGGCAGCTCCGTGCCGACCGAGCCGACGGGCGCGGGCGGGGGCGTCGGAGACGGCAGCTCTTGCGCCGAGACGCTCGTCGAAACCAGGAGACACACGAGGGCGATTCGGCGAGCCAAAGCGGGCCGATTCTAACAGTGCATCGCGAAGCAACCACGAGATTCCTTCGCGCGAACGAAACGAGATCGTGCCCGACCTCCCGAAGAGAAGCTCGGCCGATTTCCGCAAGCCGCCCTACCGGACGGCGCGCAGCGAACGCAGTGAGCGACGGGCGTGCTGCGATCGGTCTCGGTACCTTCGCCGAGCACGCCGCCGAGGTTGCGGCCCCAGCAGCTGCACGTCCCTTCGAATCGAAACGTGTTTCGGTTCGCGCGATGGCGGGTCTACGCTGCAGGCTCCGCGTCGGCTCGTGGCGGCCGTGCGCGCGGGGATCGGGGCACGTGATGAAGAAGCTTGGTTGGATCGTGGTGTTGTTCGCGTTGGCGTGCGGTGGCAGCTCGGGGCCGACGGGTGAGTACCCGAACGTCGACTGCGACGACTTCCCAGGGCAGCGGTGCGTGCAGGTCGGGACGCCGGAGGAGCTGCTCGAAGAGACCGCGCTGCTCGACGAGCCCACGGTGGTCGTGCTCGCGAGCGGCACCTTCGCGCTCGCGCAGTCGGTCACCATCCGCGCCGACGGCGTGAGCCTGGTGGGGCAGGGGATCGACACCTCGACGCTCGCGTTCACCGGGGGCACCACGCAGTTCAACGGCGTCGACGTGGTGGGCGACGACTTCCTCGTGCAGGACCTGACGGTGCTCGACGCGCCGAAGGACGGCATCCGCGTGGAGAACAGCGACGGCGTCACGTTCCGCCGCATTCGCACCACGTGGACCAACGAAGACGATCCGATGAACGGCGCGTACGGAATCTACCCGGTGAAGTCGCGCAACGTGCTCGTGGAGGACAGCTTCGCGGAGAACGCGTCGGACGCCGGGCTCTACGTGGGTCAGTGTCTGAACGTGATCGTGCGGCGCAACACCGTGCGTGGGAACGTGGCGGGGCTCGAGATCGAGAATACGCAGTACGCGGACGTCTACGAGAACCTCGCGGAGGACAACACGGGTGGCATCGTGGTCTTCGATCTTCCCGGAAACCCGATCGTCGGGCGCGACGTTCGGCTGCGGAACAACATCATTCGGAACAACAACAATCCGAATTTCGCGCCGAGCGGAACGGTGGGGATCATCCCGGCCGGCACGGGGACCTTCGCGATGGCGTCGCGGCGCGTCGAGATCACGGACAACACCTACGAGAACAACCAGACCGGCGACATCGCCATCCTCAGCGGCTTGATCGTCGACTCGGACCCGGCGGTGTGGAGCCTCGACGTCGCGGAGCTCGTGGGCGATCACGACGACCTCGGCCTCTTGCCGGGCGCGGGGCCGAACACGGTGTCGAACTTCCGGAGCGAGAACATCGTGATCGCGCGGAACACGCACAGCGGCTCGGGAGAGAACCCCGACATCTCGCGCGACATGGGCTTTCTCTTGGCGCTCCTCTACGGCGACGATCCGGTGGACTCGGTGCTCTACGACGGGATCGGAGAGTCGATGTTCGACGCCGAGGTTCCGGCGAACAACTCGAACGACAACCACGTTTGTGTGGGCGGAAACACCGCCGGGACGTTCGGCAACTTGAACGCGGTCGCGCAGCTCGAGACGCCGGGCTCGCCGCACTTCTCGCTCACCGAGGCACCCTTCGCGCCCTACGACTGCACCGCGCTCGAGGGCGGGCCGGTGGCGGAGGTGGTGCTGCCTTGAGGCGCTCGCCTCGTCTCGCGGTGCTCGTCGCGCTCGCGCCGCTCCTCGCGCGCTTCATCGCCGCGCGGTCTGCGCGCGTGGCGCTCGTGGCGTCCTGCGCCCTCGCGCTCTCGTGCGGTGACGGCGGCGAATTCGGTGGGCCGGTGACGGTGGATCTCGCGGCGTCGCGTCCGCCCGAGCGCCTGTCGGAGTATCGACTCCTCGCGTGGCGCGACGGGCGCTTCGTCTACAACGATCGCGTCGTCGCCTACGAGCTCGCGACCCCGCTCTTCTCGGATTATTCGCTGAAGGATCGTGCGATCTACGTCCCGGAAGGCGCGACGATCGCGTACCGCGAGGACGACGCGCTCGACTTCCCGGTCGGCACGGTGATCGTGAAGTCGTTCTCGTACGCGCCGGATCTGCGGGCCCCTAACGAGGGGCGTCGTCCGATCGAGACGCGGGTGCTGGTGCGGCACGCGGACGGTTGGCGCACGTGGCCGTACCTCTGGGACGAGGCCGGTCGCGACGCGACCTTCACGCCGGCCGGCGCGGTGCTCGCGATCGACTTCGTGGATCCGAGCGGTGAGCCGCGGAGCGCGAGCTACCTGGTGCCGCAGCGCAACCAGTGCACGACGTGCCACGAGCGGCAGGTCTCGCCTGGGAGCATGGAGACCTTCGTGACGCCGATCGGGCCGTGGGCGCGGCACCTCGATCGCGACTTCACGATCGACGGTGTGACCCACAACCCGCTGGATCGGCTCGCGGCAGAGGGGCTGCTCACGGGGCTCCCGGCCGATCGCGGGGAGCCGACGTTCGACTTCCGTCGCATCGAGGCGGGCGAGCTCGCGACGCTCTCCGCCGAAGAGCTCGACCGCGCGGCGCGGGACTACCTCGACGTGAACTGCGCGCATTGCCACAACCCCAGCGGGGTCCAGGGACAGACGTCGCAGCTCTTTTTGAACCGCGAGAACACCGACCGCTTTCGCCTCGGGGTGTGCAAGCGCCCGGGAAGCGCGGGCTCGGGCACGGGTGGGCTGACCTACGACCTGGTGCCGGGCTCGCCGGAAGAGTCGATCCTGCTCTTCCGCGTGGAGACCGAAGAGGTCGGCGCGATGATGCCGCTCCTCGGGCGCTCGGTGCGGCACGACGAGGGCGTGGAGCTCATCCGCGCGTGGATCGCGGCGATGCCGGCCGAGACCTGCGAGTAGCGCGCGTTGCTGCGATTTTTCTCGTGAATACGGGCGCTTCCGCGAGTAGCTCCAAGGATCCACCATTCTTTCCGTCGAGGGCGGGGCTGAGGATCCTCCAGTCTTTCCGTCGAGGGGGTGTTCCCAGGTCGAACCGAACGGGCTCTTGGCCCTCGTCCCGCGCGACCCCACGTCCCGCGAGCACGCGTGTCGCCCCGGTCCTCGGGGCGCGTTGCGACGTGCGTTCCGAACGTATCCCGCGTGAGCACTTCGCTCGGCCCCCTGCTCGACACTGGGGCGGGGATCGTTCATAAGGCGCGACCGGCGATGGCGACCACGACCGAGACCTCCATCCGTCCTTCCTCGAACGTCCTTCGTGACGTGATCGCGCTGACGAAGCCGCGCATCACGCTGATGGTCGTGATCACGGCGGCGGGCGGCATGTGGCTCGCACCCAACGCGATCGATCTGCCGCGCGCGATCCTGATGCTGCTCACGACGGCGGCGGTGGTTGGCGCAGCGAACGCGCTCAATTGCTGGCTCGAGCGCGACAGCGACCGCCTGATGGCGCGCACGATGAAGCGCCCGCTCCCCGACGGGCGCCTGGAGCCGAAGATCGCCCTCTGGCTCGGCATCGTGCTCGGGCTCGCGTCGATCCCGCTCCTGACCTTCGGGGTCAACGCGCTCACCGGCCTGCTCGGCGCGATCGCCCTCGTCAGCTACGTCGCGATCTACACCCCGATGAAGCGCGCGAGCAGCGTGGCGCTCCTCGTCGGCGCGGTGCCGGGCGCGCTGCCGCCGCTGATGGGCTGGACGGCCGCCACGGGCTCGCTCGACGCGCCCGGCCTCGCGCTCTTCGCGATCCTCTTCTTCTGGCAGATCCCACACTTCCTCGCGATCGCGCTCTTCCGCCAGGAGGACTACGACCGCGCGGGCCTCAAGACGCTGCCCTCCGAGCGCAGCCCCGAGGTCGCGAAGCGCCAGGCGGTGCTCTACACGGGCCTGCTCGTCGTCTCCTCGATGCTCCTCTACGTCTACCGCGTCGCGGGCCCGCTCTACCTCGCGAGCGCGATCCTGCTCGGCGTCCTCTTCTTCGCGGCCTCGCTCGCGAACCTGAAGCCCGGCATCGCCCCCGCGCGCAAGCTCTTCGTCGTCTCGCTCGTCTACCTCACGCTGCTCTTCGTGGCGCTCGGGGTCGACACCGCGATCCGCGCGTGATGCTTCGCCGCATCGTCGGGGCCTTCCTCGCCGGGGCGCTCGTCTCGCTGTTCGCGGCGTGTGGCTCCGACGCCCCGCCGATCCCCGAGCTCGCGCCGGTGCCGGACTTTCGTCTGGTCGATCAGAGCGGCGAGCCCTTCGGCCTGCAGGAGCTGCGCGGCAAGGTCTGGGTCGCGAACTTCGTGTTCACGACCTGCCCCACCGTGTGCCCGATGCTCACCACGCAGATGCGCAACGTGCAGCAACGCGTGGGCGCGCGAGAGAACGTGCGCTTCGTGTCGTTCAGCGTCGATCCCACGCGCGACACCCCCGAGGTGCTGCGCGCCTACGCGGCCACGCACGACGCCGATCTGTCGACCTGGCACTTCCTCACCGGCGAGACGGAAGCGGTGCGGCGCGCGGTCGTCGACGGGATGCGCGTCGGCATGGGCGAGCGGCAGGCGGACGGCGACATCCTGCACGGCACCCACTTCGTGTTGGTCGACGGAAGCGGGAAGATCCGCGGCTACTACCGCAACGACCGCGAAGGCCTCGACGGGCTGGTGCGCGACGTCGAGCGGCTCGCGGCGCAGTGAGCGCCGCCATCGCGCGACGAGCGGGCCGCGGCATGACCGTCGACCCGCCCGTCCAAGCAAGCGCGCCGAGGTGCGGCTCGGCGAGGAGCGACTGAGCAAGCCGCGTTCCGAAGCGATGCGCGGTCTTCGAAGCGCGTGATCGTTGGTGATCGGACGTGGATTCGCGCACCGAGAGAGCTCACGGCGCGTGGGAGCACGACATCGTTGGCAGGGGTGGCACGTCGTGCGTCACCGCGCGCGTCTGTGCATCACCCACGCTTCCACGCCCGCGTCAGCAGCTCGCGCAGGCGCGCTTCGTCGGTCGCGCTCGTCTTGCACACGAAGCCGCTGGCGTGGGCGAAGTGCACGTCGGGCTCGGACGCGACGCGGGTGAAGTCGAGCGCGGGGTGGTCTTCGTAGCGCGAGATCCCGTAACCCTCGCCGCGGCGATCTGGATAGACGAGCGCGACGACGACGTCGGTGAGCTTCTCGGCGCGTACGTAACTCGCGAGCGCGCTCGAGGGCTCGTCGAGCACGCCGGAGTCGCGCGGCAGAAAGACGACCTGCACGTCTTCGGTGTCCATCGCGCTGCCCGTCGAATTGCCGTTCTGGAGCCGACCGCAGGTCGAGCGACCCGCGGCAACGTGAGCGTCGCCGTCAGGCGACCGAACCGTCGAATGGGCCATCGGGAGCGTCCAGCGCTCCACGTGCGTGCGCACCTCGGCGAGGCGCGACCGCGCGGTGCGGAGGTAGTCGAGGAGATCTTCGCCCACGAAGCGCATCGCCTCGTAGAGCGTCTCGCCGGGCGCGAGCGTGGTCGTGGCGGCGAAGCGGCGCAGGAAGGTGACGTCGATCGGCGAGTGGAGCTGCGCGATCGCGCGCCGCGGGACCCCGAGCCACTCCGCGGTCTTCTTCGGGCCGCGCGAGTCGAAGTACTCCGCGGGCTCGAGCCAATCGCAGAGCGCCTTGGCTTCGGCGTAGAGGCCGAGGTGATCGAGGACGAGGCTGAGCGCGCAGGTCGGCGGATGCGCGCGATCGAAGTGGTGGTGGTCGAAGTTCGCGCGCGCGGGCTCGTGACGTCCGCCGACGTCGACGACCGCGACGCCCGGATCGTCGAGGTCCGCGGCGGTCGGCTCGCGCCGGACGATCGGCGCGGAGTGCTCGGCCGCGAGCACGCACGCCGCGAGGAAATCGTCTTTGTGGGCGCCGCCGGGATGCGTGAGGATGGTGTGAATCACCGACACCCCTTAGCAGGATGCGGTGACGGGGCCCGTGCGGAGAGATCGTCGCTCAGCCTTCTTCTTCGGGCGGATCCACCGGCAGGAAGATGCGATCGAGCGGGACCTCGGCGGCTTCGAAGGGCGGCAGGCGCACCACGTCGGGCGCGGCGACGGCGCTCACGACGATCCAACCTTTGGGTCCGTGCTCGCGCACTTCGATCGTTCGATCGATCGGATCGACGAGCCAGAGCCAGGGAACGCCCGCGTGATGGTAGAGCGCCGCTTTGTCCACGCGATCGAGGCGCGTGGTGGAGGGGCTGAGGATCTCGCACACCCAATCGGGTCGCACGTCGATCGGGCGCACGTCGCCAGGCTTCGGGAGACGCTCGCGACGCCACCCCGCGAGGTCGGGGCGCACGACGTCGTGCGGAGAGAAGCGCACGTCGACCTCGAGGAAGATCCACCAGCCGCCGGGGCCGCCGTGGCCGTCGTCGTCGTCGAAGGGGCCGCCGATGAAGCGACCGATCCCTCGCTGTGGCTTGGAGTGCCGCGGCAAGGGCGCGGGGGCGGTCACGATCGATCCCCCGATCAGCTCGACGCGGACGTCCTCCGGGAAAGCGAGCAGGTCCTCCCAGGTCGCGAGGCGCTCGGGCGCGTCGGACATGCGCTCAGTCTCTCACGCACCACTGGGATCGTCGATGTCGCGCGCCTCGTTCGACGTCGAGTCTCGGCTCGGTTCGATCACGCCGAGACGAGCGCTTCGCTCTTCTTCCACAGCGCTTCGACGAGCGCGTCGTCGTTCGCCTTCGGGTTCGGCGAGCGCAGCGGCCAGCCGCCGCCGTTGGCGGACTTGTCGCGGTAGGTGCCGGTCTGGCTGAAGAACGCGCCTGCGTGCCGAGGCACGTCGTCCGCGAGCAGGCAGTGCAGGGTGGTCTGCGCGCCTTCCCACGGCTCGATCATCCCGCCGAGGCGCAGGAACGGGCGCAGCACGTAGTCCTGCACCCAGAGCGGCATCGAGTGCTTCGCGAGGTTCGTGCGCACCCAGCCAGGGTGCACGCTGACCGCGGTCACACCGGTGCCTTCGAGGCGCTTCGCGAGGCCCTTGGCGTGCAGCAGGTTCGCGAGCTTCGACTGCGCGTAGGCCTCCCAGCCGTCGTACTTGCGTCGTTCGTAGAAGAGATCGTCGACCTTCACGTCGCCGTCGCGGCCCATCGCCTTGTCGTGGAAGCAGCTCGACACGTTCACGATGCGCGACGGCGCCGAACGCTTCAGCAGATCCAGCAGCAGCTCCGTCAGCAAGAAGTGCCCGAGGTGGTTCACGCCGATCTGCATCTCGAAGCCGTCGGCGGTCGTCTGCTTCGGCGTGTTCATCACGCCCGCGTTGTTCACGAGCCCGTCGAGGCGATCGAAGTCCGCGTTCACGCGCTCGGCGAAGCGCCGCACCGAGGCGAGGCTCCCGAGATCGAGCTCGCGCGCTTCGAGCTTCGCGTTCGGATGCTCCGCCACGATCTCCGAGATGCGCGCCTCGGCCTCCGCGACGCGACGACACGCGAGCACGACGTGCGCGCCTTGGAGCGCGAGCTGCTTCGCGGTCACGAGCCCGATGCCCGCGTTCGCGCCGGTGACGACGTAGCGGCGACCCGAGAGATCGCGGGTGAGCAGCGCGGGATCGCAGAGCAGCGGCTTCGGCATGGGCCCCTCGTCGTTCGCGGTTTTGGGAACGTTACGCGATCGTTCCTCCACCGCAGCTACCGCGTGGTGCGTGCGTCTTGGCCCGACGAAGCCACCGCGCGCCGACGCGCCGCGTGCGTCGACTTCCGACACGTGTTCATCGGCAACGCCGCGCCCGCCTTCGGGGTGGTGCTCTTCGACGAATCGGGTCGCGAGATCGATCGCCTCTTCGCGGGCGAGCTGATGTTCCACGAGCTCGCGTTCAGCCCCGACGGCACGAAGCTCGCGGGCGCGGGCTACAAGAACACGAAGCTTCGCGGCGCGCTCTCGGGGGAGAACGCGATCGTCTGGGATGTCGCCACGCGCAAGGTGACCAAGCTGCCGAAGCCGGCGGGGACGATCCGCGGTCTGCGCTGGGTCGACGACGCGACCGTGGCGAGCGAGACGGAGAGCTGGGCGATCGCGGCGAAGTAGCGCTCACCGCATCGTGCAGACGCCTCGACGCACCCCGCTTCGGTCGCCGTACGCGTCCTGCTAGGGTCGAGCATGTCTCCTCGCTTCGCCGCCGTCGTGAACGCGGTCCTCGTCGTGGCCGTCGTCGTCTGGAACTACTGGACCGCGGCGGTCGGATTTCGCGGAAAGACGGTCGGCGGGCTGAGCGATGCGTACGACACGCTCTTCACGCCGGCGGGGTACGCGTTCTCGATCTGGGGATTGATCTTCCTCGGTCAGATCGCGCACGCGGGGTACCAGATCCGGCTCGCGTTCGGAGAAAGAGCCGACGAGCGTGACGCGTTCTTTCGTGAAGTCGGGCCGTGGTTGCTCGTCACGAACGTGCTCAACATCGTCTGGACGGCGGTGTGGTTGAGCGAGTGGACCGCGACGAGCGTGGTGGTTCTTTCGCTGATGAACGTGTGTCTCTTCGTCGCGATGCGGCGACTGCGCATGGAGGTGTGGGATGCGCCGCTGCGGATCATCGCGCTCGTGTGGTGGCCCATCGTGATCTACGCGGGATGGGTCGCGGTCGCGGTGCTCGCGAACCTCTCCGCGTTCCTCGCCAAGAATGGTTGGGTGCCTGGGGACTCCGCAGTGTGGGCGATCGCCATGATCGCGCTGGCCACGCTCTACAATCTCGCGATGGTCCGTTGGCGCAATCTTCGCGAGCACGCCTTGGTCGCGGTGTGAGCCTTCGTCGCGATCGCGGTGAAGCAAGCGGAGGGTTCTCGGCCGGTGTTCGTCGCCGCCCTCGTCGCGGCGGGAGTGCTCGTCGTGGTGGTGTCGGTGCACGCTTTTCGGAACCGCGCGACGCTGCCCGTCGTGGGCAAGCCGGGCCGGTCGACGCGGTGAGCGCCGGCCGACCGGTTGCGCGAGGTCAGCTCGAGCGGGATGTGACCGCGCGTTGCCAGGCGGCGAGCGTCGCAGCGTCGAAGAGTGCGAAGCGCACGGTGTCGAGGCGCCACGGGCGCTCGTGAACCACGCCGACCGCGACCTTCGCGGCCGCGTCGAGCGGATAGGGGAACA
>CALJLK010000095.1 GCA_937982655.1 uncultured Sandaracinus sp.
CCACGAGCCTTCGCTCACTGCGTTCGCTGCGCGCCGTCCGGTAGGGCGGCTTGCGAAATCGGCTGAGCTTCTTTTCAGGGGGCCACCAGCGTGCGGAAGACTGCCGCGGTCCAAGCGTCGCGGTCCTCGTGCTCGACGTAGTGGTCGACGCCGGGGACGACGAAGGGCGTCACGCCCGGGAAGAGCTCGTCGGCGAGCAGCGCGAGACCGTCGTTCGGCCCGAAGGGACGCAGAATCGAGTAGCCGAGGGCGGCGCGCTCGGACACGTGGCCCTAGAGCGGGACGGGCACGAACGCCACGACGTGCACGTGCGGTGGAAGGGTGAGGGTGTCGAAGTCCGCGCGCCTGCGAGAGGTGCGTACGCTGCGTGCCCCCTCGAGGTCGAAGCCGTCCCACGCGAGCCGGGCCTGCGCGAGCCAGCAGAGGTCCGGCAGGAAGACACGATCCGCGAAGGGGGTGCCGCGCAGAACGCCGCCGATGCTGAGCCACGCGCGAACGTGGGAGACCTCGCTCGGCGCGAGCTCGCGACCGAGCGCGCGCGCGACCTCCGGGCCGCCTTTGCTCGCGCTGACGATCACCACGCGCCGGTCGTGTGGGATCGCGCGCAGAGCGTCGGCGACTTGGCGTGCGTTGGCCTCGACGGTGCCGTTCTCGTCGACCGCGACGAAGCGCGTCGAGACACCGAGCGACTCGAGCACCCGCCGCTGGCTCGCGAGGTCGGCCCCCGTTTCGGCGCCGAACGCTTCGTGGAACCAACCAGGCACGACCACGACCTCGACGTCGTCGAAGCGTGGTGGGTCGTGCGCGGGTCCGTGGCGCCGCACGACTGCGAGCTCTCGCTCGAAACGGGCGCGGAATCGCCGTGCTTCGGGGCGCGCCTCCACGGCTTCGAGGAAGAGAAGGGTGGCGACGTCGGGCGAGTGATGCCGCGCCACCCTTCCCAGCTCTTCGCGCGTCGGCACTGCGTTTCGACTCGTCCACTGGGTCCGCAGCGCCACGAGCGAGGGCGGCAAGGGGCGACCTTCGAGCCAAGCGGCGGCGGTCGGAGAGTCGACCGGACCGACGAGCGCGTGCCCCGCCACCACACCCCGCGCGTCGAACGCGGGCGACGTCCATCGAGCGTTCGCCTCGGCACCCGCTCCGAGGGCGACGACCAGCGGCCAAAGCAGCCGCCGACGCCAGCGTGCGCTCATCGCGACCTCGGGAGCAGCGCGGACCACGCGAGGTCGACGAGCATTCGCTCGGCGTCGGAGTCTTCGACCTTCTGTGGCGACGGATCGAAGTGTCGATGCATGGCCCAGAACGCCACCGACTCGAGGAGCGTGCGCGCGAGGAGCTCCGGGTGCTCGACGCGGCGCAGCTTGCCCCGTCGTCCGCGGCGACGAATCAGCTCGACGAGTAGACCGTGCTGCGCGAAGCGCCCCGACTCGAACCAGAGCGCCGCGAGCTCGGGCAGATCCGCCGCGCACCGGTCCACGAGCTTGAGCGCTCGACGGTGGCGCGCGATGCGTCGGAAGAGGTCGACCAAGACGACCTCGAGCTCTTCGGCCGCGTCGGCGATGCGGCGCTCGCCACGCAACACGCGCCCGACCTCGAGCGCCGTCGTTTCGTCGCGCAGGCGGTCGCGGACGTAGGCCACGGTCGCGCCCGATGACGGCGTTCGGAGCGGGAGCGCGTCAGGGTTCGGGAGCGGGGTCGACCCGTCGGCGAAACGGAGCACGGCGTCGAAGAGGGCCTCTTTGGACTCGACGTAGCCGTAGAGCGTGCCTTTCGCGACGCCGAGGGCCTCAGCGACGTCCGCCATCTGCGTGAGGCGGTAGCCACGCGCGACGAAGGTCCCGGTCGCGGCATCGATCAAACGTGCGACTCGGTCGTGAGGGACTGTCCGGGACATAGAAGCAGAATAACTGACCGACTCGGTCGGTCAACGTGGGCGACGTCAAGGGAGATGTTGAGCATTCGATTGCTCCTTCTCTGCGGTGCAGTCATGTACGCCCTCGAGACTCGGAGACGCGCGGCGTGAACGAACCGAAGCTGGCGAGGGTGTTGGGGGTGCCGGGGGCGATCGCGCTCGGGCTCGGGAGCATCGTCGGCACCGGGGTGTACGTCAGCCTCGCGATCGCGACGGGGGCGACGGGCGCCGCGCTCGTGCCCGCGATCTTGCTCGCGGGGCTCGTCGCGCTCGCGAACGCGCTGGCGAGCGCGGCGCTCGCGACGATCCATCCGGTGAGCGGCGGCACCTACGAGTACGGGCGGCGCTACCTCGGCGAAGCGTGGGGCTTCACCGCCGGGGCGCTCTTCCTCGTCGCGAAGTCGGCCTCCGCCGCGACGGCCGCGCTCGGGGTGTCGCACTACTTCCTCGACGCGCTCGGGCTCTCGGTCTCCGCGCGTTGGGTCGCGCCCGCGATCGTGCTCGCCATCACCGCGCTCGTGGCGAGCGGGCTCAAGCGCTCGAACCTCGGCAACGCGGTCGCGATCGCGCTCGGGCTCGGTGCGCTGATCCTGCTGGTGGGGTTCGGGCTGTGGACGCGCGCGAGCGACTACGTGGCGGCGGTTCGACTCGACGCTCCGAGCTGGCGTGGCTTCTTCGAAGGCACCGCGCTCGTCTTCGTCGCCTTCACCGGCTACGGGCGCGTGGCCACGCTGGGCGAAGAGGTGCGCGACCCCGCGCGCACCATCCCGCGCGCGATCGTCGCGACGCTCTGCGTGTCGGTGCTGACGTACGGGCTCGTCGGCGCGACCGCGCTGGTGGCGCTCGGGGCGGAGGGCTTCGCTGCGACCACGCGCTCCGACGCGCCGCTCTCGACCGTCGCGACCGCCCTCGGCTCGCCCTGGATCGCCCGCGCGCTGGTGGTCGGCGCGGGCGCGGCGATGATCGGGGTGCTCTTGAACCTCGTGCTCGGCCTCTCGCGCGTGCTCTTCGCGATGGCCCGCCGCGGCGACGCGCCAGGAGCGCTCGCGGTGCTGCGCGACTCCGAGCCGCGCCGCGCGGTGTGGACGATCGGCCTCGTCATCGCGAGCGCGACGGCGCTCGGCGACGTCCGCACCACGTGGTCGCTCTCGGCCTTCACGGTGCTCGTCTACTACGGCATCACGCAGCTCGCCGCGCTGCGTCTGCCGAAGGGCTCGCGCCCGTCAGTGCTCGTGCTGGGCTTCGGGGTGATCGGGTGCTTCGGGCTCGCCTTCGTGGTCGATCCGCGGGTGCTCGCGGTCGGCACCGCGGCGATCGCGACCGCGCTTCTGGCCCGCACGTGGATTCGACGAACGCTCGGGTGACGACGGCGCCGCGGTCGAAGCCACCCGTCGCAGCGGTCGGTTCCTTGACACGCGCTCGGGTGAACGAGACGTTCGGCCCTCGCGGCCGCATGACGTCCTCCCCACGCCTCCCCGCTCCCCGCCAACCGTTCACGCGTTCGACTCGTTGCGCGCGAGGTGAGCGTTGACCTCCGGATCGGAGGCGGCGATCGAGCGCGCGCGGCAGGTCCTCGATGGGCTCGCGACGTCGGTCGATCTCCGCGAGCCGCTGGCCGGCTTCCTCTGGGGCGCGAGCCGCACGCACGATCGGGCACGCTTGGAGGCGCTCGTCGCGCACGTCGCGGGGCGCACCGCGGGGCACATCCGCTCGGACGCGCGTTATCGCTGGGAGCTCTCGCATCGCGTGGGCGCGCCGGATCCGAGCTACGCACCGCCTGCGCGTTGGGCGCCGTGGCGCGCTGGGGACGCGAGCGCGTTCGAGAACGATCGGTACCGGCTGGAGTCCGCGGTGCTCCTGCCGGTGGTCTGCGTCGGCTACCTCGAGCTCTTCGAAGCCGCGGCGCGCCTCGAAGCTTCTCGGTCGGCCGGGTCAGCGGCCGACGAAGGTGTGGAGCTCGTGACGCACGACGACGATCCGGCGGCGCGGGTCGACGCGGCGGCTTCGCGGGATTCACGTGCCTCGCGCGCGCAGGCGCTCTTCGACGAGTCGCTCGCGGTGCTGCGCTACGACCTCGCGCGTGCGGTCGTCGGTGACGATCCGTTCTCGGACACGCACATGCTCCGCGTGATCGCGCGCTCGCCGCACGTGCTCGCGCGGCTCGAGCCGCTCGCGGTCGCGCTCGCGTCCACGTACGCGGTGGAGCACCCGCGTCCTCCCGTGGAGGGCGTGCGTTTCCCCTTCGTCGGCAAGCCGCTCGCGTCGGCGACCGCGATGCTCGCGAGCGCGTTGCTCGACCTCGGGTTGCACCTCCCGCTCCTCGCGGACCAAGTCGCGTGGCTCGCGCACGCGCGTCGCGACGACGGCGGCTGGGCGGATGCGGCGGAGACTTCGTCCGACGTGCTGACCACGACGATGGTCGCCTCGGTGCTCGTGCGCCTCGATCCGGCCTTCGACGGAGCGGGGGTCTCGCGGTTCTTGCTCGATCGTCAGGGCGACGACGGGCTCTGGCGCGCGCTCGGGCCCGACGCGCCGTGGATCACGCACGAGGTGTTGGAGCTGCTCGAAGCGCTCGCGCTGCCGTTCTCGGCGCGCTTTCGTTGGCCCCACGTCCACGCGTCCCACCGCGATCGAAAGACGCTGCTCCCGAGCTTCGGACACTTCCTCGAGCTCTGCGAGCTCTTCGGCTCCGTCGGATCGCTCGCGCGCACCCCGGTGGAGCTCGCGTTCGTGGATCTGATCGGGTTTCGCGCGTTCAACAACTTGCACGGACAGGATCTCGGCGACGACATCCTCGCCGCGTTCGGCGAAGCGCTCTCCGCGATCCCGGGGGTGCGCACGATCCGCGACGGCGGCGACGAGTTCCTGGTGGTCGGCGCACCGACGCGCGACGACCTGCAAGTCGAGCTCGAGGCGTTCCTCGATCGTTGGCGCGCGGTCTTCGTGCAGCGCTACGGCGACACCACGCCGGTCGCCCCGCGCGTGCTCGTGGCGCTCGGCAGCGCGGGCGAGCTGCGTCGAACGCGCGAGTCGCTCGGGCGCGCGATCACCGAGACCAAGACGCTCGACGTGGACCCGACGCGCGGCTTCGTGATGCGCGCGCGGCCGACGATCCCGCCGAGCGCGTGAGCGCGGAGCGACCGGGCGGACGCGTCGAGCGTGGCGTAACGAAGCGCGCGGAGTAGCGTTCGGTCCACGATGACCGACCCCACCCATGACCTCGTGCGCCGCTACTACGGCGAGACGCTCCGCTCGAGCGCGGACCTCCGGACGAACGCGTGCTGCGCGACCGGCGCGCCGCCCGAATGGATCGCGTCGCGGCTCACGAACGTGCACGAGGACGTGACGAGTCGGTTCTACGGGTGTGGGTTCCCGATCCCTCACGCGCTCGAGGGCGCGACGGTGCTCGATCTCGGCTGCGGCACGGGGCGCGACGTCTTCGTGCTCGCACAGCTCGTCGGCGAGCGTGGGCACGTGCACGGCGTGGACATGACCGAAGCGCAGCTCGCGGTCGCGCGCGCCACGGAGGCGTGGCACGCGGACCGGTTTCGCTTCGCCGCACCGAACACCTCGTTTCATCAGGGCTTCATCGAGGACCTATCGGCCTTCGCGGACGCGAGCGTCGACGTCGTGGTGTCGAACTGCGTGGTGAACCTCTCGCCCTTCAAGGAGCGGGTGCTGCGTGAGGTGCGGCGCGTCCTGAGGCCGGGCGGTGAGCTCTACCTCAGCGACGTCGTCGCAGATCGGCGCCTGCCGGAGGACGTGGTGCGCGACCCGCTGCTCGTCGCGGAGTGCCTCGGTGGCGCGATGTACCGCAAGGACTTCGAGAGCCTCGCGCGGCGCGTGGGGTTCCTCGATCCGCGCGTGATGACCGAGGCGCCGATAGCGATCGTGGACGCGGCGGTCGCTTCGAAGGTCGGTGCGGCGCGATTTTCTTCGGTGACCTATCGCCTCTTCGCGCTGTCCGAGCTGGAAGAGCGCTGCGAGGACTACGGCCAAGTCGCGATCTACCGCGGCGGCATCGAGGGCGCGGAGGCGCTCTTCTGGCTCGACGACCACCACGCCTTCGAGCGTGGCCGACCGGAGCGCGTGTGCGGCAACACCGCGTCGATGCTCGTGGACACTCGGTTCGCACGGTTCTTCGAGGTGGTCGGCGATCGCGCGACGCATTTCGGCGAGTACCCCTGCGGGCCGACGATGGCGGCGGCGGAGCGCGTGCGGAGCGGTGCCAGCGGAACGGGCGCAACGAGCGGCGCGTGTTGCTGATGTCCGCTCTTCGTCGCGTGCCCTGGATCGTCTGGGCCTTGCTCGCGCCCCTCGTGATCATGGGTGCCTATCGCCTGGTGGTCGGGGGTGGGCGCCGCGTCCCGATCGTCGGCTCGGGCCGCATCGCGGAGCTGGTGGAGACCGACGCGCCCGAGATCGCCCGCTACGTGCTCGACGTTCGTGAGGGCGAGCTCCTCGACGCGACCCGCGCGCGCGTCGAGGAGGCGATCTCCGACTACCCCGACCTCTTGGTCTTCGCGCTCGACGCGAACACCTTGCTCGACGACGCGGCGCGCGCGAAGGCCACGCTCGCCGAGCTCACCGTGCAGACCGAGCGCGCGTTCGGCGTGCCGGTCGTGGTCGGGTTCTCCGCGCCGCCGGGGGCCTCGGACGCCCTTCGCGCGGAGGTCGCGGAGGCGCGGGCGTGGTTTCGTGCGGAGCTCTGCGCGCAGGGGCGCTACCGCGTGTGCATCGAGATTCCCGATGGAGCTTCACGGGCGGAGGTGGTGGAGGTGGTCGCGGCCGGAGTGCGCGACGGGCTCGCGCGGCTCGACGCGCTGCACGCCAGCACGCAGGTCGGTCGTTGACGACCCCGCGACCCACGCGCCGGGTTCGCTCGCGCTCGAGCCGAGCTCGCCTCCCGGTCGTATTCCTTCTGACCCTCGCGCTCGCTGGCGCGTCGACCCTGCCGTCGCGCGCGGCGATGGGTCCGGTCGAAGCACCGCCCGCGCGCCCGCCGCGAGCGATCGCGCTCGCGCTCCATCCCGCAGAGGCCGCGCGGCAAGGCTTCGAGTACCCGCCCGATCCGGCGCCGCTTCGCGCGCTCGGAGCGACACACGTCGTGCTCGCGCCGACGTGGACGGTCGCGCACGTGCGCGCGAGCGAGGTCGCCCCGGGCGAGGTGGCGGACCCGGACCTGCGGGCGGTGATTCGACGCGCGCATTCGCTCGGGCTCGGCGTGCTGCTCCTCCCCCACCTCGTGCTCTCGCGCGCGGAGGCGGGGCATTGGCGCGGCGCGCTCGCACCACGCGACGAGACGGCGTTCTTCCGCAGCTACGCACGCTTCGTCGAGCACTACGCGGGGATCGCGCGAGAAGAAGGCGTCGAGGCCCTGGCGATCGGATCGGAGCTCACGTCGTTGACTACCGATCGGCATCGTTCGCGCTGGCGGTGTCTCGGCGCCCGAGCCCGCGGGATCTACGGCGGCGCGTTGGTCTACGTCAGCAACCACGACGCGCTCGATCGCGACGCCGCCTTCGAGTCCGTCGACGTGGTCGGCGTGAGCGCGTACTTCTCGTTGACGAACGAGCGCGAGGCTTCGCTCGAGACGTTGCGCGCGAGCTGGCGAATCCACGCGCGCGAGCTTCGTGCGCTGGCGGAGAGGGTGAAGCGGCCGCTCTGGATCGCGGAGCTCGGCTACCCGAGCCGAGATGGAGCCGCGATCGCGCCCTGGGACGACACGACGCCTTCGCCCGCCGATCCGGAGGAGCAACGACGCGCGTTCGAGGCGGCGCGCCGCGGGCTCGCCGACGAAGGAGCCTTCGGCGCCGACGGTTGGCTCGCAGGAATCGGGGTGTGGACCTTCTTCGGGCCGGGAGGGCGAGCGGATCGTCACTACACGCCCTTCGGCAAACCCGCGGCGGACGAGGTGAAGACGTTGTTGGGCATGCGGTAGTCGGTGAGCTCGGCGCCGTCGGCTCGCTCGCCTCCCGACGGTCACTCGGCTCCCGGCGGTCAGCCCACGACGAGGCTCGCGTCGAGGGTCTCCGCGGAGGCGAGCTCGGGGCTGCGCGCGGGGGAAGGCTCCTTGGCGCTCCACCACGCGCCGGCTCGGACCTGGCTCCAGCGCTCGCCTCCCACCTCGCGAAGCGCTGCGAGCGCGGCCTGTGCGTCCACGAAGCGCCGTCGTGGATCCTTCTCGAGGAGACGAAGCACCCAAGCCTCGAGCGCGGGCGAGATCGCGGGACGGAACGAAGACGGCGTGGGGGGCGGCTCGACGAGGTGGTGCTGGAGCGCCGTCGACGCGTCGGGGAAGTCGAAAGGAGGGCGCCCCGTGAGCAACTCGAAGGCGGTGGCGCCGAGTGCGTAGAGGTCGGCGCGTGGGTCGACCTCGAAGGGCTTCACGATGGCTTCGGGCGCGAGGTAGAGCGGAGTACCGAAGATGCGCCGCGTACCGTCGCGGCTGCCGACCCCGCGCTCCGCGACGAGGCCGAAGTCGAGCAGCTTCGCCACGTCGAGCGCGCCGGCTTGGCGACACGTCATCACGTTCGCCGGCTTCACGTCGCGGTGAACGAGCCCGAGCGCGTGAGCCTCCGCGAGGGCGCCGAGGATCTGCTCGAGCCAATGCACCACGCGCTCGATGGGCTGCGCGCCTTCGTGGGAGACGATCGCGTCGAGGTCGTATCCGTCGAGCAGCTCCATCGCGTAGTAGAGGACGCCGTCGCCGCTGCGGCCGTAGTCGTAGAGGGTGACGATGCTCGGGTGCCGAAGGCTCGCGAGCGCCTGCGCCTCGGCTTCGAATCGTTCGAGCGCGGCCTCGCCGACTTTGTTCGGCGCGATGAGCTTGATCGCAGTCGGACGGCGTAAGAACGCATGGCGCGCGCGGTAGACGACGCCCATGCCGCCCTCGCCGATGCGCTCTTCGAGCGTGTACTGCCCGAGCTGGAGCGCGCGGGAGAGCCGGCGTCGCGCGTCGCGGCGAACGAGCCACGCGACCGCGACCCCCAAGAGCGCGAGGAGCGCGAGCAAGACGACCACGAGCGTGCGGCTCGACTGATGGAGATCGTGCGTGCGTGCGGAGACGGAGGTCGCGCTGACGGAGTGCGCGACGGAGAGCTCCGGATACCCCGGCACCGGGGCGAACGCGGCGAGGCGGCGTTCGACGTGTTCCTCGGTCCACCAGTCGTAGGCGCCCGTGCCCCGGCGATCGGCGCGCATCCCGGCGAGCATCGGATCGAGCTCGCGAGCCACCTCGGATCGCAACGCGTCGAAGGGTCGGGTCCCCACGTGCGTGGGATCGGGCGCACTCACGATCGTGTTCCAGTCGTCGAGCACCCAGACGTACCCGTCGTGGTCGGGCGCGAGCGCCGCGAGCTGCGATCGGTGGATCGCGGCCGCGTCGAGCACGGCCACCAGCGCGTCGTCCTCTCCGAGGGAATGGCTGACCGTGAGCTGGTGAGATCCTCGAGGATCGTCGACACCGGTCGACGAGAGACGCAGCGGCTCATTCGTCGACGACACCCGGTAAATCGCGGCAGGAACCCCGACGTGGCGCGCGAACGAGCGGACCGCGTCCGGCCGCTCGGCCACCCGCGCGAGCTCGCGTCGCGCCACGTCGAGCGTCGTCGCGAGACGCGCGGCCGCGTGATCGACGAGCAGGAGCTGCTGCGCCTGGTATTCGCGGAGCGCCAGCGCGTCGGCCTTCGACTCGATGTGGAGCAGCATCGTCGTGACGAGCGCGACCATCGCGAGCGGCGCGACGAAGAGCAGCCACCAGAGCGAGCGCGCGTTGCCTTCGGAGGCCAGCGCCGCGAACGACGACGGGATCGCACCGAAGCGAGGCTTGGACGAGTGCGGCACCTCCCGCGTACGCCGCGGCGCACGAAACGTGAGCGCCATCGTGGCGATTCGGGCGCGCGGCCGCGCACGTGGGCGTGCGGGTGCGGCTTCGAACCGAGCGCGTCGTAACGAGGTCGCCGCTCACGCGTAGGCGCCGCATGACTCCCGAGCCAGAGCTCAGCACGGAACGATCGCCCTCCTCCGTCGGGTCACTTCGACGCGCCGTGCATCGTGGGCTGCTGACGCACCGCGCCGATCTCGGTGCGCGGCTCGACGCGCTCGCCGCCGTGGCGCCGCACGACGCGGAGGTCGCGACCCTTCGGGCGTTCGGGATGCTCTTCCTCGGACGTGTCTCGCTTCGGGCCCCGGCGCGCGAGCTCGCGGTGCGTTCGCTCGGAGGCGCCGCTCGCCGCGACCGGCTGCTCGCGCAGGCGGCGATCGCGTGGGCGGACGACGAGCCCGACGACGCGCTGCGGTCGCTCGCCCAGGCGCAAGAGCTCGATCCGAACGACGCCGTCGCGACGAAGGTCGAGCACGGGCTGCTCTTCGTGCTCGGTCGGTCGAAGGAGCTGCATCGATGCGCGCGGCGCGCGGTCGAGCGGCGAGATCCCGAGGCGTTCGGTCACGGCGCGCTCCTCGGATGCCTCGCGTTCGCGAACGTGGAGACGGGCGAGCTCGAGGCCGCGCTGCGTTTCGGCGCCGAGGCGCTGGAGCGGGAGCCGGAAGACGCATGGGGAGCTCACGCGATCGCGCACGTGTTCGACCGCGTCGACGATCCGACGGGGGGGCTCGCACACCTCGATCGGTTTCGTTCGGCGACCGCGGGGTGTGGCGTGTTCTCGCGGCACGTCGAGTGGCACCGCGCGGTCTTCCTGGTGGAGCTCGGTCGCTTCGACGAAGCCCTCGCGCTCTACGACGACTGCCTCGCGCGGGTGTGGTGCGAGAACTATCGAGACGCGAGCAACCGCGCGTCGTTGCTCTGGTACCTCGAGCGTGAGGGCGTCGAGGTCGACGCGCGATGGACGGAGCTGGCGCGGGTTTGCGAGCCGCTGTTCTCGGATGGAGGCTCGGCGTTCGCGCTCGTGCATTGCGCGCTCGCCTCGGCGCGAGCGGGGATCGATCCGCGACGATGGCTCGGAACCGTCCCGACCGGGCGCGGGCATCAAGCGCGGGTCGTGGAAGAGGTGGGCCTCCCGGTGGCGCGTGCGATGGCGCAGTCGCTCCTCGATGGCGACTCCGCGGGGGCCGTCGCGATCCGCGCCCTGCGGAACGAGCTGCCCCGACTCGGGGGGAGCCGTGCACAGCGGGATCTCTTCGATCGGGTTGCGATCGACCTCGCGTTCGACTCGGGAGCGACGCCTTTCGCGCGCGCGTTGATCGAGGCGCGTCTGGAGCAGCGGCCCCGCAACGCGTTCGCGCGACGCCGAAAGTGGGCGCCGTCGCGGCGCACACGTCCGTGACGCCGACCCCGCGAGCGACGGGTGTGAGTCGTCTCCAGGAGATGTCGTCGGACCGCTCGACCCGACGGGGGGCTTCACCCTCGACCGGTAGCCGCGACGGCCGCAGCTGCGCTCCACGCGGAGACGACGAAGGGAACCGCGAAGTTGAACGCGGCCGCGCGCCACGAGAACCCGGCGTGACCCCACCACACGTCGCGCTGGTTCACAGCGTTCAACACGAGCCCCACCACGAACGAGGTTCGCGCAGCCGTGAGGAGGACGGTGCGACTTCGTAGGGCCCTCCAGTGAGAGACGCGCGTCATCGCTTCTCCTCCGGGCGGTCGACCAGCGAGCTTCGGCACGGCTCCGAGTTCACCGCGCCCCACGTGCCGACCGACGGCAACGAGCGGTAGAGCAGCGCGTGGTAGAGGCTTCGAGGGAGCAGGCGACGCAGGAGCGTGAAGAAGTGGGCGTCGAGGGTACCTGCGACTCGGAGCGGAGGGCGTCTACGTGCGAGGGTGCGCGCGATGACGCGCGCGACGTGGTCCGGGGTGGACGGCGCGCGCTGCATCAGCCGCTCGACGAAGCCGCGCATGTGAGCGTAGTGCGCGTGGTAGGGGTCGTCCGTCCGATCCTGCGAGCACGCGCTAAGGCTGGTGGAGAGCACGTGCTCGAACCCGTCCGAGCGCACGAAGCCTGGTTGCACGAGCGAGACGTGGATGCCGAAGGGGCGCACCTCGTACCAGAGGGCCTCCGACGCGCCTTCGAGCGCGAACTTCGACGCCGCGTACGCCGCCATGGTCGGCATCGCCATCATGCCGGCGACGGAGGAGACGTTGACGATGCGGCCCGCACGGCGAGCTCGCATCGCGGGCAACACGAGCCGAGCCAGCTCCATCGGCGCGCGGAAGTTCACGTCCATCTGGCGCATCCGGTCGGCCTCGCGCACGTGCTCGACCACCGCGCGAAGGGCGACGCCCGCGTTGTTCACGAGCGCGTCCACGCCCCCGAGCACGTCGTCGATCTCGCGGACGACGCGAAGTCGGTCGGTGTCGGAGGTCACGTCGAGCGCACGGATCCAGACGCGTTCGCCATGCTCGATCCCCGTGCCCGCGAAGCGCGAAAGTGAGGCGTTGCGCGCCGTGAGCACGACGTGGTGTTCGGTGGTGGCGACGAGGTGACGCGCAAGTGCAAGCCCGATTCCCGTGCTTGCCCCCGTGATCACTACGACGCGTCGCCTCCCCACGTCGGCTCATACTTCCGGCCGACGTCGCCGTTAGCAGCCCGTTGAAGAACATCGTTCTTCGACGGGCTGCGTGTTTTGGGGAGGCTCCGGTGGGCTCTGCCCACTGGAGGGGTCTTTGGGAAAGACCCCAGAAAGAAGAGGCAGTCCGTTGAAGGACTCGAAGAGTTCTTCAACAGACTGTTAGCGGGGCTGCTCCTGCCGCGACGTGCGGTGATTCTTTCCGCGACGACGCGACTCTCTCAGCTCTCGCGCACGCTCACGCCGAAGCGCCAATCCCACGGGTCGTAGCGAGCCCGTCGTGCCGCGGTGACGGCGGCGCGGAGCGGAGGCTCGGCGTGCGCGCTCACGAACTCGCGCACGCCACGCGGGAGGAACGGATCGTCGCGCGTCGCGTACGCCTCGAAGTCTCGCGCGTAGTGACGAAAGACGAGGGGCAAGCGCACGACGTCGCGCGCGACACGCACGTGAGTGCTCACGAGGTGCCTCGCGGCGCGATCGAGTTGCTCGTGCAGGCGCTCTGGGTCGTAGAACGCGATCGGCGGGCAGCTCGCGCTCGCGCAGACGAGCGCCGCGTGAATGCGTGGCTCCACCACGCGCGGAAGAAACGCACGCGCCGGATCGTCGCGCCGCAAGGTGCGGCGGCCGAGGTGTGGCGCGTCGCGGCGCAGGATGCCGTGCTCGATCCGATCGGGCGTGAGGATCGCGTCGCCCACGCGATAAGCGACGGCGGAGAAGAACGTCGGCTCCTCCAGCACGCTCGTACGAACCCCGAGCGCGGCCGCGCCGTGCAGGACGAGCACGTTGTAGAGGTTGAGGAAGAACGCGACGCGCTCGGCGTCGCTCGGCAACGACTCGGGCGTGACCAGATGCAACGCGGGCACGAGGGCCTCGATCGCCGCGAGCGAGGAGGGCTCGGGACCCGAGGACGCACGAAGGGGCCCGTCGAGCGCTTCGAGAGCGAGCGCGTGGCCGGCCATGCGAAGGCGCGCTGCGAGCTCCGCCGCGCCCACGCCCGTGAGGCAGGTCGATGCGCTGGCAGGCGCGTTCAGGACGAGCGGTGGCGCCGGCGCGACGACGCGCCAGAGCGCGCGCGCCGAGCGCACGTGGCGGAGGTAGCCGAACGCATCGCGCACGCTCTCGTAGAGGTGCGCACCGCGATCCACCGCTCGATCGAAGCTCATGTCGAAACCTGTCTCCCACCAGAACGACCCGCACGGCGACACACGCGACGGAGCGTGCGCTCCACGCCTCGTGAAGCCACGAGACCCGACGGAACTCCGTCGGGGCTCGTGAGGGAGACGGTCGACCGCGGGGGGAAGGTCGATCGCCGTCGATTTCGTGGACTCGATCGCCGAACGGCGACCTCTCGACGCCTTCGCTCACCCGTCGTCGGCGACAGACGCGGCCATCGTCGTCGGCGCAGTCGGTGCGAGCCCGTCGATCGCCGCGAGGAGCTGCGGGACCGAGGGGCGCGTGCGGTAGTCCGGCTCCACGTGGCGGAAGACCACGACCCCATCGCGGATCAGGAAGACCGAAGGCACCGCGATCGTGTGGTGGTCGCGCCCGGAGGCCGCCTCGAGATCGATGCCCATGCCCTGCAGGCGCTCAAGCGTCGGCGCGTCGACCTCCTGGAGCACGCGGAACGCGCGATGCGCAGCGAGGTCGGCGTCGCTCAACACCGCGAACGGGATCTCGTAGGTCGCACTCGTGCGCGCGCTCTCTTCGATCCGGTCGACGCTCACGAGCACGAGCGAGACGCCGCGCTCCACGAAGCTCGCGTGGTTCTCGGTCAGCTCGCGGATCTGGAAGTTGCAGTACGGGCACCAGCCGCCGCGGTAGAAGACGAGCATCGTCGTCCCCTCACCGAGGTGCGATGCGAGCGTGGTCTCGCTGCCGTCGATCGTCGCGACCGTGGCGTCGGGCGCGGGGGCTCCCACGGCCAGACCGAGGTCGGCGCGCGCGACGCCGACCTCGGTCGCCGGCTCGTAGGCGCGTGATCGCGGCGCGTCGGCGCGTGGTGGGGTCGCTTCGGCCGCGCTGCCTTCCGCGCCCTCGGGGCTCGCTTCCACGGCTTCGGCGCGTGCGAAAGGTGCGGTCGGCTCGGGCGTCTCCGTCGGCTCGTCGCACCCCGCGCTCGCCAGCGCGAGACATGCACCCATCAACCAGCGTGTCTTCGTCGAAGTCATTCGACCACCGTACGCAGCTTGAGAGAGCCGCGACGAGACAGAGCAGCGAGCGCACCAAGTCGGCGCGCCGCACCCTCACGCATCAGAGCCTCGCCGAAAGAACTGCACCACGCGGTTGGCGACCTGGAACGCCTTCCACTCGCGCGCGCGAAACACGGCGTCGAGCGGCGTCTCGAAGACGTGGTTCGTGTAGTTGCTCAAGGTCTTGACGGAGATCGCGAGGAAGACGTCGAGGAGCTGCGCTTCGTCGTAGCCCGCCGCCACGAACGCCGCGACCTCCTCCTCGCTCGGCCGTCCTCGCGAGACGAGCGCCGCCTGCGTCATCGCCGCGAGCGCCTTAAGCTTGGGAAACTCCGCCGGAATCTCGGTGCCGTTGCGGATCGCTTCGGTCACCTCGCGCGGCACCTTCGACATCGTGTCGGCGAGCAGGCTGTGCGCGGCCACGCAGTACTCGCAGCCGTTCTCGTAGCTCACGACGAGGAAGACCACCTCTTGTTCAGCGGCGGAGAAGCGCGTCTTGGTGCGAAAGAGCTCGTAGCCGTGCAGGTAGGTCTCGAAGAGCGCGGGGCTGTGGGCCATGGCGCGGTACATGTTCGGGAGCATCCCTCCCGCGGCTTTCTTGCCACGAGCGAGCAGCGCGGCGACCGCCTCGGGGACGGCGGAGGGTTCGAGGAGCGCGAGGGAGGTGCGGTAGGACTTCGTCATGTCGGCCCCTACTGTCGGTGGGTCCCCGCGTTAGCGTCGTGCTCGTGGTCGTGACGATTGTGGCCCTGGGTTGGTGCCGTTTCGCGCGGGAGCGGCGAGTACGTTTCGCGTGCGAGCGGAGAGGGCGTGACGTCAGCACTCGCCGTCGCGGGATGGGATGCGCGAGCATCCGGACGGGTCGGGCGGGTCGGATTGCAGGCAGGACTCCATGCAGGAGAGCCCGCATCCCCCGATGCAGCGCGCGAAGCGCCCCACGCAGAGGTCGACCGACGCGGCGTCGGGACATTCGTAGAACGCGCCGTTGATGCAGCAGCGGGCGCTGCTCGACGACGAGGGCTCGGCGGCGGACCCGGTGGTGGTCGCGGCGCTCGGCGGTGCCGACACGGACGTTCGGGTCTGAGAACGCTCGGCGTTGGCCTCCACGAACGCCGCGAGCTCGGCACGTCGTTCGGCCCGGTCCGCACGTCGCGCGGCGCGTTCTTCCGCGCGCGCTCGGTCCGCTTCTGCGCGCTCGGCTTGTGTGCGTCGTGCTTCCTCTTCGAGCACGAGGACGAGCTCGGTCGCGCGCGTGAGCAGCTCCCGGCCGAGCGTCTCCGTGGTCACGAGCCGCGCTTCAGCTTCGTTCGGCGGCAGCTCGTCGGCCCCACGAACGCCCGCGATCATCACGATGCCGCGGCGCTTCGCCGCGAAGGTGAGGCGAGTGCCTCGCGCGCGGTCGACGTGGAAGACCACGCGTCGGCAGGGGTCGTGGACCGCGTCGAAGCCTCGCTCGACGGCCGCGCGGTGGAGCGCCTCGAGCGTGATGGGGACGGCGTCGGGCGGGGCTTCGACCACCAGCTCTTGACGGGCGAGACCACCGCAGGCGAGCGACGACGAAACGGCGAGGGCGAGGAGGCGTAGGCGCATCGTACGATCCGTGAAGCTTCGAGGGGCGCGATGCGTCGACGCGCCTCGTTCCGCCTCGATCCGCACCGTAGTGGTGGGAGGCCCGCGGAGCCGGGATCGACGGATGTCTCGTGATGTCTCACGTACCGCTTCGCTTCCGATTGCCCAATCCGCCCGCCGTGTTCGTGGGGCGTGAGGACGCCGCGCGTCGGCTGGAGGCGCTGCTCGCCCGCGAGCGGGGGGCGGTGGTCTACGGCGAGGGCGGGATCGGCAAGAGCGCGTTGGTCCAGCACGTGCTCGCGCCGGACGCCAGCACGACCCTCTACGTCGCGTTCGGGCCCGCGCCGAGCGACCCGCTGCGCTGCGTGGAGGAAGCGTTGCTCGCGCTCATGGGTCTCACCGTCGGGGAGGTGCCGCGTGGAGGGGACGGAGACGAGCGTGTCGCACGCGTGATCGACTGGGCGGATGGACTGGCTCGGGAGCGCGAGCGCCTGTTCGTCGTCCTCGACGACGCGCCGTCGACGCTGGAGTCGCTCGTCGTGGAGGTCCGACGCTGCGCTCGCCACGCCCGCTGGGTGCTCGTCACGCGCGCGTCGCGCGAGCTTCCACCGGAGGCTCGGCTCTCGTTGGGCCCGATGGCGCCGGCCGAGCTCGCGAGCCTGGTCGACGTCCTCGCGCCGGACGTGTCGGCCGAGGTGCGTGCGCGGCTCGTGCGGGGCGCGGAGGGCTCGCCGTGGGTGCTGCGGCAAGCGATCGTGGGTCGAGCCCCGCGGCCACGGATGGAGCCGGAGGAGCGGAGAGTCGTGCGCTGGCTCGGCGCGCTCCGGCTTCCGGTTCCGCGCGCGGTCTTCGACGGAATGGTGGATGCGTCGATCGTCGATGGGCTCGTGGCCCGCGGGATCGTGCTGCTGCATCCGGACGGTGTGCGCGTGCACGAACAGGCACGCGACGAAGGCATGCTCGACGAAGCCTCGTGCGCGCGCCTCGCGACGTTGCTCGCCGGCTTGGACGAACCGAACGCGGTGCTCGAGGCGTTGAGACTCTTCGTGCTCCTCGAGCGCTTCGACGACGCGATCGCGCTGCTCGAGCGGAGCGGAGAGCGTTTGCTCGCCGAGGAACGCGCCGGAGAGCTCCATGCTGCGCTCGACCAGGCCGGCGCGCCGAGCCTCACGCAAAGGCGCCGCCTCGACGAGTGGCGGTATCGAAGCGCATCGGAGCATGGGCAAGTCGCGCGGATCGCCGCGTTGCCGGAGCCCGATCCGGAAGCCGACGCTCGCGTACACGCCGCGTGGTTGAAGATGCGTCTGACGTTGGAGGATTTTCCGACGGTGTCGGCGCGCGCCCCCGAGATCGCGCGGCGCGTCGCGGCGAGCGGGCACGCGTCGCTGGCTTGGGAGGTCGCCATGATGGCGGCGTCGGCGAAGCTGCTCTCGGGGGAGCTCGATGAGGCCTCGCGAGCATTGGCGGAGGCGCTGCCCACCTCCACCGACCAGAGGCTCCTTCGGAGCGCGGTGGACGCGGCGATCGCAGCGCGTCGAGGCGACGCCGAGCGGGCGCTCGGGTTTGCGAGCGCCCTGCAGGAGGAGCTGCCGGCGACGCGAGGGCGCACTCGCGCGAACCTCACCTTCAACCTGGCCCTCGTCTTCTACGGCCTGCAGATGCCGCGGCGCGCGGCGCGCCTCTTCGAGTCGACGTTTCCGGTCGATGCGCTCGCCACCACGGCTCTGGTGGGACGCCGTGCGCTCGAGATGGACGCGCAGCTCTCGTTTCTGGCGGGAAACCTCGAACGCAGCGAGCACCTCCTGGCGCGGCTCGAGCCCTACGTCGTCGCGGGGACTCCGATGGCAGCGCGTCGAATGCTGATTCGCGGAAGCGTGGCGCTCGTGCGGGGCGAGTACGACGACGCGCGCGCGTCGATCGCGCGGGGCCTCGCCGAAGCGGCGGTGTATCGGGGAGCGGAAGATCGTGCGTACGGGGTGATGCTCGCCGCGCAGTTGGCGTTGCGGCGGGGCGAAGTACCGGAGCCGGTCGATGTCGCCGCCGGACCACCGGGTGATCTCGCGCGGGTGTGGAGCGCGCTCGCCGAGCTCGTGGTGCGTGGGACGTCGTCGCTCGACGTGCACGCGAGCGACGACGCCTACCCGGCATCCGCTTCGGCGCGCACGACCCACGACGCGGTTCGCGCGCTGTTCGAAGGGCGCGAACGCGACGCCGAGCACCTGGCGGTGCGCGTGTCGAGCGCGTCGCGGGAGGAGGGCTCGGTGCCCTTCGCGCTCTTCGAGAACGTGCTCGCAGCCACCGTGTCGGTCGCGGCGGGCGGTTCACCGCGACTCGACGTCACGCGTCGACTGGCGGAGCGTGCGGGCGCGAGCGACGTCCTGGCCGAGATCGGCCTGCTGGAAGCGGCGTGTGGGGGTGACGTGCGCGCGTTGCTGCGCGTGGCGGCCCGCGAAGGCCGGGTAGGCGAGTGCGCACACGCGGTGCTGGGTGGACCGTCCGAGGGGGCGTTGATCGCAGCATTCGCTCGCGCGACCCGCGCACGTTGGGGCTGGGGAACGGTGCGTGGTGAGGCAGCACCCGACGCGGTCGCGTGGGACGGGGCGCGGGCGATTCTCTTCGTCGGTGACGAGCAGGTGAGTCTCGAGCGTCAGCCCGTGCTTCGCGCCTTGGTCGCCGCGCTCGTCGCCGGAGGTGGCGAAGCATCGAAGGAGCAACTGGTCCAGGCGGTCTGGAACGTCTCCGAGTACCACCCCCTGAAGCACGACAACCGATTGCGCCTCGCGGTGCGGAAGCTTCGCGCACGATGCGTGGTCGACCCGCTGCGTGCGGTCGACGACGGCTACCGTTTCGCGCGACCTTGGCTCGCCCTCGGAGGCTGAGCACGGCCGACGGAATCCCGCGCCCCCGCTCGCCAGGCGCTCGGCGCGATCCCGTGATGTCGTGCGAAGGCGCGCGAGAAGCTGGTCGTCGATCGATAGCCGACCGCGTCGGCGACCTCCGCGACGGACGCGTCACCGAGGCGGAGCAGCTCGCACGCCCGGACCATTCGCCACGTCGTCAGGTACTCGCCCGGAGAGATGCCCACCGAGCTCTCGAATCGCCGGTAGAGCGACGCGCGAGACACGCCCACGGCCGCGGCGAGAGACTGCGCGCTCCAGTCCGTTCGCGGGTCGCCGTGGATCCGCCGGATCGCCTCGTAGACCGCGGGGTCGCGCATGGGCGTGCGGTACTGCGGGAGCTGCGCACCCAGCGCTCGGATCGCGAGGACGAAGATCGCGCTCCCCAACGTGCGCTGGAGGAGGCCGACTCCCGGTTGCTGAGCGCGCACGTGGGAGAAGAGGGTCTGCGCGAGGTGCCTGAGCTCGTCCGGCGCCTTCACTCGCGCGCGCCCCGGGAGGTTCTGGAAGAACGGGTGGTCGAAGGGGGTGGCGAACACGAACTGCAGCACGATCCCGAAGTCGCTCGCTCGTACGGGGGCGAGCCACTCGCTACCCGCAGCCATGAAGAGGAGGTCACCTTCGGGGACGTTCGATCGACCTGCGCCGAGCCGCCCCGTGAGGGGGATCGCCGCGAGCGGGCCGCCGAATCGCTGGCCGGCATCGCCAGTGAGCGCGATCGCATCGCGCACGTGGAGTCGAGCCGTCTCGAGAACCTCCGACAAGACGTCGCCCGTGGTCATGTCCATTCGATAGCCGGTTGAGACATACGGCGCCACATTGGAGACGAAACGTCATCGCACGTCTCGCATGCGGCGTCAGGCTCACGGCATGGAAAACACGAAGACCGTGGTGCTCGAAGTTCGTTTCCGTGTCCGTGACCCCGCCGCGCTGGCGGAATACCAGGCCGCCGCGCGTCGGACGCTCAGTTCGGTCGGCGCCGAGCCGATCCTACGCGGCGCGGTCGTCCACGCTTGGTGGAGCGAGGAGGAAACTCGGCCGGGACGACTCCTCGTGCGATTCGAGTCTCGAGAGTCCCTCGAGACCTGGTTCGAATCACCGGCGTATCAGGCTCTGAGCGAGCTACGGGAAAGGGCGATGGACGCGGTGTTCGAAATGATCGAGGTGGCGGTATGAGGGTCGTGTCGTTGATTTTCGGTCTGATCGGACTGCTGGTCGTCGGCTGTGGCTCCGACCTGCGCTGTCGTGACGCCGAAGAGATCCCGCTGCCGGGTGCGAACTACTTCCCGGAAGGAATCGCCGGCGACGCCGAGGGCCGACTCTACGTAGGAAGCGTCGCCACCGGGAGGATCGTGAGGGTCGAGCCGTGCGCGTCCGATCAGGCTCACACGGTCGTGCCGGAGGGGGAGTTGCGAAACGTCATCGGCCTCCACGTCGACGACCAACTCTGGGTCTGCAATTCCGATTTCACGGGAGATCACTTGCCAGAGATCGTGGCCATAGACCGCGAATCCGGGGCGATCGTGGCGCGGCATTCGTTTCCGGAAGGTTCGGGTGTATGCAACGATCTGACGACGGATGAGACGCACGTGTACGCGACCGACTCGTTCGCTCATCGGGTGGTGCGGGTGTCGATCGGTGCCGAACCCGATGCTCCCGCCGAGGTCTGGCTCTCCGACCCACGCTTCGGTGAGGGGGTGGCCGCGGGCGAGTTCGGCCTCAACGGGATCACTTGGGATGGCGCGCAGAGTTTGTACCTCGCGAACTTCCGCCGCGGCGAGATCTACCGCGTGGACGTCGCGTCGAGGTCGGTGGACGTGGTGCGGACGGGGCTCGGTGCGCCCGATGGCATCGAGTGGTTGGGCGCAGGTCGGCTTCTCGTGGTCGAGGGGGCGCTGGCGCGCCTGTCGGAGCTGGATCTGAGGGCGGGCGAGATCGAGGTCTTGCGCGAGGGGCTCGACTTCCCGAGCACGAGCGCGGTCGTGGAGGGAGGCGCTTGGGTGGTTCAGGGCCAGCTCGACCACCTGCTCGATCCGAGCGCGGGTCCGCCGAGTCCCCCGTTCGTCCTCACCTTCGTTCGTCGCCCGTAGAGGCCCCGTCGGCGTCGCGTGGTCGCGTCACGCGGCGCGCTCTCGGCGCCGCTTCGAGCCAGTAGGTTCCGCCGTGCATCCGCGCGGCGGGGCCTTCTGCGCTCTTGCACACCGAGCGTTCGCGGCCACGCCGCGACGCTCGGCGCGCTCCGATCCGCGGAGGAGGCTCTTCAAGGCACGCGAAAGCTCGCGCGGTGCTCGCCTGCGACCGCGACGTGGTGCCCTGCGGGGAGCGGACCCAGGCTGTGCCACGCGGTGAACGATGTCGCCGCATCGGGCACACACGCGCAGTCGTCATGCCCACACGCATGGAGCGTGAGGGCGATGGTTCCGTCGGGGGCGATGACGGCGCTGACGGCCGGCAGCGGCTCGGCGCAGCACGAGAGCTGCTCGCCGGTCACGCCGACCCACACGAGCGGCTCGCCCGTCGTCTGCGCGGTCGGGTCGGGCAGCTCGAGGGTGATGCCGAGCGGCGTGCTCGGGTGGCACTCCGAGGGGTCGCGCACGGAGAGCGGGCTCGTCGCACCGCCGAGCACGCGCACGTAGTCGCCGGGAGGGCGAGCGGGACCTCGCGCGTGACCCTGGTAGAGGGTGATCGCGTCGTCGCAGACGTCACCGCAGTCGCACAGGGCCAGGCTCGTCTCGAGGTCGCGCACGCGTACGCGCGGGTCGCAGCCGCAATCCGAACCCGCGACGTGGGTGAGGGTCACGTCGTCGCTCTGGTCGGGAAAGAGCACGCGCGCGGTTCGCGTCGCCGTGGGGGCTTCGATGCAGAGACTGGGCTCCTCCGCGACGATCCGGCACTCGACCGCGACACGCTCGCTTCGGATGACGTTCACGCCGGGGAAGAGCGGTCCGACGGTAACGCGCACGTTCTCGCCGGGCCCGACGCACGCGCACCGCTCGCAGCAATCGCAGACGTCCTCCCAGCGCGACGCGAGGGTCCACACGTCACCGGCATGCGACACCTCCACGTGTCCGACGCCGCTCGAGCAGCACCCGCCCCACGAGTGCCACACCTCGAGCTCGATCGTCTCGCCGGGGGCGAAGGTCCCGGTCGGGCACGCGAAGTCGAGGTGTCCATCGCCCTCGAAGCACATCCGTGGGTCCGACCCTGCATCGGGGGGCGGTCCGAAACGGCTCGGGTCGATGCCGTGGTCGAGGTAGCACCCCGTCGCGAGCACCGCACCGAGGGCCAGGATGTGCCGCGCGCAGATCATGGCGCGCGAGGCAGCAGCAAACATGCCACGCCGCGGCGACTCTGATGACTCCCGCAGCTGACGCTTCCCCCGCCCATGAGCTCCCTCATCTCGCGCTCGTGCCTTCGCTCGACCGACGCTCACGATCGGCAGAGTCTCAAAGAACCTCGTCGTACGCGCGGCGCGGTAGCCGCACGTGCACGAGGCTCGGTCGGCGCGACGCGAACGCAATCCGCAGCGCCACGCGCAGCGCGTCTTCGTCGTCGGCCGTGAACGCGTCGAGGCCGCAGGCGCGCGCGACCGCGGCGTGATCGGGTGCTGAATCGACGAAGTCGACGCCGAGGTTCGTCAGGCCACGCTGGCGCTGCTTGAGCTCGATGAGCGCGAGCGAACGATCGTCGAGCACGACGACGACGACGGGCAGCGCGCGCTCCGCCAGGGTGCAGAGCTCACCCATCGCCATCTCGAGGCCGCCGTCGCCGACGATCGCGACGAGCGGAGCGCCGGGGCTCGCGAGCGCGGCGCCGATCGCGAAGGGGATCGCGCAGGCCATCGTCGATAGGCCGCTCGACTGGATGAGCCGCGGCGCGCGCAGCCGAAGCGCCTGCGAGAGCACGATGCGGTGCGCGCCGGTGTCGAGGGTCCACCACGCGTCCGATGGCACCTCCTCTTCGAGCACCTTCGCGATCGCGCACGGCGAGCGCGGGACGGTCGGCGCGAAGGTGTCCACGAGCGCGGCGCGCAGCGGCTGCGAGTCGTCGACCCACGGTCGGCTCGGAGGGACCTCGGCGAAGAGCGACTCGAGCAAGCGTGCGGGATCGCCGACGAGGGTGTGCGTGGCGACGTGCATGCCGTGGAGCGCCTCCGCGCGCGTGAGCTCGACGACCGTCGCACCTTCGCCGAAGGGCATGCGCCACGACGCGCGGACCTCGACCGGATCGTAGCCGCAGAGCACGACGAAGTCGGCGTCGCGGATCCAAGGGAGCAGCGACCGGTCGGCGCTCGGGGAGAGCCCGAAGGCGCCGAGCGCGTGAGGCTCGTGCTCGTCGACGAGGCCCTTCGCGTCGTAGGTCGTGAGCACGGGTACGCCCGCGCGTGCGACGGTGCGTCGGAGCAGGGCGACGTCGGCATCGAGCGCTTCGAGCCCGAGGATCAGCAGCGGTCGGCGAGCGGAGCGGAGCTGGCCGCGCAGACGATCGAAGGGCGCGGGACTCGCGAGAATGGCAGTGTCGATCCTCGAGGCGCGCAGCGAGGGGTCGCGTCGATCGAGCGCGTCGACGAGCCGCGTCGGGACGTCCACGAGACGCTCGGCGACGTCGGTGGGCAGATCGAGGTGGACTGGCCCGGGCACACCGTCGCGGGCGAGCGCGATCGCTCGGCGAACCAACGTGTCTGCGTGATCGGCGGTCACACGAAACGACGCCTTCACGACCGGCTCGAGGAGCCGTCGGTGGTCGACGATCTGATGCGTGTAGGTGCCCTCTGCGTCGCCCTGCACGCAGCCCGTCACGACCACGAGAGGGCGCCGCGCTTGCTGAGCGTCGAGCGCCGGGAGCACGGTGTTCGCGACTCCGGGACCGAGGGTCGCGACCAGCAGTCCAACTCCGCCATCGACGCGTTGGGCGGCGCGTGCGGCGAACCCGGCGCTGGCCTCGTGCCGGGTGAGCACGAAGCGGACGCCCGCCCGGTCGAGCGCGTCGAGGAAGGTGAGAATCTCGCCGCCAGGCACCCCGAACGCGAGGCGGGTGTGGAGGGCGAGGCGGCGGGCGAGCACGTCGGCGACGCGGTGCTTCATCGGATTCTTCGAGGCGGTGGTCGCGGTGGGACCATGCACGGAGCTTGGTGCCTCAGTCGGGCGGGTCGGCGTGGAAAGGACGATCGCACACCCGACTGGGCACCCGGCGTACTGCGCTGTGATACGAGCGTTACGCCGACCGCTGCATGCGTGTGCCTCGTATACCCGCACGTTCGGCGAAACGTCGGTGTTGTCGGCGCGTAGGCCGGGACGTGAAACGAATCTTCGGCGCGGCGGTGCTCGTCTTCGCGGCGCTCTTCCTCTACGGTCGCTTCGTCGACGGGTGGGCGCGCGCGATGGTCGTCGCACGACCCGGGCCGGGCGGAGGCGAGCGCCCGGAGGAGGCGGAGGCGTGGACGCTCACCGGGCGTGGCGTGTCGCTCGCCGCGTGGGTGTTTCGGCCTCGGAGGGCGGCCGGCACGTCGGAGGTCGATTGGGTGCTGGTGCTGCACGGGATCGGCGACGGGAAGCGGAGCATGGTGGGGCTCGCGCGACGATTCGCGGCCCGAGGCGTGGGCGCGGTGGTGCTCGATCTGCGCGGCCACGGTGGGAGCAGCGGCGACGCGCTCGGTTTCGGTGCGCTGGAGGTCGAGGATCTTCGCTGCGCGCTCGACGACCTTCGACGCCGAGGCATCGCGACGGGGCGGCTCGGGGTGTACGGACCGAGCTACGGGGGCGGCGTAGCGATGCGCTTCGCCGCCGCGGACGAACGTGTCGATCGGGTCTTCGCGGTCGCCGCGTTCGCGACGCTTCCGGATCTCTCGTACACGTTCCTGCGCGGTCGACACGGCGACTGGGTCGAGCTCCTCCCGCGCTTCGTGTTCCAGGACGTGAGCGACGCGGCGGGCCGCCTCGCGGGCTTCGAAGGGCCGGTGCTTCGGCGGCCTCCCGCGCTGAAGGCGTTTCGAGGGCTCGCGCTGCTCGTGCACTCGCGGGAGGACGAAGTCGTTCCGTACGCGCATGCCCGCGCGCTGGCGGACGAGTGCACCGAGGGTGTCTGTCGCGTCGTGACCCTGGAAGGCTACGACCACCTCCAATCCCTTTCGAACTCCGAGTTACGTCGATTGATCGACGCGTTCTTCTTCGGAGTTCCCGACCACACGCACGGGTCGCTGGTCGAGTGAGCACGGTCCGGGAGCGATCGCTCTGGCTAGCACCCGCCGGCAAGTTCGTTCCGAGTTTCCGTAGCCAAAGGCGCGGATCTCCTTCGCCGACCTCCTCGAATAGGCTTCGCCTGTCCTTCGTCGGCGCGGCAAACGACCTCCACACCGATTCCTCGGCAACCCGGAACGAACTCGTGGGCGGGTGCGCTAGTGGACCTCGCTCAGGTGGGGCGCGGCGAAATCGACGAACGCGCGCACCTTGCGAGCGACCACCCGAACCTGGGGGTAGAGCAGATGCACGGGGCGCGGCGCCGTCGCGAGATCGGCGAGCACCGGCACCAGACGCCCGGCCGCCACCCGCTCGCGGACCATGTACGAAAGGGCGACCGTGATCCCATGGCCTCGCTCTGCCGCCTCGATCGCGGTGAGCGCGTCGTTGACCTCGAGCGTGGGACTGAGAGTGACGCCGGCCATGTGCGGGGCGACTCCGAAGCGCCACTCGCGGGTGGGCGTCAGGCCGCTGAACGCGATGATGGCGTGCCCCTTGAGCTCCGCCGGTGACGTGGGCGTCCCGCGTCGCTTTAGATACGTGGGGCTCGCCACGAGCCACCGCTGGACGCTCCCGACGCGCTTTGCGATCAGGTTCGAGTCGGGGAGAGGGCCAATCCGCACGGCGACGTCGACGCCCTCTTCGACGAGATTCACGACGCGATCCACGAGCAGGAGCGACGCCGTGACGCGCGGGTGCTGCCGTAGGAAGTCGCACACGACCGGGGCTAGCTCGGCGCGACCGAACGTCACGGGCGCCGTGATTGTCAGGTGGCCTTGGGGCGCGGCCGCCGCTCCCACAGCCTCTCGCTCAGCCACGTCGAGGTCCGTGAGGATGCGTCTCGCGCTCGCGAGGAAGTGCTGCCCCACCTCCGTGATGGTCAGACTGCGCGTGGTGCGGTGAAAGACGCGCGCGCCGAGCCGCTCTTCGAGCGCGGAGATGGCACGCGTGACGGCGGGCGGGGAGAGGCGCAGGCGCCCGGCGGCCTTCGCGAAGCTCCCCGCGTCGGCCACCGCGACGAAGACCTCCAGCTCGTGAACGCGGTCCATGACTATTCCGCCTAGCGCAAGAGTAGATTCCATGCGGCGCCTATTCTTGCAAGCCGAGTGGTGGCCCATGCTCTGGTCAAGCGCGGCCCACCTCGCTGCGTGATCCCTCCACAAGGACAGAACTCATGACTCGTGTCGCCATCATCAATCCTCAAACCGCCACCGGCGAAGCCAAGCAACTCTTGGACGCCGTCCACGCGAACCTGGGCATGGTCCCGAACTTCATTCGCGTACTGGCCAACTCGCCAGCGGCGCTCGGCGCCTTCCTCGGGCTCCACGGCATCGCGGGCGCGGGCCTCTTGGACGCCAAGACGCGTGAGCGCATCGCGCTCAGCGTCGCCGAGCAGAACGCCTGCCAGTACTGCGTGTCGGCGCACACGGCGATCGGGCGCAAGGCGGGCCTGGACACGGATGAGATGCTCGCCAACCGCGGGGGGCGCTCGTCGGACGCCAAGGCGGAGGCGGCGCTCACGTTCGCCCGCGCCTTGGTCGAGCACACCGGTCAGGTCAGTAAGGCCGAGGTGGACGCTGTCCGCGCCGCGGGTCACTCCGATGGCGAGATCGTCGAGATCATCACGCACGTCGCGATGAACATCTTCACGAACCTGTTGGGGAAGGCGACCCAGGTGGACATCGACTTCCCGAGGGTGGAGCTGAACGAGGCCGCGTAGGTCCACAGGCCCCCCGACGCGAGTGGCGGCGGGGGGCGCCTCGGCCGGGCCGAGGTCCGACCAAGTCGCCTAGCTAGGAGATGCAGACATGAGCCAGCACGTGACCCCACCTGACGCCGACGCCCGTCCGCCCCTCCCGCCCTTCACGCTCGAGTCCGCCATCCGGAAGGTGCGGATGGCAGAAGATGCTTGGAACACGCGCGACCCTCAGCGCGTCGCGCTCGCTTACACCGAGACCAGCCGGTGGCGCAATCGCGCCGAGTTTCCCCAGGGGCGGCGTGAGATCGTGGACTTCCTGATGCGCAAGTGGGCTCGCGAGCTGGACTACCGCCTGGTGAAGGAGCTCTGGCTCTTCGGCGAGCGCCGCATCGCCGTTCGCTTCGCGTACGAGTGGCGCGACGACGCCGGCCGCTGGTTCCGCAGCCATGGCAACGAGAACTGGGAGTTCGACGACCGCGGCCTCATGCGCACGCGCTTCGCCAGCATCAACGACCAACCCATCCTCGAGGGCGAGCGCAGGCTCCTCTGGCCACAGGGACCGCGGCCTCTCGATCACGCAGGGCTCTCCGAGCTCGGGCTCTGACACGGCCGTTCACGCCAACGAGAGGAAGATCCCATGACGCATCGCTACGCAGACATCGCTTTCACTCCGACGGTCAAGAAGGTGCAGGAGGAGCTGGGTAGCCGGGCGGGCTACGCTCGCATGGAGGCTGGGCCCGACGTGCTCAATCACGCACTCGGCGACGCCGAGGCGAACTTCATCGTGGCTCGCAACTCGCTTTACATGGGCACCGTCAGTGAGACCGGTTGGCCCTACGTGCAGCACCGCGGCGGCCCCCCTGGCTTCGTGCGCGTGCTGGACGAAAGCACGATTGGCTTCGCCGACTTTCGCGGGAACCGGCAGTACGTCAGCGTCGGTAACCTGCTGACCGACGATCGCGTGTCGATCATCTTCATGGACTACGTGAACAAGACGCGGCTGAAGCTCTTCGGGCATGTGCGTATCGTCGGGGCCGAGGACCAAGCGACCCTCTCGCGTCTCGAGGCGTCCGACTACCGGGCGCGTGTCGAGCGCGGCTTCTTGATCCGCGTCGAGGGTTTCGACTGGAACTGCCCGCAGCACATCACCCAGCGCTTCACGCTCGACGAAGTCCACGCGATGACCGCTCCGCTCCGTGAGCGCGTGTCGGAGCTCGAGGCGCGACTGGCAGCCTCCTAGCGTTCTTCTTCGGAGTTTTCGACCACACGCACGGGTCGCCGATCGAGTGAGCACGGTCCGGGGGCGACCGCTCGCGCGCGTGGGTCGGAGCGCGCGGACGTGGCGCGTACGGGACACCTCGCGTGTATCGGACTTCGTGCGTTCGGGACGTCGGCATCGTCGCCCGTAACGATCGGGCGATGTGAGCGTAGCCGTCCCGATGTCCACCGAGAGGCTCGGGCTGGTCGAGCCCACACTGTCCGACGCCACCGTGCCCGAGACGCGTCGCTCGTCCGTGCGCGTGCGCCAAGCCGAGGGGCCGGGGCGGCTGCTCTTCGTCGACTTCGTGCGGCTCTTCGCGTCGTTTCAGATGCTGCACGGCCACACGATCGATGCGTTGCTCGACCGCGAGCTCCGGCAAGGGCCGGTCTTCGGCGCGTGGTCGTGGCAACGCGGGCTCGTCAGCGTCTCGTTCCTCTTCGCGGCGGGGATCGCGTTCACGCTCTCGACGCTCACGCGGCTCGACGCGTTCCACGCCGATCGGAGCAACCTGACCCGCCGCTGGAAGCGCATCGCGTGGCTCGTGACGCTCGGCTACCTGATGCACTTCCCCGCCGAGGCGCTCTCGGACGATCCGACCCGCGCGTCTGCGTCGCTGAACGGCTTCCTCATCGCGGACGTGCTGCAGTGCATCGGCGCCTCGATGGCGTTGCTGCAGGGGCTCACGTCGGTGCTGCGGAATGCGCGCCGCGTCACCGTCGTCGCCGGCGTGCTCGCGCTCGGCCTCTTCGCGTTCGCGCCGCTGGCCGACGCGGTGAACGTCGAGGGCCCGCTGCGACCGCTCGCGAACTACCTCACGCATCGTGGCGGGAGCCTGTTTCCGCTGTTTCCGTGGGCGGGCTACGTGTTCGCGGGGGTCGTGGCGGCCGCGATCCTCGCACCCCGTGGGACGTCGACGCCGCCCCACGTCGCGGCTCGGCGCGCTGCGCTCGTCGCGGCGGGCGGGCTCGGGATTTGGGCGATCGCGCGCTGGTTCCCGTGGCGCGTCACTACGGACGACACGACCTACCACGCGGTGCCGAGCTTCGCGCTGCTCAAGCTCGCGGTCGTGCTCGTGCTCGTGCTCGCATTCACGCTGCTCGCCTTGCGCGTGACGCGGCTTCCCCGCGTGCTGCGCGTCCTCGCGGGGGAGAGCCTGATGCTCTATTGGTTTCACCTCACGCTGCTCTACGGCGCGGGCATCGGACTGCGGAGCTGGATCGGGCCCACGCTCTCGCTGTCCGCGACGTTGGCGGTCGCGTCGCTCGTGGTGGTCGGCTCGGCGCTCGTAGGGATCGGTTGGCATCGGTTGAAGGCGTGGCGTGCGGCTCACTGACGATCGAGACCCGACGCTTGGCGGCGACGAGCCGTCCGACGCAGCGCGTGCGCTCGGCCGCGACGGACGCGTCGCGTTGTCGACGTGGAACGCAGCGTTCGCTCTGCCGATCCGATCCGAACGACGCGGGGGCGTAACGAGCCCCGGCGCCTCTCGTAGGTCCACGCGTTGGAGACACGACGCTCGGCGTCGGGAGGGTGGCCATGTCCATGTGGATCATGTTCGGGCTCGCGGGAGCCCTGGGGCTCTTTGCGGCCTTCGCGTTGGTGCGTTTCGTGGTGGCCGGGTTTCGCCGCGGCAAAGGCACGGGGCTGATGACGCTCCTGGTGCCGGGATACGTGTTCTGGTTCGGCGCCAAGCGGACGGAGATCCCGAACAACCGCGCGTGGCTCGCGTCGGGGTTCGTCGCACTGCTCGGAGCCGGACTCGCGATTCAGTTCTCCACCGCATTCGCGCCGGAGCCGGCGTTCATCGAAGCCGACGCCCCCGAAGGGCTTCCGTCTTTCGAGGAGATGGGCTCCTTCGACGATCTCGCGCCTGCGGAGTGACGGGCCGGCAGATCACGTGTCCGGGCTCGGTTTTTCACCATCGAACATCGACTCAAATGAGGAAGATCATCATGAAGGCTGCTCTCAATCTCGCGTTGCTCGTCTCGGTGCTGGCTCCCGTTCTCGCGATCGGTGCGACGGCGAGCGCCCAGGGTCGCGCGTTCACCATCCACGACAACGGCGGGAGCCGTGTGCAGTTCGTCTCCGACGCGCCGCTCGAGACCATCACCGGCGTCAGCTCCGACGTGGAAGGCAACGTCACCCTCGATCCCGCGAACGTCGCCTCCGCGCGTGGGCGTGTGAAGGTGTCCATCGCGAGCTTGCGGACCGGCATCGATCTCCGCGACGAGCACGTCCGATCGCCCAACTGGCTCGACGCGACGCGCTTCCCCGATGCGACCTTCGAGATCACCGGGGTCGAGGGCGCCACACGGCTCGCGCCCAACGAGAACACCGAGGTGCGCATTCGCGGTCGCTTCACGCTGCACGGCATCACGCGCGAGGTCGTCGCGAACGCGCGCGTACGCTTCGTCCCGTTCAGCCCCGAGATGCGGGCTGCCCGCGTGAACGGCGACGTCGTCATGGTTCAGGCGCGCTTCGATCTCCGCCTCACCGATTTCGGCGTGCAGATCCCCGAGGCGGTACAGCTCAAGGTCTCCAACGAGATTCAGGTCAACGTCGCCCTGCGCGCGACCGTCGGCACCTGAGTCCTACGCGAACGGCGCGCTCGGTTTCGAGCCCCTTCGCGACGAAGGTCGGAGCTCGCGCGACTCCCCTCCTGCGCGGGCTCCTTCTTGCGCCGCTCGAGTGTCTCTTCTCTGCGGGCGGCGTGGTGTGTGCGTGTCTGCTCCCAGTTCCGGTCGGGGTCGGTCGGCGATCGACCCCGGCCGGGGCGCTTTGCTTCGATGAGGTGGATCATGAGTGGGAATCGGTGGTGGTGGTGGCTCGCGCTGCTCACGCTCGGCTGTGGGAACGACGTCACGACGGGTGGCGCGCGGGACGCGGGTGGATCGCGGCCGACCGCGGATGCGGGCGGTACCGGCGACGAGCTCGCGCTCGAGGCAGCCTCGCTCGTGAGCGACGCGCGGGGCCGATTCGACGTGACGGGGCGAGGGCTCGACGGGCAAGACGCGCTCGCGAGCGTGGCGGGTCACAACGCGTTCTGGTTCGCGTGGAGCGTCTTCCACCCCGGAAGCGAGCTCTTCGGCACGGAGCGCGGGGTCCGGGAGGCGACGATCGAGAGCAGCGACGAGTGCACCGTGCCTTGCCGCGAGGTCGCGCCGGCCTGTGGTGGTCGCGATTGCATCCCGGCGCTGCAGAGCCCGACGATGGTCGGCGCGGACGACCCTTCGCTCTCGTTCCTCCGAGACGTCGACGAGGTCCTCGGCGTCATCACGCCGAGCGGTCCCCGCGCGTACCCCCACAACATCCTGTGGTGGCACGAGATCGTGAACGAAGAGGTCGACGGCGAAGCCTTCTCGGTGACCTTCTGTCCCCTCACCGGCTCGGGCCTCGCGTTCGACCGCCGACGCTTCGTCGAAGGGTCGACGGTCGAGCTCGGCGTGAGCGGCAACCTCTACAACTCGAACCTCGTGATGTACGACCGAACCTCGGAGAGCTTCTGGTCGCAGATGCGGCTCGAGTCGATCTCCGGTACGGAGATCGGCACTCCTTCGCCGATCCTGCCGGTCTTCGAGATGACGTGGGGCGCGTGGAAGGCGCTCCATCCCGACACGCGCGTCGTCTCCTCCGACACCGGTCACTCGCGCGACTACACGCGCTATCCCTACGGCGACTACCGCGTCAACGACACGAACACCTTCCGGGCGACCAATCCCCCGCCCGACGATCTCTTCGACAACAAGGACATGGTCTTCGGCGTGGTCGTCGACGGGACGCTGCGTGGGTACGCCTGGGACGTGCTCGCTGAGACCTCGGGGAGCCCGCAGGGCGTGGTCCACGACGAGGTCGCGGGAGCTCCCATCGTGCTCGTGCACGATCTGCGCGCTCGCTACGTGCACGCGTTCCGGCGCGACGCGGACGAGCGCTTCACGCTGGTCGCGCGGTGACGAGCGCGACATCCGGCACGGCGTGCGCGCAGCGCGTGAGGCGGATGCTGCCACCCGCCCTCCTCGTCGCGATCGTGTGCGCGGTTGTGCTCGCCCCGGAGCGCGCTCACGCGGGCGCGTGGACGCTCGAAGAAGGACGCCTCTGGGGCAAGCTCGCCGTGCTCCACCTCTCGTCCGATCAGCTCTTCGCGACCGAGACCGACGCGGGTCTGCTCGGCTGCGCGAATGGCGCGGGCGAGGCGATCGTGATCGGACCGCGCGACCGACGCCCCTACGACTGCACCACCGGCGGCACCTTTCGTGTCACCGCCGTCTACGCCGAGCTCGCGCTCGGTCTGCTCGACGAGCTCGAGGTGTCGCTGCAGGTGCCGTGGATCGCGGACGTGCGATTCTCGAATACGAGCGGCCTCGACGGACGCGACTCGGGGATCGGGGATCTGCGGGCGTCGCTCCGCTACCGAGTGCTCGCGCAGCCCTTCGTCGGCACGCTCGCGTTCCAGGTGAAGGTCCCGAGTGGGCGCTTCACGACGGACGAGGCGGTGCCGCCGTTGGGCGAAGGGCAGTGGGACCTCACCTTCTCCGCGCAGGCGGGGCGCTCGTTCGGGCGCGGCTACCTCAACGCGGACGTGGGCTATCGCGTGCGCTTGCCGAACGACGACACCCGCATCGACGTCGGCGACGAGATCCTCACGAGCCTGGAGGGAGGCGCGTCCCTGCATCCACGCTTCGCGCTGCGCGCGGCGAGCGCACTGCTGTGGGGTTTCGAGAGCGAGAACGTAGGCAGCGCGGTCCTCGCGCGCCCTCGCCGCTGGGTGCTCGAGGGTCGCTTTACCGCCGCGGTCGTGGTGCACGAGCACGTGGGCCTCGAGGCGTTCGTCTTCGTGCCCTTGGTGGGCGAGGGCTGGCCCGCGAACGCGACGTATGGGATCGCCGTGTCGGGGACGACGCCGAAGCTCTGGGATCGACGCCGAGGCGGCGGTGAGTGACCCGACGGGTCGAGCACGAGCCCACGCAGACGAAGCCATGACGAAGGAGCTCGAACGCATGACGAAGGGCGCCCTGTCCGGGCTACGAGTGTTGGATCTCAGTCGCATCCTCGCGGGGCCGAGCTGCACGCAGCTCCTCGGGGATCTCGGCGCCGAGGTGTGGAAGGTCGAGCGGCCCGCGCGGGGCGACGACACACGTGCGTGGGGCCCGCCGTTCGCGCGAGCCAAGGACGCAGAGGCCGACGACGCGGAAGCAGACGCGGAAGCAATGGACGCAGAAGAGAGCGCGTACTTTCTCTGCGCGAACCGAAACAAACGCTCGCTGACGATCGACTTCACGACCGACGCGGGGCGCGAGCTCGTGCGACGCCTCTCGCTCGAAGCGGACGTGCTCGTCGAGAACTACCGCGTGGGCACGCTCGCCAAGCACGGGCTCGACTTCGCGTCCCTGCACGCGATCCACCCACGCCTCGTCTACGTCTCGATCACCGGCTTCGGGCAGACCGGCGCGCGCCGCGAGGAGCCGGGCTACGACTTCCTCGCGCAGGCCCTCGGCGGGATCATGAGCCTCACCGGACCGGAGGAGGGCCCGCCGTACAAAGTGGGCGTCGGCATCGCCGATCAGATGTGCGGCATGTATGCGACCGTCGGTCTCTTGGCGGCGCTGCGTCATCGCGATCGGGCGGGGGTCGGTCAACACGTCGACGTGTCGCTGCTCGACACGCAGGTCGCGTGGCTCGCGAACGCAGGCGTGGCGACGCTGATGACGGGGCACGCGCCGCCGCGTCTCGGCAACGGTCACCCCCACATCGTCCCCTACGACGTCTTCGCGTGCGCGGACGGTCACCTCGTGATCGCGGTCGGCAACGACGCGCAGCTCGCGCGGCTGGCTCGCGTGCTCGACGCAGACTGGGCGGAGGACCCACGTTTTTCCACCAATCGTGCGCGCGTCGAGCATCGCGACGCGATGACGGCGGCGATCGAGGCGCGGACGCGGACGTGGTCGCGCGACCAGCTCGTGGACGCGCTCGGCCGCGTCGCGGTGCCCGCCGGACCGGTACGCGAGCTACCCGAAGTACTCGACGACCCCCATCTGCGTGAGCGCGGCGCGCGCGTTCGGGTCACGCACGAGACGCTCGGCGAGCTCGAGCTCCTCGGCAACCCGCTGCACCTCTCGGAGACGCCGTGGTCCGCACGGCGCGCTCCTCCGCCGCTCGGCGCGCACACGTACGAGGTGCTCCGCGAGGTGCTCGGGCTCCACGACGAGGCGCTGGTGGACGCCGCCCGACGAGGTGCTTTCGGCGACGAGAAGAGGGGGCGCGAGGCGGGTCGCTGAGGCGCCGCCGGGGCAGGCATCCAGCCCCTCGCGCCGGTGGGTCCGAGTAGGGTCAGGGACCGCGGTCCGCGCCGCACACGGGCTGTGGAGTCGCTCGACCTTCTTGGGCCAGGACGGCGGCCAAACGAGACGGATCGTGGATGGGGCTCGAGCAGGCCTCGCTCGTACACACGTGCGCGATCGCGACGTCCTCGGCGGGGTAGCGGCCGTCCGGCTCGTAGTGGAGGAGCTTGCGCGGCTCGTAGGCCGCGGAGGCCCACTCGAAGAGCGCGCGCGCGCCACCGTCGTCCCGACGGCCGACGATGCTGATCTCGACTGCGCCCAGCGCGATCGTCTCGACGGCCACCGCGACCTCGGCCTGCGTGCCGAGCGGCTCTCCACCAGCTTGCGTCGCGAGCGTGTGTGCCAACGTGCGTGCGCGCTCGCTCAGGCGTTCGTCGTGAGCGAGCGATCCCGCCGTCCACAAAGCCCGTGCAATCCACGCGTTCTCGCGGGGTGGCGTGGTCGCGTGACGGTCGAGTGAGCCTCGGTAGAGGGTGCCATCGAAGAGCGGCTCGGCGGCGGCGAGCAACGACGTCGCGCGCTCGGCCCATCGGTCGTCACCCGTCGTGCGATGGAGCGCGAAGTACGCGAGCGCGGCCGACGCCTGCGGTGCGAGGTAGAGCTGCTCGTCGCGAGCGTGCGGCCTGAGACGCGCATCGTGCACACGCAACGCGGCGGATTGGCGGAGGTACCCACCGCGAACGAGGAGCTCGACGTGCAGCGCCTCGGCAGCGCGTCGCGCGGTCTCGAGATACCGCGGCTGACGCGTGAGCTCGTAGGTTTCCGCGTACGCTTCGATCGCGCGGCCGACGAGGTCCGCGTACACGCCGTGGTCGACCGGCGGTACTCCGAGCGCACGCCGACCGGCGTCGTCGCGTGCCCAATACGACGCGACCTCGCGATCCGGAAAGCCTGTCGGAACGTCCTCCTGCGTCGCGTAGAAGAGTCCGTCGGGCGCGAGCAGGAACGCCTCGACGAACCGATGCACCTCGGCGACGCGGTCCGACCAGACGGGGTCGCCCGTCAACGCGAACGCGTGGGCGAAGGCCACGAGCGCGGCGGCCTCGTGAAGAAGGCGCTTCTCGAAGATCGGTGTGCGCGGCGTGCCGTGACCGCCGACGAACACGCCGCCCCACACGGGGTCGATCAACGTCGCCCACGCCTCCGCGGTGCGCAGCGCATGCTCACGACGCTCCAACTCTCCGCGGCCGTGGGCTCGGAGCCAGGCGTGTCGCATCGGGGCGTCCGCGACCATCAGGTTCGGTCCCCACCCCTCGGGTCGGCGCGCCGAGTCGAGGCTGGTCGTGAGAGCGACGCACGCCTCGTCCACGACGGCCGCGGGCGCCTCGGTCGGCGTGAGGTCGGTGTAGTCGTGTCGTCGATGCGCGTCGATCAAGCGGTCGAGGATCGGCACGAAGCTCCGGGGGCGCTTGTTGCCTCGGATGGCGAGGATCGACCGACCGTCGGGCGTGAGCACGACGGTCGCAGGCCAGCCCCATCGCTCGAAGCGCGCGCCCAAGTCGGGGCGAACGTTCGCGTCTACTGCGACCGCCACGAAGTGCTCGTGCACTCGGCGCACGACGTCCGAGTGTCGGTAGGTGTCCTCGTGCATCCATCGGCACGCGGTGCAGCCCTCGATGCC
>CALJLK010000096.1 GCA_937982655.1 uncultured Sandaracinus sp.
AAGCTGCACGATTCCGCGAAACTATCGGGCCGCGCGAGAGCGCGGAGCCGATGAATCCCGAGGGCCTCGCTCACCCACACACGTCCCCGTGCGCCCCCCGGCGCCCGGTTGATCTTTCGGTCGACCTCTCGGTCGACCTCGCTTCGCTCACTCCGCCGCTTCCGCGCGCTCCTCCGGCAGCCGACCGAGCTTCCGCAACAATCGCTCGCCCGTCTCCGTGATCTCGCGCTCCAGCGCCGCACAGCGAAGCTCCGCGCGCTCCAGATGCCGCTCGAGGTGCGGACGCCGCTCCGGGTGCGCCTTGCTCTGCGCGAGCAGGAGCTCCGCGATCGCCACGTCCGTGAGGATGCGGATCAGCCGATCGGCGTGCAGCATCGCGAACGCGAAGTCGCGCTTCGGGTTCCAGTTCTTGAGGAACGCGTCCGGCCACTCCGTCATCGGCTTGCCCGAGAGCCCCTTGGCTTTGTCGCCCGCGGTCTTCGCCACGAGGTGCCGCTGCACCCCGAACGAGAGCACCTGCAGCTTCGCCACGCGGCGCTCCATCGGATCGCGCGCCGACACCGCGCGCCACTGCGCCTGCGCGTTCTTGCGCACGAAGCGCGCCGGATCCTTGAGGATGCCGCCGAGGGTGTCCTTCATCGCCATCAGCGCCTGGATCTGCGAGGTCCCCTCGTAGATCGGCATCACCATCGCGTCGCGCATCAGCTTCTCCGCGCCGTACTCGGTGATGTAGCCGTTGCCGCCGTGGATCTGGATGCAACGGCGGCTGATCTCGACCGCCTTCTCCGCCCCGAAGTACTTCAGGAGCGGCGTGAGACGACGCGACTTCGCCTTGTGACGGGCGAGCTCACGCTTGGCCTCCGCGCGCTCGGTGTCGCTCATCTGCCCGTAGTGATCGAGCGCGAGCTGGAGCTTCTGCGCGATCTCCTCGTGCAGTCCCGCGGTCACGCAGAGCGCGCGCAGCGCGACGACGTCGGCCTCCATCTCGTCGAGCATCTCCGCGATCATCTCGTGGCGATCGATCGACTTGCCCATCGAGCGGCGCTCCGCCGCGTAGGCCACCGCCTTGCGCCACGCCGCCTCGCAGAGGCCGAGGCACTCGAAGCCCACCCCCACGCGCGCGTTGTTCATGAGCGTGAGCATGTACTGGAAGCCTTCGCCGCGTTTGCCGACCAAGAGCGCGGGCGCGCGATCGAAGATCAGTCCACACGTCGCGGAGCCGGAGTGGCCCATCTTCTCTTCCACGCGGGAGAGCTTCACGTGGCGGGTGCGCGTTCCGTCGGGCGCGTCGTCGTACGTCTTCACGAGGAAGAACGAGAGCCCCTTCAATCCCGCCATCGGATCGTCGGAGTCGCCGGGCTCTTCGGTGCGCGCGATGACGAAGTGCCACTTCCCGTGCCCGGACGTGATGAAGATCTTCTCGCCCGTCACGAACCAGTTTCCGTCCGCGTCCTGCTCGCCGCGCGCCCGAAGCGCGCCCATGTCGCTGCCCGCGTCCGGCTCCGTGATGTCCATGCAGCCCCACGCGTCGCCGCGCGCGATCTCCTGGATGGCCTCGAGGAAACGCGTCTTCTTCACGCGTCCAGTCGTCGGATCGATCTCGGTCGTGCCCTCGCGGATCGAGAAGAGCAGGAGCGCCATCGCGATCCCGCCGTGGAAGCCGTGGTGCGCCATCACGGAGACGTCGGCGCGACCGAGCATCTCGCTGTTGAGGAAGTACACTAGCATCGGCAGGTTCATGCCGCCGAGCTCGCGCGGCACCGCGAGGCCGTGCAGATCGAGGTCCTTGATCTGCGCCATGATCCGATCGAGCTCCTTCGGGAACACGACCTCGCCGTCGTCGCCGAGGTGCACGCCCTGGGCGTCGATCGCGGCCGCGTGCGGCGCGATCTCGTTCGCCGCGAGCTCACCGACGAGGTTCATGACGTCGCGGTAGAGCTCCTTGGCCTCCGTGAGATCCTTGGGCCCGTCCGCGTCGACGAAGCGTCGCTCGGTCAGCTCGACCACCCGCGACCAGTCGATGCCCTTCTCCACGTAGAACTGGAGATCCGCGTTGTCCTTGTAGAAGTTCGCCATCTGCTCACCCCGCTCCGTTCGCGCGCGCGGTGTTCGCGCCCGCTCCATCCGCGCCCCACACGTCGAAGCCGACGAGGGGCACCCGCATCACTTGTTCCGTTTCGAGCCGGCTCGTTCGCTCCGTGCGCTCTCGCTGCGCTCGGAGCGCGTCGTGCGGCGTGGGTCCACGAAGAGCCCCGCGCGCGCCAGCCGTACGAGCTCCTTGGTCATCCGCTCGCGCGTGACGCTCGAGCGCCCGCCGAGCGCGGCGCCCATCGTCTCCATCACCGCCACCCCGCCGACGACGAGGTGGATCACGTGCACCGCGTAAGCCTCCACGTCGGCGTCGGCGTGCACGAAGCCATCGCGCCGCGCGCGCTCGAGCTGGTCGCTCACCACCGCGACCCACGGCCGCACGTGTTTGACGAGCATCGCGCGCAGCTCGGTCGGTCGGTCGAGCACCTCGCGCAGGAGCAAGCGCGCGCGGTCCGGATCTTCGAGGAAGAAGCTCGTGAGCGCGTTCATCACGCCGTCGAAGCGATCTTCCTTGGCCGCGGCGACGAGCAACCCGGGCAAGAGCTCGTTCCAGCGCGCGAGGATCCGCTCCAGCACCGCGTCGCGGAGGAGCTCCTTGGACTCGAAGTGGTAGAGCAGCGAGGGCTTGCGGATGCCCACCGCCTCCGCGATCGCCTGCACGGAGGTCGCGCCGAACCCCTGCGCGGCGAAGAGGCGCGTGGCCTCGTCGAGGATCTGATCGCGCACGCTGGGGGTTTTGTCGCCGTCGGGCATCGTCGTCCGCTGTCTACCGGTCGGTCGCCATCTGTCTACCAGATGGTAGAGAGTGCGCAAGCGGGAGGACGAACGGGCGCGGTCGGAGGCCGCATGGCGCGCTCCGGGACGTCAAGGTACAAGCGCCGCCGCGGTGGTTCTTCGGGTCCTCGGGGTCAGCCGCGGACGGTCCTTTCGGGTCCGCGGGGTCCGCCGCGGACGGTCCTTTCGGGTCCGCGGGGTCCGCCGCGGACGGTCCTTTCGGGT
>CALJLK010000097.1 GCA_937982655.1 uncultured Sandaracinus sp.
CGACAGACCCTCAGGGAAGTCGGCGGCTGACCCCGCCGACCCGGCCAAGAAGCCGAGCCACCGCCGGCAGGCCGCGAGCTCGTGGACCCCGCGCGGTCCGGGGACCACGCCGACCGGCGCGAAACGACGGGCGCGAAGGCTCACGGACCGCGTGGTAGCGCACGTTCTCGGGTCCGGCTCGCGCTTGACCGCCCGGTCCCCCTCGATAGGATGCGCCGCGACGCCGAACCCCTCGCTGCTTCGTGAGGATCTCGGAGAACGCGGACACGCGATGACGACCGACGACGATCCGGCCCTCGGCCTCTTCCAGGTGCTCCGCGACGACGGCAGCGTCGACGAGGCGCGCGATCCGAAGCTCGACGACGCGACCTTGCTGCGCCTCTTCCGGCACATGCTGAACATCCGCATCGTCGACGAGCGAATGCTCGCGCGGCAGCGGCAAGGCAAGGTCGGCTTCTACGGCGCGAGCACCGGCCAAGAGGCGACGCCGATCGTCACCGGCATGCTGCTGCAGGAGCGCGACTGGGTGTTCCAGGCGCTGCGCGAAGGCGCGATCATGCTCGTGCGCGGCTTCCCGCTCGAGACCTGGCTCGCGCAGATCTACGGCAACGAAGCGGACGTCGCGAAGGGCCGCCAGATGCCGATGCACATGTCGGGCAAAGCGGTGAACCACGTGAGCTGGAGCTCGTGCCTCGGCCCGCAGCTCCCGCAAGCGGTGGGCATGGCGTGGGCCGCGAAGATGAAGGGGCACGACGACGTGATCTCGGTCGCGTTCACGGGCGACGGCGCGACGAGCGAGCCGGACTTCCACGCGGCCATGAACTTCGCGGGCGTCTACCGGCCGCCGTGCGTGATCGTCTGCCAGAACAACCACTGGGCGATCAGCGTGCCGGTGAGCAAGCAGACCGCGTCGCAGACCTTCGCGATCAAGGCGCGCGCGTACGGTCTGCCGGGCATCCGCGTCGACGGCAACGACGTGCTCGCGCTCTGGGCGGTGCTCTCGGCGGCGTTCGACCGCGCGCGTCGCGGCGAGGGGCCGACCTTCGTGGAGGCGCTGACCTATCGGATCGGCGCGCACAGCTCGAGCGACGATCCGACGCGCTACCGCAGCGAAGAAGAGGTCGAGCGCTGGCGGCAGAAGGATCCGATCGCGCGCTTCGAGCGCTACCTGCGCGCGCGTGGGCTCGTGACGGACGAGTCGCGCAAGGCGATGGAGGACGAGCTCACCGCCGAGGTGCTCGCCGCGATTCGCGCGGTGGAGGTCCACCCTTGGCCGGCTCGCGAGGAGCTGCTCGACGACGTGTTCGAGGAGCGCCCGTGGCACCTCGAAGAGCAGCGCGCGGAGCTCTTGGCGAGCCCGGAAGCCCCGAAGCCGGGGCATTGAGCGGCGCCTTTCTTCGGCGCTGACTTCTGGCGCTGATTTGCACTTTGGATCGTTCGGGCGCTCGAGCGCTCTTTTTCGAAACGACTCTCAGCTCGAAGAGACAGTTCTTCGACACACTCGAAGGACGGAGACGAACATGGCGGACAAGACCTACGAGGCGATCGTCATCGGTGGTGGACCGGGCGGATATCCGGCCGCGATCCGGCTCGCGCAGCTCGGCGTGAAGACGCTCTGCGTGGAGAAGGAGCACTGGGGCGGCGTCTGTCTGAACTGGGGCTGCATCCCCTCCAAGGCGCTCATCGCGGCGAGCGGGCTCGCGCACCGCATCGCGCACGCGCAGCACATGGGCATCTCGGTGCAGGGCCTGAAGGTCGACGTGCCGAAGATGCAGGAGTGGAAGGACGGCATCGTCAAGAAGCTCACTGGCGGCGTCCAGCAGCTCATCAAGGGCAACGGCGGCGAGCTCATGCTCGGCACCGCGAAGCTCGTCGCGAAGGACGAGGTCGAGGTCACGACGCCCGACGGCAAGAAGGAGCGCATCAAGGCGACCAAGGCCATCGTGATCGGCACGGGCACGCAGGTCGTGCGCATCCCGGGCTTCGAGCCGGACGGCAAGCAGGTGATCACCGCGAAGGAAGCGGTGAGCCTTCAGGAAGCGCCCAAGCGCATGGCGATCATCGGCGGCGGCGTGATCGGCATGGAGCTCGGCATGGTCTACCAGAAGCTCGGCACCCAGGTGACGGTGGTCGAGATGATGGATCAGATCCTGGTCGGCACCGACAAGGACGTGATGAAGGTCGTCGAGAAGGCCTTCACCAAGGGCGACAACCCGGCCACGATCCTCACGAAGGCCAAGGCGGTCTCGCTCGACAAGTCGAAGAAGGGCGTGAGCCTGACGATCGAGGTCGGCGGACAAGCGCAGGTCATCGAGTGCGACACCGTGCTCGTCGCGGTGGGCTTCAAACCGAACAGCAAGGAGCTCGGGCTCGAGGCTCTGGGTGTGAAGCTCGACGATCGCGGGCACATCCTCGTGAACGAGAAGCTCGAGACGAACGTCAAGGGCATCTACGCGATCGGCGACGTGCGCGGCATGCCCTACCTCGCGCACAAGGCGACGAAGGAAGGCGAGATCGCGGCCGAGGTGATCGCGGGCCACAAGGGCGCGCAGCTCGACGTGATCGCGATGCCGGCCGCGATCTTCACCGAGCCGGAGATCGCGACGGTGGGTCTGACGGAGACCGAAGCCGCGAAGACGGGCCGCAAGATCAACATCGGGAAGTTCCCCTTCAGCGTGCTCGGCCGCGCGATGGCGATCGACAGCACCGAGGGCTTCATCAAGGTCATCACGGACCCCGAGCACGACGACAAGGTGCTCGGCGTGACGATCGTGGGGCCCGAGGCGGCGGACATGATCAGCGAAGCCGCGCTCGCGCTCGAGATGCACGCGTTCGCGGAGGACGTCGCGCTCACGGTGCACCCGCACCCGACGCTCGGCGAAGGCGTGATGGAGGCGTTCAAGGTCGCGCTCGGCGAGGCCGTGCACGTGGTGCAGAAGCGCAAGAAGTGAGCGCGTGAGGCCCGAGGTCGCGACGTGGAAGGTGCCCTTCACGGTCTGCGTGGAGGGCACGCGCTTGAGCTGGTTCGCGCTGGCTCCGCGTCCCTTCGAGCCGGTGGGGGTCTCGACGAGCTTTCAGAGCGGGGTCGACTTCCCACGCACCGACTCGAAGTCCTCGATCCTCACACGCTGGTTCGTGGGGCCTGTGTTCGAAGCGGCGCGCCTGCGCGAGCTGACGTTCGGAGACCGCTTCCCGGAGCTCAGCGCCCAGTACCGAGGTCCCGACGTCGTCGAGCACTACCGGCTCCGCATCGGGCCGTGGGGAGGGCGCGAACCGAACGGCGACTTGAAGCTGCAAGAGACAGCACTCCTCCAGGTCGCGGAGTGGGCGGACGCCCACGGAGTGCCCGTTCGTCGTGGCTGGCTCGACGCGTCCGTGGTGACGCCCGAGCGCGTGTCGGCGCCGAAGCGTGACGGCGAGAGCGGATCGACCGCGGGGTACCGCACGAGCGCGCGCGTCACGCCATGGACGTGGACGGCCCCGATGGCGACGCACGAGCGGCTGCTGCGCTGGGTGCTCTTGCGCAACCGACGCGAGTGGCCTTTCGCCGTGGAGGCCGCGATCCACGAGGGCACTTTGTTCGTGCGTGACCACGAGCGAGACGAGCACGCGTGGGCGTTACCGGTCTCCACCGTTCGGGCACGTCACGACCTCGGACCCGACACCGTCTACGTCTTCGGTCGCCACACCCAAGTCGGCTTGTTCGGACGCCTCGACGGCTGCCCGGTGCGCGCGATCCTCGACCGCCATCTCGAGGAGTCGTCATGAGGGAGTTGCACGTGCATCGGCTCGGGCGCATCGCGTACGGCGACGCGCTCGCTCTCCAGGAGAGGTTGGTCGCGCTGCGAAAAGACGGCGCGATCGCGGACACGCTCCTCTTGCTCGAGCACGATCCGCCGGTGGTCACGCTGGGGCGCGCGGCCAAGGAGCAGAACCTGCTCCTCTCGCGCGAGCTGCTGCACGCGCGTGGCTTCGACGTCTTCGAGACGGGGCGCGGCGGCGACGTCACCTACCACGGGCCGGGGCAGCTCGTGGGCTATCCGATCGTCGACCTGAAGCCCGACCGCCAAGACGTCCGGCGCTACGTGAGCTCGCTCGAAGAGACGATGATCCGTGTCGCGCGCGACTACGGCGTGCAGGCGGAGCGGCTCGAAGGTTTCAACGGCACCTGGATCGACGCCCACGGCCCGCGGCCGCGGAAGATCGGCGCGGTGGGCGTGCGCATCAGCCAATGGGTCACGATGCACGGCTTCGCGATCAACGTGACGACGGACCTCTCGCACTTCGGGCTGATCGTCCCGTGTGGGATCACCGACAAGGGCGTGACGAGCTTGTCGCTCGAGGTGGATCCCGTCGCGCTCGGTCACGAGGTCGTGATGGACGAGGTGATCGGACGCGCGGCGGCTCACTTCGCGGGGCTGCACGAGAGCGAGCTCGTGTGGCGTGACGCACTTCCGTGAACCGAGCGCTGCTCGCTGCCCTCGATTCGACCGTCGCGCGTGATGGCGTTGCTTCGCGGCCCTCGATTCGGGCGCCGCGCGTGATTCGAGGGCGGCTTCGCCGCGACGTGGTCCGAGCGAAGCGAGCGTCGGTGATTGCCGCGCGAGGCGTCGCTCAGGTCGGCTTGGGCTTGCTGCCGATTCCGAGCACCGCGAGGCCCAGGAACGCCGCGACCACCGAGCCCCCGAGGATGCCGACCTTCGACACGTCGCCCAGCGCGGCGTCGTCGAACGCGAGCCCGCCGATGAAGAGCGCCATCGTGAAGCCGACGCCCGCGAGCAATCCGACCCCGAGGAGATGACGCAGCGTCGCGCCGTTCGGGAGCTCGGCCAACTTGAGCTTCACCGCGACCAGGCTGAACACGAAGACGCCCACCGGTTTGCCCACCACGAGCCCGAGCCCGATGCCGAGCGCGACGGGATGCGTGAGCGACGCGCCGAGGCTTCCGTCGATCGCGACTCCGGCATTGGCGAGCGCGAACACCGGGAGCACCGCGCGCTTCACGATCGGGTAGAGCTGGTGCTCGAGCGTCTGCAGCGGGGCTTGGACGTGATCGAGCTTTTTGGCGACCACGTCGATCACACGCTGTTCTTCCGGCGAGTTCAGACGATCGTTGTCGTTCGGGGGCAACGCGGTGAGCGTCGTCATCGACTTGCCGACCTCGCCGACGAAGGCCTTGCGATCGATGCGCGTGCGGGCCGGGATCGTGAACGCCATCAGCAGCGCGGCCACCGTCGCGTGCACGCCCGACTTGAGGAAGGCGAGCCACACGAGGGTGCCGAGCATGAAGTAGAACAGCGGGGACCGTGCCCCGAGTCGGTTCGCGACGATGGCCACCGCGAAGACGCCGAGCCCGATCGCGAGGGAGCCGAGCGCGATGGTGTCCGTGTAGAAGATCGCGATCACGAGCACCGCGCCGATGTCGTCCACGATCGCGAGCGCGGTGAGGAAGATGCGGAGCGAGGCGGGGACGCGCGAGCCGAGCAGCGAGAGGAGGCCGAGCGCGAACGCGATGTCCGTCGCCATCGGGATGCCCCAGCCGCGTCCGTTCTCCGGCGAGCCGCCCTGCTGCATCAGCGTGTAGAGGAGCGCGGGCACGATCATGCCGCCGAGCGCGGCGGCGATCGCGAGCGCGGCTTTGCGGGCGTTCGAGAGCTCACCGACCAAGACCTCGCGTTTGATCTCGAGGCCGACGAGGAAGAAGAAGATCCCCATCAAGCCGTCGTTGATCCAGAGGACGAGCGGCTTCTTCAGCGCGGCGTCGCCGAAGCTCACGCCGAGCGGCATGTCGACGAGCGCACGGTAGCTCGCGGCGAAGGGCGAGTTCGCCCACACGAGCGCGACCACGGTCGCGCCGAGGAGGAGCGCGATCGGCAGGCTCGGGTGCGCGAAGAAGCGCGCGAGAGCCGACGGCCGGGAGTCGTCGGCCGTGGGCTCGTCGGGGCTCTTCACGTCGGGGGTCGTCATGGGGAAGCTCCTACCATGTCGCGTGGGTCTCGAACGCGATCGAAGAGGGGATCGAGCGCTCGCGCGGCGTAGAGCACGCTCGCTTCGGCGGCGACGAAGTCGATCGCCGCGCGCGCCGCAGGATGTTCGGCGAGCGCGTCTCGCAGCCCGTCGCGCTCGAACGCGTCGACCACGCCTTCGAGCACGAGCGCGAGCAACCAGTCGCGATCGACGAGCCGCACCATCGCGTCGGAAAGACCGTGGTCGTCGGGGCTCGCGAGCGCGTCGCGGATCATGCGGTGACGCTCGCGATCGGCGGGCTCGAGCTCGGCGGCGCGCACGGAGTCGACGAGCGCGCGGGCGGACGTGCGATCGCTGCGGGCGGTCGCCGCGAAGGCGCGCAGGATCGCGACGCGATTGGCGTGGACGCCGAGCGCCGCGGCGTCGGCCGCGCTCGCCTCGATGCGCTTCGCGGCTTCCACGACCGCACCTTCGCGCACCGCGCAGCACGCGACCGCGCCGTCCACCAGGAAGCGTCGCGCGTGCTCGAGGTCCGAGGCGACGGTCGCGGCGTTCGACGCGAGGCTTCCGAGCTCGTCGTCGGTCAGCTCTTCTGCGGTCGGTGCGCGCGTGGAGGCGTCGGCTTCGGCGCGCGCACGCTCGCAGAGATCGGCGCTCGAATAGACGAGGGCGCGCGCGGCGTGGACCATGCCGGAGAGCCCTTCGCCGCCCGCGCTCGGATCCACGCGGCTCGCTTCGTAGACCGCGATCGGCAGCGGCACCTGCGGTGGGCCGCCCGCGCGATGGGCCGCGAGCGCGAAGAGGATCGCGACCCGCTCGTGCTCGGTCTCGGCGAACGGGCTGCCGAAGCCACCGAGGACGGGGCCGACGTCGCGACCTTCGGCGAGCGCAGTGGCTCCCTCCATGCGGCGATCGAGGAGCCGATCCGCCCACTGCTCCGCGACCGGTCGGGCCGCGGGGGCGCGTCGCAGCTCCTCCGCACGCGTGGGATCGCGGTGGAGCTCGCGCCGCAGCGCGAGGTGCAGGTGAACCGCGGCGTGGTCGAGGCCGAGGGCGCGGTCCGCGTCGGAAGCGAGCGGGAGGTCGGGAGCGCGGGAGACCCAGGCGTAGAGGCCGGCGGCGGCCGCGAGCACGCCGAAGCCGAGCGCGACCCACGCACGACGGGCGGGGGCAGACATGCGGGGAGCCTCAGGCCGATTCTAGTCTCACGCAAGTCGTTTCACGACATATTTTTCATGTATTCGACGTCTGGAATGTTCGGGCGGTTCACACGAGCGTGCGCGCCGCTTCCGCGAAGATCGACGCGAGCTCTTCGTAGAGCGCGTCGCCTTCCGCGGCGGTCGCGTCGGCGGGCCAGCCGAAGTAGGCCTGCGGTCCGCCCGCGTCTTCGAAGCTCTGCTTGCCTTCGCGGATCGCGACGCTGAGCGAGCTCGGGTTCGGGACCAGCGCCGATTGGACGTCTCGACGCACGAGCGACTCGTCGGCCGCGAGCACGAGGCTCGTCTCGTAGCGACCGGCGTGGCACGCGCCGCTCTTGAACTCTTCGCCGAGCCGGAGCGCGTGGGGCTTGCGCGTCACGTCGGGGAAGAGCGCGCGCGCGCCCGCCGCTTCGGCTTCGCTCACCGCTTCGCGCAGCGCCTGGAGGTTGCCGGGCTCGAGGTGCGCGTTGCAGACGACGACGCCTGCGAAGCCGGCGCGTTTCGTCGCGAGGATCACGTCGCGCACGAGCGCGCGAGCGGTCTCGATCGGGATCGAGAGGGTGCCGTCGAAGCCGGCCGCGAACTCGGTCACCGCGTACGCGATGGGCGGCAGCACGATCGCGCGCACGCCTTCGTCGCGCAGGCGTCGGCACGCGCGGGCGGCGGCGGTGCGCGAGATGATCACGTCGGTGCCGAGCGGAAGATGCGGGCCGTGCGCTTCGGTGGCGCCCGTGGGCAGGAGCGCGACCGCGCCTTCGAGGCGGCTCGCTTCTTCGTAGGTCAGCTCGTCGAGGAAGAGGCGCTCGGTCATGGCTCGTGGCTCGTCGGTGCGGCGCCTCGAGAGGTCGTCGCGTGTGGGGTTCGTTCTTCGGGATACGCGGCGTGCTCGAGCTCGTCGTCCCGCGCGTTCGTCGTGGATCGTTCCGCGCGTTCCGCGCGAGGCTCAGCGGAGCTCGCGGCGCATCACCTTGCCGCGATCGTTGCGGGGGAGGTCCGGCACGAACGCGACCTCGCGGGGGAACTTGTAGCGCGTCAGGCGCGCCTTCGTGTGCTCTTGCAGCGCCTCCACGAGCGACTCGTCCGCGTCGAAGCCTTCGCGAAGCACCACGAAGGCCTTCGGGATCGTGAGGCCCGCGTCGTCGTCGACGCCGATCACCGCGCACTCGCGCACCGCGGGGTGGGTGGCGAGGCAGTCTTCGATCTCGAGCGGCGAGACGAACTGGCCGCGCACCTTGAGCATGTCGTCCGCACGACCCGCGTAGACGTACGCGCCGTCCTCACGACGCGTGAAGAGATCCGCGGTGATGCACCAGTCGGCGCGGAAGGTCGCGCGCGAAGAATCTTGCCGGTTCCAGTAGCAGAGCGCCGCCGACTCGCCGCGCACCCAGAGGCGGCCCATCTGGCCTTCGGGCGCGTCGTTTCCGTCCGCGTCGACGATGCGCAGCTCGTAGCCCTCGACCGGCGTGCCGAGCGTCCCGGGACGCACGTCGCCCGGCTTGTTGGTGCAGTAGATGTGGAACATCTCCGCGCTGCCGATGCCGTCGAGCACCTCGGCGTTCGGGAATCGTTCCTGCCAACGCGTGAGCAGCTCGGGCGGCAGCGCCTCGCCGGCGGAGAGGCAGATGCGCACCGAGTCGAGCTTCGGCTTCGGCTCGAGATCGACGAGCTGCCGGATCATCGCGGGCACGTTGGTGAGCACGGTGACGCGGTGTTTCTCGACGTGCTCGGCGATGCGCTCGGGGGTCGGTTTGTCGGGAAACAGCACGGCTTTTCCGCCGACCGCGAAGGGAAACATCAAGTTGGTGCCGGTGCCGTAACCGAAGAAGAGGCGCGAGACGGAGACGAAGACGTCGTCCTCGCGCAGGCCGAGCGTGCGTTTGGCGTAGACCTCGGTGTTGAACGCGAAGTGCCGGTGGAAGTGCACCGCGCCTTTGGGTTTGCCGGTGGTGCCGCTCGTGAAGAGCCAACCCGCGACGTCGTCCGCGAGGGTGTCGGCGTTGTCGGTGCGATCGTCCGCGGCCGCGAGCGCGTCCTCCCAGCGTGTCCATCCCTCGGGGGTGTCCTTCGCGCCGACCACGAAGCGCGTATGACAACGAGGCTCCGCGGCTGACCCCGCGGACCGATGACGAGGGTGGTCGTCGATGGGTAGGCGCGCGAGGACGTCGGCGTCTGCGATCACCGCCCGACACCGCGTGTAGTCGAGGAGGTACGCGAGCTCTTCGCGCGTCGCGAGCGGGTTGGCCATGCAGAAGACCGCGCCGGCCTTCAGCGTGCCGAACCACGCTTCGACGAAGGGCATGCCGTCGAAGAGCAGGATCAACACGCGATCTTCGAGATCGATCCCGCGCGATCGGAGCGCGTGGCTCGCGCGGTTCGCGCGCTTCTGCACCTGCGCGTAGGTCCACGACTCGTCGCCGACCGCGACCGCGACGCGATCGCCGCGGCCCTCTTCGACGCGCGCGTCGAGGTAGTAGTGCGCGAGGTTGAAGCGTTCGGGAAAGGTCGGAAGGTCCCCCATGGCGCGGCAGGGGTATCGCGAGGGCGGGCGGGGCTTCTGTGAGGGCGAGCACGGGCGCCGTTGCCTGCTCCGTGTGAGCAGATGCTCATCGCGCACTTCACGCCGTGGGTTGCGACGAGCCGCGCGGTCGGTGCCGTCGATTCACGCCGTCGATTCACGACGGCGCGATCGGCCCCACCGATTCACGGTCGCCGATCCACCGTCGTCGACTCAGGATCGTCGACTCAGGATCGTCGATCCCGCGCGAGGAGTCCGCCGAGCTCGGTGAGCTCCTCGCGCATGAAGAAGCGCGCGGCGCTGCGGCCGATGGTCAGCGTGCCCGCGCCCGCGATGCTCGCGCCGACCACCAGGCCGAGGCCCGGCACCATCTTGATCACCTGCACCGCGCCCCAGCGCAGACCGAGCGCGGCCGCGCCGACCACGCCGATGCTGCCGATCCACTCGACCGCGGTGCGGCGATCCCACGGGTGCCCCGAGAGGTACGCGATGCTGGTCACGAGCAGCGCCTGCAGCGGCGCGAGCATCGCGATGTCGGCGATGGGGACCGGCGCCACCGCGACCGTGACCGCGAGGGTGGAGCTCGCGCGCGTGATGGTGGTGGCAACGCGACGCCGCACGCCGCGTGCGCCCGGGAACGCTCGCACGCCTTCGACCCGCGCGGGATCGGGGAGCGTCTCGGCCACGCGCTCGGCGAGGTCGTCGATGCCGACGGGAGCGAGCCCGTCCGCGAGCCCGACCGTGGCGACCTCCGCGCCGACGAGCCCCGCGTCAGCGAGCTGCTTGGCGAAACGCGCGCGCGCCGGCGCCACGGAGATGGGCGGCGGCTGGATCAACACCGGGACGAGCGCGGGCACACGCTCCCCGCGCGCCGAGGCTCCCGCGAGCGCACGCACGACCGCCTCGAGGTGAAGGCCGAGCCCACGATCGACCTCGCTGGGCGTGGCGACGACGAGGAGCACGTCGGGCACCTGCGGCGCCAGCGCGGCGACCGCGTCGTTCGGAGCCACCGCGAGCACGTCGATGCGGCGCTCTTCGGCGTCGAGGCGCAGCCAGCCGTGCTCACGCGGCCGGGATCGCGGCGTGGCTTCGAGGAGCGCGGCCAACAACGACGCGACGCCCGCTTCGGGGCTCGCCACGAACGCGAAACGCGCGACGCGGCGCTCGTAGATGAGGTGCGAGAGGTGCTGCACGTCGCGCTTCACCGCACCCACGAAGGGCACGCGGTCGAGCACCGCCATCAGCTCTTGCCAGCCGTCGGTGTCGACGTCGGCGCCCTTGCGCGGGGACTTCTCGGCCTCGTCGTCCAGCGCGTCGAGCTCGGGCTCCGGGTGCGGATCGCTCATCGCGAAAGCATTCCGTCCGCATGCGGGCGCGGCAAGGGGCTCGTGCCCGACACGCGGCGCTCGTTCGCCGGAGCTCATTTGCGGCGCGAGGCGAGGAACGCCTGCACCGCCTGAAGGTTCTCCGGCGAGCCGTAGCGACGCGCGAGCGCGGCGTCCTCGTCGTTCTCGGCTTCTTGCGGGGTGGGCTTCAGCTCGCCGCTCCGCAGCAGCGCCTTGGCCTCGCACACCGCGCCCTGTGGCGAGGCTGCGACGTCGCTCGCGATCGCGCGCACCTCTTCCAACAGCTTCTCCGGCTCGAAGGTTCGTGTCGCGAGGCCCCAGAGCTCCGCGGTGCGCGCGTCGATCGGCGCGGCGCGCAAGATGAGCTCGGTCGCGCGCTGCCGACCGATGAGGCGCGAGAGCGTGAAGGAGCTGCCGAACTCTTGCAGCAGCCCGAGGCGGACGAAGGGCACCATGAAGGTCGCGGTGGTCGCCGCGTAGACCGCGTCGAAGTAGGGCAGCATCGTGACGCCCATGCCGACCGCGGGCCCTTGGATCGCGGCGAAGATCGGCTTCTTCACCGCGCCGATCGCGGAGGGCACGTTCTTCACCGGGAGCACCTGCTCGATCTGTCCCGCCGCGATCGCGAGGAAGACGCCGACGTCCGCGCCGCCGCAGAACACGTCGCCCGCGCCGGTCACGATCACCACGCGCACGTTCGGGTCCGCGTCGGCCTCCGCGAGCGCGGCCGCGAAGGCGGAGGCGTGCGCGGGATCGAATGCGTTCTTCTTCGCCGGCCGGTTGAGCGTCAGCGTGCGGATGGGGCCGTGGTCTTCGCGCAGGACGAGGTCGGACATGCGCGCGAGGGTACACGGTGTGGTCGTGGGCTCGGGAGCACGACGCGCTCCGTCGGTGTACAAGGACGCGATGGCGCGCGCGTTCGGATCGTGGCGACGGACCGGGCTCGGGGGGCTCGGGCTGTTTGGGCTCGGGCTGTTTGGGCTGCTTGGGCTGGGGTCGGGTTGTGGCGGAGACGGCGGCCCGTCGGAGGTCGACGCCGGCGATGCCCCGCTCGACGCAGGGACGAGCGACGCCGAAGTCGACGCGGGACGGATCGTAGATGCCGGAGACTCGGGCGCGGACGCCGACACGCACCCTGACAGTGGCCCGGACGCTGGCGTCGATGCTGGCCTCGACGCTGGCTTCGATTCCGGTGCGCTCGACGCCGCGGTCGATTCGGGGACGTGCCCGCCGCCCTCCCTCGACTGCACGGTGTCGTCCGAGGTCGTGCGTGGGGCGACGGTGGCGCTCGAGGTCGACGCATCTTCGGAGTGCTCACCCGTGACGCTCGAGTGGACGCTCGAGCTCGTCCCCGACGGCTCGACCGCCGCGATCGCGGAGCCCGATGGATCGACCACGAGCTTCGTCGCGGACACGATCGGCAGCTACCGCGTTCGCTTGCAGGCCACGGACGCACGTGGAGGCCGCGCGTCCTGCGACCGCGAGGTGATCGCGACCTTCCCCGACACCGCGTGCGCGGGGGGCGTCGGCGACGTCTCGATCGAGCGCAGCATCCAGCCGGGTCTCCCGCGCCTCTCGTGGAGCGGCGACGACTACGTCTTCGCGTTCTACGGTCGCACCGAGGTCGACGGAACGTTGGAGTGCTCGGTCGGCCACCTCGACGCGTCGGGCACCCCGAGCGGCTCCGTGCAGCACGTCTCTCCCGACGACGGGGAGCTCAGCGCGTGGACCCGCCTCGCGCGGTCGGACGTCGGCTGGGGCGTGGTGTACGTGGACGATCGAGGCCCGCAGCGCGCGGCGTACTTCGCGCGTCTCGACGGCGAGGGCGCGCTCGTCGCCGGGAGCGAACGGCTCGTCTCCGCGCCGAGCCACGGCGTGGGTGCGGTGACGATCGCGTGGAACGCGTCCGATCGAAAGTACGGCGTGGTGTGGACGGAGGGGACGCGCCTGCACTACCGAGCGATCGACGACGGCGGAGAGGTCGAAGCGGTCCCCGTCGACACGTTGCTCGGCACGGGGAGCTTCGACTACGTCGGCACCCCGCTCGTCTGGGCGAACGAGCGGTTCGCGCTCGTCAGCACCGCGCCGCTGCGTCTCTTCGAGTTTCTCCGCGACGGTTCGGTCGTGCGCAGTTCGATGCTCGCCGCGGGTGGCTCGCGCGCGTCGATCGCGTTCCAGGCCAACCTCGACGGCGCCTCGCGCTACGGGATCGTGTGGCAGGACGCGGGGAGCGTTCGCTTCGCGCGCGTCGACGCGACGGGCATCGTCGGTTCGACGCTCACGCTCGACGCGGGGCCGTCGGCCGGAGAGGCGGACGTGGTGTGGAGCGGGACGGACTTCGGGGTGACGTGGAACAAGGGCAGCGTGTCGGTGCCGTCGGTCGTGCACTTCGCGCGGGTGTCGTCGGGCGGGGCGGTGATCACGAACCGCGCGCTCACGACGGGCGCCACGTACGATTGGTGGTCTTCGATCACGTTCTGTGGGCAGTACGCCGTCACGTACGTGCGGGGACTGGCGCCGCTGAACGCCGAGGCGGAGCTGCGGCTCGTCTTTCCGTGAACGTCGTCGCGCGTTGACGAAGGTCACGGCGGGCGGTGCTCAAACCGAATACCCCGCTCCCGATGACCGCCCGAACGATCCGCGCGCCCCGAGGGACCGAGCTCCGCTGCAAGGGCTGGCTGCAAGAAGCCGCCCTCCGGATGCTGATGAACAACCTCGATCCCGAGGTCGCGGAGCGGCCGGAGGAGCTCGTGGTCTACGGCGGCACCGGCAAGGCCGCGCGGAGCTGGGAGTGCTTCGACGTGATCGTGCGCGAGCTGATGGAGCTCGAGGACGACGAGTCGTTGCTCGTGCAGAGCGGCAAGGCGGTCGGGCGCTTCAAGACGCACCGCGACGCGCCGCGCGTGCTCATCGCGAACAGCAACCTCGTCGGCAAGTGGGCGACCTGGGAGCACTTCCGCGAGCTGGAGAAGAAGGGCCTGATCATGTTCGGCCAGATGACGGCCGGCTCGTGGATCTACATCGGAACGCAAGGGATCTTGCAGGGCACCTACGAGACCTTCGTCGCGGCGGGCAAGCAGCACTTCGGCGGCTCGTGGAAGGGGCGCTGGATCCTCACCGCGGGCCTCGGTGGCATGGGCGGCGCGCAGCCGCTCGCGGCGACGATGGCGGGCGCGTGCTGCCTCGCGGTGGAGATCGACGAGACGCGCGTACAGCGCCGGCTCGAGACGCGCTACGTCGACAAGACGAGCCGCGATCTCGACGAGGCGCTCGCGTGGATCCACGAGGCGTGCGCGAAAGGCGAGGCGATCAGCGTGGGGCTCGTCGGCAACGCGGCGGACGTGTACCCCGAGCTCGTGAAGCGCGGCGTGATTCCAGACTTCGTGACCGAGCAGACCTCGGCGCACGATCCGCTGCGCGGCTACGTGCCCAAGGGGCTCTCGCTCGAACAGGCGGCGGCGCTTCGTGCGGACGATCCCGACACCTACGTGCGGCGCGCGCGCGAGAGCATGCGCGACGAGGTGGAGGCGATGCTCGCGATGGTCGAGCGCGGCGCCTTCGCGTGCGACTACGGCAACAACATCCGCGCCGAAGCGCAGGTCGTCGGCTGCCCGCGCGCGTTCGAGATCCCGGGCTTCGTGCCCGCGTACGTTCGCCCGCTCTTCTGCGAAGGGAAGGGCCCCTTCCGCTGGGTCGCGCTCTCGGGCGATCCGGAGGACATCGCGGTCACCGACGCGATCGTGAAGGAGGTGGTGCCGGACGATCCGCACCTGCACCACTGGCTCGACATGGCGAAGGAGCGCATCGCGTTCCAGGGGTTGCCCGCGCGCATCTGCTGGCTCGGCTACGGCGATCGACACCGCGTGGGGCTCGCGTTCAACGAAGCCGTGCGCGATGGACGTTTGAAGGCGCCGATCGTGATCGGCCGCGATCACTTGGACTGTGGATCGGTCGCGAGCCCGAACCGCGAGACCGAAGGCATGAAGGACGGCACGGACGCGATCGCGGATTGGGCGATCCTCAACGCGCTCGTGAGCACCGCGGGCGGCGCGTCGTGGGTGAGCTTCCACCACGGTGGCGGCGTGGGCATGGGTTACTCGCTGCACGCGGGGCTCGTGATCGTGGCGGACGGAACCGACGAAGCGGCCAAGCGCCTCGAGCGCGTGCTGACGAACGATCCCGGGATGGGTGTCATCCGCCACGCGGACGCGGGCTACGAGATCGCGCAGGAGACGGCGGCGAAGAAGGGCGTGCACATCCCGCACGCGCAGCGATGAGCGCGGACGAGGCGAAAGGCCCGCGACGAGCTCGACGCGCGACGAGTGGGGTCTCGCCTTCGTGCTCGCGAGCCTCCGAGCTTCCCGACGCGACGGCGATGTGGAGGCTCGCGTGACCGACGTCGTCGATCCCACCCGCGTCGATCGCGTCGAGCAGGTCGAGCTCCTGCTCTCGAACGTGTGCGTCGCGACCTGCGCGGGCGAAGGCGACGCGCTCGCTCAGCTCGACCTGCACGAGGGTTGGTCCGTCGGCGTCGTCGGCGATCGCATCGCGTACCTCGGGCCGACGTCGAGTGAGCCGCATGCGCACGCACGACGTGATCTGAGCGGCGCGTGCGTGCTGCCGGGGCTCGTCGATCCCCACACGCACCTGCCCTTCGCGGGCTCACGCGTGGACGAGCTCGCGCGAAAGCTCGCGGGCGTCGATTACCGCACCATCGCCGCGGAAGGCGGCGGCATCGCGTCGACGGTGCGCGCGACGCGCGAGGCGAGCGACGAGCGGCTCTACGTGCTCGCGAAGGCGCGCGCGCTCCAGATGCGCGCGCACGGCGTGACCGCGATCGAAGCCAAGAGCGGCTACGGGCTCTCGGTCGAGCACGAGCTGCGGCTGCTGCGGGTGCTCCGACGGCTCGACGACGAAGGCGTGATGCGGGTGTCGACGACCTTCCTCGGCGCGCACGCTTTGCCGCCCGAGCGCAAGGGCGAGCGTGCGCGTTACCTCGACGAGGTCGTGCAGGAGCAGCTCCCACGCGTGGTCGAGGAGGGGCTCGCGGACGCGATCGACGTCTACTGCGACGACGGCGCCTTCACCCTCGACGAAGCGCGGCGCGTGCTCGAGGCCGGGAGCGCGCTCGGGCTCGCGGTGCGCGCGCACGCGGGGCAGTTCGCGGACCTCGGCGCGGCGGAGCTGGTGGCGGAGCTCGGTGGGCTCAGCGCCGATCACCTCGAGGCGGTGTCGGACGCGGGCCTTCGCGCGATGGCAGACGCGGGCGTGGTGGGCGTGTTCTTGCCGGGCGCGTGGCGGACGCTGCGCCAAGTGCCGCCGAGCGGCGCGCGTTTTCGGGATCACGGCGTGGCGGTCGCGGTCGGCACCGACCTGAACCCCGGCACCAGCCCCACCGCGGATCTGCCCCTCGCGGCGGCGCTCGCCATGCGCGACGGAGGGCTGACCTGCGAAGAAGCGCTGCTCGGCATCACGCGTCACGCGGCGCGCGCGGCGGGTTTCGGCGAGCTCGGTCGACTGCAAGTCGGTGGGCTCGCGGATCTCGCGGTGTTCGACACCCCGACGCCGCGCACGATCCCTTACGTGCTCGGCGACGTGCGCGCATCGCTCGTGGTGCGCGGCGGCGAGGTCGTGCACGAGGCGAGCGCGCTGCTGCCCTGGTAGAGCCGTGCTGGCGAGCCTGCAGCGCCGTGGCCGGCGATGGTTCGCACCACGTCGCACGGCGAGGAGCGCGTTCGCAGCAACGCTCGGACGCGGTCTGGGAATCCGCTCCGGGTGTACGTCGTTCCGGAGGTGCGTCGGCGCGGGATTCCCACGCGACGCGGACGAGTCTTCTGCTACCCTCGGCTCCCGCGCATCATGAAGATCGACGTCGATGCCGCCTTCAAGAGCTACGAGACGCGCTTCGCCGAGAAATTCGGGGAGAAGCCGGTCGGCTCGTTCGCGAAGTTCCACAACACGATGATCCAGCGGCTCGACCGCGCGGGCTTCGAGCCGCGCCTCGCGGCGTACCTGAAGTGGCACCGCGAGTGTAAGCGGCTGCTCGGATCGGGCGCGACGATCAGCGACGTGCTCGTGATGGAGTTCGAGGAAGCCTCGTCGTGGATCTGCCTGCAGGCGCCCAACGTGCTCGAGATGTTCTCCGGGGAGGTCGGCGACCCCGCGGAGATGGTGACGAGCACGGGGCAGTTCGCGGCGGTGAAGAAGTAGCGTTCACGCGCTCGCGTCGGCGCGGCGCGTCGAGCACACCGCGCTCGATCTTTTCGTGAGGCCGTCGCGACGCGGGACGGACTCTCGAGCGGACCCCGCCGACGCGGCGAAGAACCGTGCGGTCGCGCTCGTCGGGGTTCGAGAACGTCTCACCGCGACCTGCTACGGTGCGCATCCCATGCCGACCTTCGACGTAGTGTGCAAGCTCGACCGCCAAGAGGTGGTCAACGCCGTGGACCAGGCGAGCCGCGAGATCGCCCAGCGCTTCGACTTCAAGGGCACGAACACCACCGTCGAGCTCACCGACGAGGGCATCGTCCTGCGCTCCAGCAGCGAGGGGCGCGTCGACGGTGCGCGCGACGTGCTCGAGCAGAAGCTCGTGAAGCGAAAGGTCAGCCTCAAGAGCCTCGATCCGAAGAAGGTGCAGCCCGCGGGCGGCTCGACCTACCGCCAGCTCATCGAGCTCAAAGAGGGGATCTCCACCGAGAAGGCCAAGGAGATCGTCAAGGCGATCAAAGACAGCAAGATGAAGGTGCAGGCGTCGATTCAAGGCGACTGCGTGCGCGTCAGCGGGAAGAAGAAGGACGACCTGCAGGAGTGCATCGCCTTTCTCCGCGGACAGGACTTCGATCTTCCGCTGCTCTACCAGAACTTCCGGGATTGAAGCGCGTCGCGTGACGGGCGATCCCGAGCCGCGCGGACCGCGCAGGTGAGACTCATGCCGAGCGAGCGCTTCGAGCACCGCGTGCAGATCTACTACGAGGACACCGATCACTCGGGCGTCGTCTACCACTCGAACTACCTGAAGTACTTCGAGCGCGCGCGAGAGCACATGCTCGGCACGCGGGAGCTGCGGCGCCTCTGGGAAGAGGAGGGCGTCGGCTTCGTGGTCTACAAGGCTGAGCTCACCTACAAACAAGGCGCGGTCTTCGGCGACGAGGTCGCGATCCGCAGCACCGTGGAGCTCGAGAGCGCGTTCCGGCTCGTGTTCCGTCAGGACGCATGGCGCACGAGCGACGAGACGCTGCTCGTCCAGGGCAGCGTGCAGCTCGTCTGCGTCGACCGCGACAAGAAGCTCGTGCGGGTGCCCGAGAGCGTGACGCGCGCGGTGCTGTGAACGAGCCGTGCTCGCTTGGATCCTTCGGCCGCAGGCTTCAGCCGCAGACGCGGTTGCGGCCGGTGCGTTTCGCTTCGTAGAGCCGCTCGTCCGCCGACTGCACCACCGACTGCGTGCTCTGCATCGACTCGTCCCACTCGGTCACGCCGCAGCTGATCGTCACGTCGATGCGCGAGCCGTCGAACTCGAAGGTCGCGTCGTCGACCAGGCGGTTGAGCTTGCGCGCGAGCTCGCGGCAGCCGTGGATGCCGACCTCGGGCGTGATCACCGCGAACTCTTCGCCGCCCACGCGCGCGACCACGTCGTCGCGGCGGACCTGCCCCCGCACGAGGGTGCCGAGCTGCCGGAGGATCGCGTCGCCTGCGAGGTGACCGAAGGTGTCGTTGATCTGCTTGAAGTGATCGATGTCGAAGAGGATGAGCCCGAAGGTGCTGCCGTAGCGCCGCGCGCGCGAGAGCTCGCGGTCGAGCATCTCGTCGAAGAACCGTTTGTTGTGGACCTGCGTGAGGCCGTCCACCGTCATCAGGCGGTAGATCTCCTCGTGGTACTGGCCCTCGATGTTCCCGCCGACGATGAACTTCAGGATCGTGCGGCCCACCTTGAGCTGGTCCCCGTCGCGCAGCTCGGCCGACTCGACCTGCTCGTCGTTGACGTAGGTGCCGTTGGTGGACCCGAGGTCGCGCACCGCGAACGAGCGCCCGTCGAACGCGATGCGGCAGTGGTTGCGCGAGACCGACTCCTGGTCGATCTGCAGCTCGCAGCGCGACGAGCGCCCGATCACCACCGGCTCGGATCCGAGCGGCACGCGGCGCCCGAGGTCCTCGCCGTAGATCACCACGAGGCACGCGTCGCGCGCGCCGCTCTTGGCCGCGGACTGCCGCTGACCCACCACGGTCACTACGGTCTTGTGCGGATTCGTCGTTCGGTCGTCCGACATCCTCGTCGCTCGAGCACGCACTATACCGCGCATTTCGTTCCGGAGGTCAGCTCGCTTCGTCTCTGCCGGTCGGCTCGCTCGCCGTCCGCCCATCGGTCCCTGGTCGGGAGCTCCCCCTCGGCGGTTCGACGCCCGCCGTTTTGTTGACCCTTCGATCCCCCGCTTGCGAGGGTCGGCCCCGATGACGCACCCCGTCACCGAACGTCGCCGCGCCGCCCGGCATCGCTGGGTCGTGCTCGCGATCGCGCTCGTCGTGGCCGGTCTCGCGGGCTTCCTTCAGGTCTCGACCGGAGTCGCCGACGAACGCCGAGGCGAGCGCGAACCGTCGGCCCGCTCGCCCACCGCGGCGCGCGCGACGCCGCCGACGAAGCAAGCCGCCGTGCGCACCCCGCGCAGGGCCGAGCGCCCGACGCGCGATCTCCTGCAAGGACTCGATCCCCGCCGCCACGAGCCCTCGGGCGACGAGCGCGTCTCGCCGCTGGCGGAGGGACGGCGCGCGGTGCTCACGCTCGAGCCGGGCCTTCAGGAGCACCTCGAGCAGGAGCTCGCGCGCTACGCGGTCCCCTACGGCGCCGTCGTCGCGATGGAGCCGAGCACCGGCCGCGTGCTCGCGTACGTGAGCCACTCCAGCGCGAACCCGGACGCCGGCGATCTCGTGCTCGATCCCACGCCGCCGACCGCGTCGGTCTTCAAGGTGATCACGGGCGCGGCGCTCGTGGACGCCGGCGTCTCGCCGAGCACGAACGTCTGTTACACGGGCGGCGGCAGTCGCCTCACCGCGTGGCACCTCGACGATCACGATCGCGAGACGTCGTGCCACACGCTCGCGCAGGCGATGGGTCATTCGACCAACGCGGTCTTCGCGAAGCTCGCCGATCGCCACCTCGACGCGCCGACGATCGAACGTTACGCGGCCGCGTTCGGCTTCGGGCACGCGTTGCCCTTCGACGTGCCGACGCGCCCGAGCCCGGCCGAGGTGCCGACCGAGCGCCTCGAGCTCGCGCGGACCGCGGCGGGGTTCTGGCACATGCACATGTCGCCGCTGCACGGCGCGCTGATCGCGAGCACCATCGCGAACGACGGCCGCATGCCTCGCGCCGCGATCGTCGACCGCGTGGAGTCGCCGAGCGGCGAGGTGTTGATGCGCCACGAGCCGAGCATCTTCCGCGAGGTGATCCCGCGGTCGACCGCGCGCGCGGTGAACCAGATGATGCAGCTCACGGTGACCGAAGGGACCGCGCGGAGGACCTTCGTGGATCCGCAGGGGCGCCCGTTCCTGCCGGGCATCGCCATCGCCGGAAAGACCGGCACCCTCAGCGCCGAGCGTCCGTACCGCGGCTACACTTGGTGGGTCGGCTTCGCGCCCGCGGAGCGTCCGACCATCGCCGTCGCGGCGGTCGTCGTGAACACGCCGCTCTGGCGGATCAAGGCGAGCCACGTCGCGCGCGAAGCGCTGCGTTGGTACCTCGTCGAGAACGCCGCCACGCGCGCGACCCCGACCGGCGGCTGAGCGAGCTTCGTCGACACCCGAGGCGCGACCGCGTCGTCCGTCCGCCTGCTCGGGCGCAGCGACGCTGGACTCCCGACGACGTCGGCCTCCGCGTGCGCGTCCCGTGGACTCCGGACGACGTCGGGCTTCTGTGCGCGTCACCACACGCGTATCCTTCTCGCCCATGGACGAGTCGACGCTCATCGCGCTGCTCAAGAAGGGCGCTCAGCACAAGGCGAGCGACGTGATCCTGAAGGTCGGCCAACCGCCGGCCTTTCGCGTGAACGGCGACCTGCACTACCTGCAGGGCGACAAGCTGCGCCCCGAACAGACCCTCGCGCTCGCGGAGATCATCCTCCGGCGCTCGCGGTTCAAGGGCACGCTCGAAGAGCTCACCGAGTACGACACGAGCTACGGCGCGCAGGGCGTCGGTCGTTACCGCGTGAACGTCTACCGCCAGCGCGGCTCGCTCGCGATGGCGCTGCGCGCGATCCCGCTCGAAGTACCGAACTTCGAGGCGCTGCGGCTCCCGCCCGCGATCGCGAAGCTGGCCGAGAACGAACGCGGAATGATCCTCTGCGTCGGCGCGGCCGGAAACGGAAAGAGCACCACGCTCGCCGCGATGGTCGATCACATCAACCGCTCGCAGCGGGTGCACATCGTCACCATCGAAGACCCGATCGAGTACATGCACACCGACCAGCTCGCGTCGGTGTCTCAACGCGAGATCGGCCTCGACACCCCGCACTTCGCGACCGCGCTTCGCGCCGCGCTCCGCCAAGATCCCGACGTGATCCTGGTCGGCGAGATCCGCGACGAAGAGACGATGGACATCGCGCTGAAGGCGGCGGAGACGGGCCACCTCGTGCTCTCCACGCTGCACACCCCGGACGTCGCCCGCACGGTGGGGCGCGTGCTCGCGCTCAGTGGCAGCAACAGCGTCCAAGAGACGCGCGAACGTTTCGCGGACAACCTCAAGGGCATCGTCGCGCAGCGCCTCCTGCCGCGCGCGGACGGGCAAGGTCGCGTGATCGCGGTCGAGGTGCTCGTGATGACGGGCACCGCGCGCGAGAGCATCCGGAGCCCGGAGGGGAACCTGCCGCTCAAGGACGTGATGGAGCGTGGCGTGCACCCGTACGGCATGCAGACCTTCGAGATGGCGCTCCGCGATCTCGTGAAGAACGGGCTCATCACGGTCGAGACGGCCCGCGCCGCGATGGGCTGAGCGCGAACGATCAGAAGCCCACGCCCCACTCGGGCGGAAGCGCGGGCACTCCGAACGCCCAGCGATGGAGCGCGAGGACCAGCCCGGCGTAGAGCACGAGCGTGATCGCGAACCGCAGCAGCAGGCCACGCGAGTCGAACGCGACACGCCGACTCACGATCGCCGCGAACGGGAGCACGGAGGTTCGCGCCGCGAAGCTCGGCCAGGCTTCGGGCAGAGCGCGTCGTCGCCGAGCGTCGATGTGGAACATGCCACCCACGGAGAGAACGACGAGCCCACCGAAGAACGCCACGTCCCGTAGCGTCCCGTTCGCCACGAGGTGGGCGAGGCCCCAAATCGTGAAGCCGACGAGCGCGGGGTGGCGGGTGATCGTGAGCACGCCCCGAGGCGGCTCGTTCGCGGCACCCGCCATGCCGGCGGTGGTGGGTGACTTCGTGGTGTAGCCCGCGACGATGAAGAAAAGCGCGGGGAGCATCAGCGTGAGGACGAGGTGCGTGGCCCAGCGCGGCGGGGTCCACAGCGCGACGTAGGGCACGTCGCTCCACACCACCATCGCGATCACGAACGGCGCGCCGACGATGAGCGAGTACACGCCCTGGAACGCGCCTTCACCGAGCTTCGCCACGAGGCGCGTGCGCAGGACGTCGGCCGAGAGGAGGACGTGCAGCGCGACGAAGGCGAACATCGCGCCGAGGAAGACGAGCCCGGCATACGTCGGCGGTGGGTCGGCGGGAGGGATCGCGAGCACCGCCTCGACGACCGCGTCGAGGTCGTCCTCGGCGAGCCACGTGTAGGCCGGCATGAGGTCGTCGTAACCCGGCGCGATCGTCGCCGATGGCTCGACGATCGAGTCGCGCACGTGGAGGTCGGGGAAGAAGCCGGAGCGCTCGCGCAATCCGGCGAAGGTCGGTCCCGCACCGTCGCGTCCGTCGACGGTGTGGCAGCCCGTACAGCCGTGCCGCGAGAGCAGCGCGACCGCCTCCGCGGGGGCATCGCCGGGCGGGCGCGGGGGCGGAGGAGGCCGTCCAGGTGGGATGTCCGCACGTGCGACGAGCGCGCCGAGCACGCCGAGCGCGAACAGTCCCGAGACGCAGGCCCTCGCAGCGCGCTGCCTCATTCGGCGAGCGTACCGCAGCCACGAGCGCCCGATGCGCCGCGGCTCACGCCACGCAGAGGAAGTCGGCGCCCTCCACGTACCCGCGTCGAACCAGCGCGTCGCGCACGAGCTGACGCGCGCCCCGCGTGGCGACGGCGACGATCACGAAGCAACCGTCCGCGCCGCTCGGATCGACGATCGGAATGCCACGCGCGACGCGCCCGATCTTCTTCGGATCGATGTCGAGGAAGCGCGACGCGCGCACGCCGTGCGGCTCCAGCTCGCGCAGCGTGCGGCGTCCCTCGCGCCCCGCTCCCCAGACCGCGATCGCGCGCGTCTCGGCGAGCAAACGCGGCGCGAGGAAGCGTGCCTTGAGCGCGCGGAAGGCCTCGAGGCGGTAGCGCGGATCGCGAAAGGTCGTCTGTCCCGCGTGCTGTCGCCAGCGCAGCCCGAGCCCCGGCACCTTCGCGAGCCCGAAGCCCGCCGCGTCGAGGCGGAGCCAGAGCTCGTAGTCCTCCGGGAAGTCGCCGTCGTGGTAGCCGCCGACCGCCTCGACCGCGCTCGCGCGCAACATCACGGACGGATGGCAGAGCGGGCTCTCGACGAAGAGCTCGCGCGCGTGGTCTTCGCGCGTCTGCAGCGTGTTGAGCCAGTCGACGTAGCGCGCCATGCCCTCGCCGGGCTCGCCTTCTTCGGCGAAGAGCTCCACACGCGCACCGATCGCGCCGAGCGAGGGATCCGCGTCGAGCGCGTCGCGTTGGGCGCCGAAGCGACCGGGCACGGCGACGTCGTCCGCGTCCATGCGCGCGAGCCTTGGGGCGCGGGCGTGACGACGCGCGTGCTCGAGCGCCTCGACCAAGCCGACGCCTTCGGAGGCGAGCGCACGAACGCGCGGATCGCGTCTCGC
>CALJLK010000098.1 GCA_937982655.1 uncultured Sandaracinus sp.
CCGGAGCGAAGCCGAGGAGGTAGGGGGCTGGGGAGGTGGGGAGGTCACTCCCCAGAAGTCGGCGCAGCCGACCCGCAAACCGCTCAGGCCCGCCAAGCCTCGCGCGCGCCGTCGATCACGAACTGCACCGCGATCGCCGCGAGCAACAGCCCGAAGAGGCGCGTGACCACGTTGATGCCCGTGCGTCCGAGCAGCTTCGCGAGCCGATCGGAGAGCCGAAAGAACAGATACGTGAGCCCGACCACCAGCGCGACCACCACGTAGACCGCGACGCGTTGCGCGAGGTCCTCCGCGCGGCTCGAAAGCAGGATCACCGACGCGATCGCGCCCGGGCCCGCGATGAGCGGGATGCCGAGCGGCACGATGGCGACGTCGTCGCGCTGCTCGTTCTGTTCTTCGCGCGTGCCCTTCGAGCGCCGCGGGCTGGCGCGCAGCATCTCGAGCGCGACGAGGAAGAGCAGCACTCCGCCCGCGATCTGGAAGGCCGGCATCGAGATGCCGAAGAAGCGGAAGATGTGGGTGCCGCCCGCGGTGAACGCCATCAAGACGCCGAGCGCGATCACGCACGCTTTGGCGGCGATGCCCGCGCGCTCGTGCGAGTCGTGGTGGTGCGTGACGCCGAGGAAGGGCCCGACGTTTCCGACCGGATCGACGATCGCGAAGAGGGTGGTGAACGCGGTGAGCGCGAAGGGGAGGGCGCCTTCCAACATGCGGGCGAGCTATCACGCGGCGTCGCGGCGGCAACGCGCGCGCACGAGCGCACCACCACGCACGTCGTGCCCGACCCGGACCTGCACGACGCGGACGACGACGGGATCCACCCGAGGCACTTCGCCACGAACCCTCGACCTACGTCCGGAACGGCCCGACTCGCATGGCCCGATCGAGCTGGCGTGATAGAGCCAACGCCGAGCATGCCGTTTCGCTCACCCCACTACGTGCTGGAGCCTTTTGGGCGAGGCCACCGCCTCACACGGACCGATCGGGCCTTCGAGGAGCTCTCGGAGCTCGCCGCGGCACACGACGCGCTCCTGCCCGAGCTCGCGCGCGCCCGCTCGGGCCCGCTCCTCGTCGACCTTCGCGACGCGAAAGGCCGCAACGATCCGAGCTTCGAACGCGCGATGGCCGGCTATCGGCGCGCGATGTTCGAAGGCTTTCCGACCGTCGTCGTCCTGGTGCGCACCGCGATCGGCAAGCTGCAAGTGCAGCGGCACTTCGTCGAGGACGGACTCGACGGCGCGGTGATCACGACCTCCGAAGAGGAAGCCGAAGCCGCGCTGCGTTGAACGCTGCGTGATCGGTGCCGCGTATTCGGGCGCGCTCAGCAGTGCCGCGTGAAGCAGTTCGTCCGCACCGCATCGCGCAGCGTGCTCGCGATGTCGGCCGCCAGCGGGTCGAGGCTCGCGAGGCGATCGTCGCGGTTCACCCGCACCGCGCGGTGCGCGAACTGATCGTCTTCCCCGCAGCCGCTCCAGAGCGAATAGCCCCAGCCTTCGGCCTCGCTCCAGAGGTCCACGTAGATGTGGCGACCTTCGCAATGCACGTGGTTGGCGGGGTCGGCGATCTCGTGATCGTGATGCACGGTCGAGCTCATCGGCGCGGCATCTTCGCGCAGCGCCATCGCGAGCCCCTCCGCGAGCGACTCGTACACGAGCTCGCGCTCGCTCGGCGCGAGCGACATCCCGACGTCCTTGAACGAGATGAGCCCGAACGGCTGCTCCGGATCGAGCCGCAGCAAGAACGGCGAATACACCGGATCGGGCGACTCGGGCGCCGGCGGGATCACGACCCCACGCGACGCGATCTCTCGCTCGGCCGGCCTCGACTCCGGGTTGGAGACGCCACAAGCGAAGACACCCCAGACGAGGGTGGAGACCACGAAGAGCGAGGACGCGCGCATGAGTCGCCGGCCATCATGACGCATCGGCTGCGCGATTGCATGGGGCGGCGCCTGGCGAGGCCGCGGTCGTCCGCGAAGGGCGCGAGGCTGCTATCGTCTCCGCGCGTGTCGATCGTCTGCGGGATCTTCGTCGGAGGTGCGTCCCGACGCATGGGGCGACCGAAGGGCGGGCTGTGCCTCGACGGCGAGCCGCTCCTGATCCGCGCGGTTCGGGTCGCACGCGAGGCTGGGCTCGAGCCGGTGCTGGTGGGCGACGCGGCGCCGTACGAGGGGCTCGCGCGCGACGTGCCGCGCGTCGCCGACGCTCCGGTCCCGGGTCCGCGGGGCGGCCTTCGCGCGCTCGTGGAGCTCGCGCCGCAGGTGATCGTGCTCGCCGTCGACATGCCCTACGTCGACGCCGACACGCTGCGCGCGCTCGCCCAGCATCCGTCCGACGCCGACGTGCTGCTCCCGAAGCGCGCGCGCTGGGAGCCGCTCCTGTCGCGTTGGATCAGCGCGCCGACGCGCGAGGTCCTCGATCGGCTCTCCGCGCGAGGAGAGCGCTCGCTGCAGGCGCTCGTGAGCGCGCTCTCCGCCGAGGTCTTCCCGCTCGAGCCGTGGCGGCTCGACGACTGGGATCGCCCCGAGGACGTCACCGCGAGGCCGGCGCGATGACGTCGGCTCCGACGAGGTCGTGCCGATGAAGTGGCCGCATCGCCCGGTGGTGCAGCTCTTCCTCCCGCGCGAGGTCCGCAGCGGCGATCACTTCGAGCTCGAGGTGCGCGCCCGCGCGAAACGACCGGTGCGGGTCGGCCCGGTCACGGTGCGCGTGCTCGGGAGCGCGTGGCTTCAACCGATCTTGGCGCTGCGCGCGATCGTCTACGAAGGCGGCGAGCTGCCCGCAGGCGAGAGCCGCTGGCGTTGCCGCGTGGAGCTCCCGCGCGACCTTCCGCCCTCGTTCCACGGCACGCGCTTGCGCATCGCGTACCGCGCGGAGACCCACGTCGACATCCCGTTCTGGCCCGATCGCGAGGCCGGCTTCGAGCTGCCGGTGTTGCCTCACGAGCAGCCGCTCCCGAACGAGACGCCGTATCACTTCTCCACGCGGCCCGAGGGACCGCTCGGCGGTCGGCCGCACCTCGAAGGCATCGTCGACCGACGCGTGCTCGCGATCGGCGACTCGATCGCGGGCCGGGTGGCGCTCTCGAACCTCGCCGCGGTTCGCTACTCGAGCCTCGAGGTCGCGCTGGTCGCGTTCGAGTCGCTCGCGGCCGAGCGTGAGGGCGCGGAAGGACAACGCTTCGTGCTCGCGTTGCCGCTGCCGCTCGCGGATGGCGAGCCGGTGTCGTTCCACATGCGCGTGCCGACCGTGACGCCGACCTTCCAGAGCCCCTACGGCGCGCTGCGTTGGAAGCTCGTCGTCAGCGCGCGCCACGCACGCGGCACGCTCGAGGTGCCGATCCCGATCGAGCTCCGCGCCGCGGATCCCAACGCGACCGCGCGCCGGCTCGTGCCCGCGCTGCCGAGCATCGGGAGCGCGCGCGTCGCCAAGCTCTGGGCGCGCGTCGGCGCCGAGCACGGCTTCACGCTGCAGGACGGCGCGCTCTCGTGGCGCCAACGCGGGCTCGCGGTCGACGTCGGGCGCGAGCACCGCGGGCGCGAGGGCGTGGTGTTGGTCGCGCGCGTGACGTGGCCGGAGCTCGGGCTCGGCCTGCGTGGTGGGCCACGCAGCGCGCTCGGGAGACTGCTCGGATCGCTCTCGCTCGAAGGCGAATCCGTGCCGGGGAGCTTCTTCGTCGATCACGCGCTCGAGTCGCGCTTCGCCGCGCAGGGGCGCTCGGCGTTGCGCATGCTCATCCCCGGCTCGCTCGGCGCGGTGAAGGTCGCGGAGCTCACGGACGCGGGCGCGCGGCTCGAGCTCGACGGCGCGAGCGAAGATCCGGGGTCGCTCTCGCGCTTCCTCGCATACGCGCGCGCCCTCGCCGAGAACGCCGAGGATCTGCCCGAGCGTGTGCCGCCGCCCGATCCGCTGGTGCAGGCGATGCCCGCGTGGGAGGCGTGGGCAGCCACGCTCCCGGAGGCGCAGCTCGATCGCGTGATGCTCGGCCTCGAGGGCGTGTTCGAGGGAGTGCGTGTGCGCGTCGGGCACGTGATGGTCGCGGGAGAGGATCTCTTCGCGTCGGTGGCGGTGCTCGCGGACGCACCGCTCGATCCGTGCTTCGTCGCGCGCGACAGCGTCGACCTCGTGGCGATCTCGAAGCTCGACGCCGAGGCGCGCACGCTCGCGACGGCGGTGCTCGAAGCCGGCGACCTCGAGGTGCGTGAGGATCACGTGGAGCTCCGCATCACCGCGACCGTCGGCGATCCTGCGCGGCTCGAGGGGCTCCTGCGCAAGCTCGCGCGGCTCGCGGCGCGACTTCGCCGCGGCGCCGGGCCGTATCGCTGAGCGCGGACCGTGGTTGAGAGCACGTTCGAGCGATCGAGCAGCGGCTCGAGGCGCGGTCGAGGCCAGGATCACGCGTCGTGGCCTCGCGCGGGTTCGCGACGATCGCGCCGTCCGCGATGTGGCACACTGAGCGAGCGCGCGACGCGCGCCGGAGGATGCCGATGCGGAGACTCGCGACGCCGGGACGACGTTTCTTTCTCGCGCTGCTGACCGCGCTCGCGCTCGGATGCGGAGACGACGACGGCAGCGGCGAGCGTGACTCCGGCAGCGGCGGGGGCGACTCCGGCGGTCGCGACGCCGGCCCGCCCAGCCCGCCGAACCCGTGTCGCATCGCGCTGCCCGTCGATCTCGTCTTCGTGGTCGACAACTCGCACTCGATGCGCGAGGAGCAGGCGAGCCTCGTCGCGAACTTCCCCGCGCTCATCGAGACGCTCACGAACCCGGGCGACCGCGACGGCGACGGCGAGCCCGAGCCGGGCGTGACGGATCTGCGCGTCGCGATCGTGTCGACCGACATGGGCGTCGGCGTCGGCAACACCAACGAGTTCTGCCCGAGCGCGGTCGGTGACGACGGCCGCTTCGTCTTCGAGTCGCGCGCCGAGAGCACGGCCTGCGCCGGCTTCGTGGTGCCCGAAGGTGGGCGCTGGCTCTCGCTGAACCCCGACGATCCCGCGGCGCTCTCGCAGGGCTTCGCGTGCCTCGCCGAGCTCGGCACCTCCGGCTGCGGTCTCGAGCAGCAGCTCGAAGCCTCGCTCGCGGCGATCACACGCAACGCGGGCGAGGGTGAGCCCAACGCGGGTTTCCTCCGCAACGACAGCCTCGTCGCGTTCGTGTTCGTGACCGACGAGGACGACTGCTCGGCCGCCGATCCCTCGATCTTCGATCCCTCGCCCGCCGCCCGCACCGAGCTCGGCCCGCTCGGCACGCGCTGCGCGTTCCACTCGGAGCTCCTGCACCCGATCTCGCGCTACGTCACCGCGTTCAAGAACCTCGCGCTCGACCGCGAAGGCGACGTGATCGTGGCCGCGATCACCGGCGTGCCGCGCTCCTACACGAGCGACCCGCTCGACGTGGACTTCGACGCGCTGCTCGCGGATCCGGCGATGACCCCGCGCGAGAACGAGCTCGACCCCGGACAGCTCGCGCCCGCGTGCAGCTTCGGCGGCGTCGGCGAGGCGCCTCCCGCGCGCCGCATCGTGCAGGTGGTCCAAGAGTTCGCGGAGACGGGCGACGGCCTGCTCGCGAGCATCTGCCAAGCGGACCTGCGACCGGCAGTGGAGAGCATCGCGGAGCTCGTCGCGGGCCGCATCTGCCCCGCGCCGGAATGAAGAAGCGACGGCAGAGCTCGCAGCCGGGAGCTCGTCACCGCTTCGACGGCCACCGCTTCGACGGCCACGATTCGACGGCCACGATTCGACGGTCACCGATTCGACATGCCTCCGCTCTGACGCGGTCGTGCCGCTTCGACGTGCCTCCGCTTTGACGCGGTCGCGCCGCGCAGGTACGCGGTCCCCGTGCTGCACGCACCCACCCTAGACACCGACGAGCTGAGGCCGACCCACCTCGAGGTCTCGCTCGCGCAGCTCGCGCACAACTACCGTGCGATCGCCGCGCACGTCGGCCCGCGCACGCAGGTCATGCCGATCCTCAAGGCGAACGCGTACGGCCACGGGCTCGTGGAGGTCGCGCGTCGCCTCGAGACGATCGGCGCGCCCTACGTCGGCGTCGCCTACCTCGAAGAAGGCATCCGCCTGCGCCGCGAGGGCGTGCGGCTGCCGGTGCTGGTGCTCGGCGGCATCGTGGGCGAGCAGATCCCACGTTTTCTCGAGCACGACCTCACGCTCACCGCGTCCTCCATCGACAAGCTGCGCGCGATCGACGCCTGCGCGGCCGCGACCGGGCGCCGCGCGAAGGTGCACCTGAAGATCGACACCGGCATGGAGCGCATCGGCGTGCACTGGTACTCGGCGAGCAAGCTGCTCGAAGAGTCGCTGCGCGTCTCGCACGTCGATGTCGAGGGCGTGTTCACACACTTCGCGAACGCCGACGAAGCCGACCTCACGCACGCGAAGCTCCAGCTCGAACGGTTCCACGAGGTGCTTCGCTTCTACGAGGAACGCTCGGTGCCGACGCCGCTGCGCCACGCCGCGAACAGCGGCGCGATCGTGCAGATGCCGGAGAGCCACCTCGACCTCGTGCGACCGGGGATCCTCTTCTACGGCGCGTCGCCCTCGCCCGCAGTCGACGAGGCGCTCACTGCGGGCCCGCAGGGTCAGCCGCGGACGATCGACGTACGCGGTGCGCTGCGCTGGGTGACGCGCGTCGTCTACTTCAAGGTCGTCGAAGCCGGAAACCCCGTCAGCTACGGCTCGACCTGGGCGCCGAGCGAGCGCACGCGGATCGTCACGCTGCCGGTCGGCTACGGCGACGGCTACCCGCGCGCGGTGTCGAGGCGTGGTCTCGCGGAGGTGATCGTGCGCGGCGCGCGGCGCCCGATCGTGGGCCGCGTGTGCATGGACCAGCTCATGGTGGATCTCGGGCCGGAGGGCACCGCGTACAACGGCGACGAGGTCGTGCTGCTCGGTCGCGCCGATCGCGCACGCGACGACGGACCCGAGATCACCGCAGAGGAGCTCGCGGGCTGGGCGGAGACGATCGCACACGACGTGCTGGTGTCGATCAACACGCGAGTGCCGCGGGTGTACGTGGATTGAGTTGTGGACTGAGCGACGCGCCTACGTCCGCGGGAGCTCCGCGGCCGCGCTCGCGATCTGCTCGCGCAGCCAGACGTGCGCGGGGTCGTGGTCGAATCGCTCGTGCCAATAGAGGTAGTTCGGGAAACGTTCGAGCGGCAGCGGCGGAGGCAGCACGCGCAGGCCCCCGTGGCGCGCGAACGCGCGGGCGAGGCGCATCGGCGCGGTGAGCACGAGGTCCGACGACGCGACCACCAGCGGCGCGGCCGCGAAGCTCTGGATGCGCAGCGCGACGTGTCGCGAGAGCCCGCGTTCGGCGAGCGCACGATCCACGAACGTCGGACCGCGCCCCTGCGGGCTGATCAGCGCGTGCCCCAGCGCGACGTAGCGCGCGAGCGTGAGGCGCTTGCCGACCTCGGGATGATCCTCGCGCACCAGGCACGCGAACCCGTCGTCGAAGAGCTTGCGGCGCTTGAGCACGCCGAGGTCGCGAAACGAAGGAAAGATCGTCGCGTCGATCTCGCCACGCTCGAGCCGTCCTTCGACCTCGGTCTCTTCCACCGATTGCACGCTCACCGACATGCTCGGCGCCACGCGGCGCAGCGCGGGAATCAAGCTCGGGGAGAGCACGATCGCGACGTAGTCGGTGGTCGCGAGCCGAATCTCGCGCGTGCTCGTCGTCGGATCGAAGCGCGGATCGTCGGCGAGCGCCTGATCGAGCGTGACGAGCCCGGTGCGCAGCGGGCCGACGAGCGCCAGCGCACGCGGCGTCGGCGTGAGCCCACCTCGTCCACGCACGAGCAACGGATCGTCGAAGGTCTCCCGCAGCGCGCGCAGCGAGTGGCTGACCGCAGACACCGTGACCCCGAGCCGCTCGGCCGCGCGCGTCACGCTGCCGACCTCCAGCAGGACGTCGAGGGTCACGAGCAAGTTGAGGTTCGCGCGCGCGAGCCGCGTGTGGTCCATCGCTTCGGTCCTCTCGTGTCTTCCGGCCGCCGTTCCCTCGAGCCGCTCGGCCATCGCGCGTCGATGCTCGTCGTTCGCGTCGTGCCGACCGCCTCGCCGCGACCGAGCGCCCACGGGCCGGAAGCATGACTTGAGCATCGTTCAAGTCGATGTGAAGAGACGTCGGTTTCCTCAACCCTAGGTCGGCCGCAGGATGGTCTTCGCGAGGCAGCCCACACCCCTCGCGAGGAGAGACCATGACCATCCTGATCGACACCCCCACCGGAAACATCGGCCGCTCGCTCGCGAGCCACCTGCTCGACGCGGGAGAGCGCGTGGTGCTCCTGGCGCGCGACCCCTCGAAGGTCGCCGACCTCTCGGCGCGCGGTGCGCGCGTGGTCGAAGGCAGCCTCGACGACGCGAAGGCCGTCGCGCGCGCCTTCGAGGGCGTGACCACCGCGTTCTGGCTCACGCCGCCCACCCTCCGTCCCGACTTCCGCGCGTGGGCGGTCGGCGCCGCGACCGTGGCGGCGAAGGAGGCGAAGAAGAACGGCAGCCGCGTCGTGGCGCTCTCCAGCGTGGGCGCGCACGTCGAGGGCAACGGGCCGGTGTCCGTCGTCGGCGCGGTCGAGCAGACCTTCCGCGCCGAGCTCTCCGACGTGCTCGCGCTCCGGCCGGCATACTTCTTCGAGAACTTCCTCCGCGACGCCGCCACGATCGCCGCGCAGGGCGTGTGGTACGGCCCCACGCCGCAGGACCGCCCCATGCCGATGGTCGCGACGAAGGACATCGCGAAGGTCGCGGCGGAAGTGGTGCGCGCCGCGTGGACCGGTCACCGAATCCGCGGCATCCACGGCCCGGTCGACGTCACCATGAACGACGCCGCGCGTGCCTTCTCCGAGGCGCTCGGCCGCGAGGTGAAGTACGTGGAAGTCCCGCTCCAGGCCGCCATCGCCGGCATGAAGCAGTCCGGCATGCCGGACTTCGCGGTCGCGCTCTACGCCGAGATGCTCGACGGTTTCGTCACCGGCCGCACCGATCCCGCCGAGCCCCGCACCCCCGAGACCACCACACCCACGACGATCGCCGAGTTCGCGCGCGACGTGCTGAAGCCGGCGCTCGCAGGTTGAGGGCAGGCGTCGAGGGGACGGACGACCCGTGCGCGAGGCCTCTTGCCCCGCGCGCGGCGCGTAGCCAACCTCCCGCCCCGTGAGCGACGAAATCCACGTCGAGGGCATCGTGCTGCGTGCGACCGCCGGCTTCTTCGAGGTCGACACCGCGCAGGGCCTGTGGACGTGCAAGCTGCGTGGGCGCCTCAAGAAGGAGAAGCAGCGCACCGATCTCTGCGTGGTCGGAGATCGCGTGCGCGTCGAGCGCGCCGACGAAGGTCTCGGCACCATCGAGGAGGTGCTCCCCCGTCGGCGCGTGCTCTCGCGTCAGCATCCCGCGCAGGCGCGCCGCGAGGACGTGCTCGTCGCGAACCTCGACCAGCTCTTCGTCGTCTTCGCCTTCGGCGACCCGCCGCTCCACCCGCGCATGCTCGACCGATTCCTCGTGGTGGCAGAGCACGCCGGCCTCGACGCCGTCATCGTCGCCAACAAGCTCGACCGCGAGACCGACGAACAGCGCGCGCTCTTCGAGACCTACGCCAAGCTCGGCTATCCCGTCCTCTACACCTGCGCCCACCGCGTCTCCGACTCGGGCGACGGAATCGGCGCGCTCCGCGATCGCATCGACGGCCACGTCAGCGCCTTCGCGGGCGCGAGCGGCGTCGGCAAGAGCAGCCTCCTCAACGCCATCGATCCCGAGCTCGCGCTCAAGGTCGGCGCCACCAGCGACCACACCACCAAGGGCCGCCACACCACGCGCGTCGCGACCTTGCACCGCGTGGGCAACGGCTACGTCGCCGACACCCCCGGCATCCGCGAGCTCGGCCTCTGGGAGCTCCCGGAGGGCCAGCTCGATCGCTGCTTCGTCGAAATGAGACCCTTCCTCGGCCAGTGCAGCTTCCGCGATTGTCGCCACCGCACCGAGCCCGATTGCGCGATCAAACGCGCGGTGGAAGCGGGCGCGATCTCGGCGGAGAGGTACGAGAGTTATCGGAGGATGTTGGAGGGCGACGAGCGGTGACGCTCCGTCCGATCCGAGATCGGACGGAGCAACGTCGAACGACCAACGCTCAGGCTTCCGTGGGCGGGTGGTAGAACGGGTTGACCTCCGGGTCGTTCGGAAGCCCCGGCACCGGTCCGACCACCGCCGGATCCTCCTCGAAGTCGCCCTCCTCGGGCTCCACCTCCGGCGAGCCCTTGCCGCCGGGGCGCGTGTCGACGCGCAGCCGATCCAGCGGCTGCACCGCGGAGAAGAAGCGCTGGATGGACGCGTCGTCGTCCAGGTCCACGTCGGCCGAGAGCGCCCGCGCGTACGTCATCACCGCGAACGCGAAGTAACTGTTCACGACGGCGAGCGTCGGACCGCTCGGCAGCTCGCTCTCCACGCCGTCCAGGCCGAGCACGGACGCGAGGCGCCCACGCGCCGCGCGCACGGAACGCAGAAGAGACGGGCTCACGAGCGCGTCGATGCGCGATTGAAGCTCCTCCTCGTCGATGCGCTGAAGCAGCATCTTCGTGTCGCCCCAGAGCGCCATCACGTCGCCATTGACGAAGCTCAGCCCGCTCGGGAAGAGACGCCCCACGATCGCGTTCGCTTCGCCGGCCTCCGCGCCGACGTCGGCCGGCACGTTCGCGAGCGCGACCAGCGCCCCGTGCAGGCTCGACCACGCGCTGGCCAGCTCCTGCCGCTGCTGACCGATCCGCGGCGAAGTCGCCCCGAGCCGGTTGCGCCGCACCTGATCCACCTCGACCGCGCGGAGCTTCACGAGCTCCAGCGCCTTGGCCTGCGTGGCCGACAGATCCTTGGGCGCGCGGGCGGTGAGCAGGTCGGCGAGGGTGCCCACGTGCCGGCTCGCGACGCGGCACGTGGACGTGTAGCCGCTGATCTGAGCGGCGAGCTTGGTGACATCGAAACGCATGATTCTTCTCTCGAGTGAACGGAAACCGATCCCCGGACCTCCGGGGTGAGCCGCAGCCACCACGGCCACGAACGGGCGGGTGCTCGCTCGTGCGGACGCCGAGTTGCGGGGTTGGAGCGGGCGCGCGTGCGTTTCCTCCGCCTCTCGAGGGCCGTGTTGCCCGTGCGAGATGCGCCGCGCTCCGAGATCACTCTGAAAATCAGGCTCCTCGGTTGTTTCGGAGCGACCGAGGGGTCGAAAACGGGTTGGAGATGCTCCGCGGGCCGCGGGCGGGGCGGAAAGTATGTCGGAGATACCTCGCGAGACCTCGGGAGGGGTCGAGAAGTAAGTCGGAGATACTTCGCGAGGCCTCCCGAGGGGTCGAGAAGCAAGTCGGAGATACCTCGCGGGGCCTCGGGCGGGGTGCGAAGTGG
>CALJLK010000099.1 GCA_937982655.1 uncultured Sandaracinus sp.
GACGTGATGTTCATCACGACCGCGAACTCGCTCGGCGGCATCCCGCTCCCGCTCCGCGACCGCATGGAGATCATCGAGCTCTCCGGCTACACCGAGTTCGAGAAGCTGAACATCGCGGTGAAGTACCTCGTGCCCCGGCAGAAGAAGGAAGCCGGGCTCGAGGACGTGGACTTCGAGGTCACGGAGAACGCGATCCGGACCCTCATCCACCACTACACGCGCGAGAGCGGCGTCCGAAACCTCGAGCGCGAGATCGGGAGCGTGTGCCGCAAGGTCGCGCGCCGCGTGCTCGAAGAGGGCAAGGACAAGCAGTACCGCATCGCGGCCAAGAACATCCCCGAGCTGCTCGGTGTCCCGCGCTATCGCCCGAGCAAGGCGAGCGACAAGGACATGGTGGGGCTCACGAACGGGCTCGCCTACACGAGCGTCGGCGGCACCATCCTCGAGTGCGAGGTCGCCGTCGTGCCCGGCAAGGGCAAGCTCGTGATCACCGGCTTGCTCGAGAAGGGCATGCAGGAGTCCGCGCAGGCCGCGATGAGCTACATCCGCTCGCGGCACCGCGCGCTCGGGCTCGAAGAGGAGTTCCACGAGAAGTACGACGTCCACGTGCACTTCCCGGAGTTCGTGCCGAAGGACGGCCCGAGCGCGGGCATCACGATGGCGACCAGCATCGCGAGCGCGCTGCTCAAGATCCCTGTGCGCCGCAACGTCGCGATGACCGGCGAGATCACGCTGCGTGGACGCGTGATGCCGATCGGTGGGCTCAAGGAGAAGATGCTCGCCGCCCACCGCGCGGGCATCGACACCATCCTCGTGCCGCGCGAGAACCGAAAGGATCTGCGCGAGATCCCGCGCCGCGTGCTCAACGCGATGCGCGTGGTGCTGGTCGAGCACATGGACCAGGTGCTCTGCGAGGCGCTGCTGCTCTCGGATCCCGAGGCGCTCTTCGGGGCGGGCCGCGAGCGGCCGCTCGAGTACCGCGAAGGGAAGCTGCTCGCGCCCGAGGCGGCCGACGTGCCGCAGCCGACGGTGGACGCGCCCGGGCCGCAACAGTAGCGCCCTCAGCAGTAGCGTTCGCCGTCCTCCACTCGACGAACGCCGCGCGGCTGCGCGGCGTTCGTGTTTGCGTGCGTCGACCCGCGGCTCCTCGCTTCGCGCACCGCCTCGCGTGGGGACCGCGTCCCGCGTGGTCGCGCTCGTCCGCGACCGAAAGACGCTCGTGCTCTCCGCGGCGTTCGCGACCGCGCTGGTGGCTCAGCGACCGTCGCGTTTTCCGTCGAGCACGTCGAAGGCGTCCATCTGCGCCTGGAACTCGTCGAGGGTGATCACGCCCTTGTCGACGAGGAGCTGGAGCATCGCGCGGGCGTAGAGCCCGAGCGAGAAGAGTCGATGCTCGAGCTGGGCGATCTTCGCGCTCTGCTCCAGGTCCACGCCGGAGGCTCCGGTCGCGACCTGCTCCGCCGCAGCGCGCGCTTTCGCGGCCATGTCGAGTGCCTTCATGTCGGGCGAGATGAACGCGTACCAGAAGGAGTCTTCGTCGTATTCGCCGGGTCGCTTGAACATGTGCCGAGTCTACGGACCACGTCCGCGGATGCACGACCGAGCGTCACGACGTGAAATCTCGAAGGCCGGCTACCGATCGTAGGTCCGCAGGATCACCCGACCCGCCGGGCGGCTCCAAAACGGCAGGTCGCTGGGCTATACCGCCGACATGCGTCTCCTGCTCTCGTGCTGTCTGCTCGCCGCGTGGGCGAGCGTCGCGCACGCGCAGGAGCCGCCGCCGATCGACGGCAACGACTTCGCGATCGACGCCGTCGCCACGCCGGTGCTCGCGTCGAGCCGCATCACGGGCCTCGCGGGCGCGTACACCGCGCTGGCGGACGGCATCGACGGCGTGCCGTGGAACCCCGCCGGCTACGCGTCGCGCTCGCTCTGGGAGCTCGACCGCGTCGAGTACGACCTCACCGCGTCGCTCTTGCTCGGCGGCAGCTTCGGCGAGAACGATTACTTCCTCAACGGACGCGGCTCCGGCTTCGGCATCGAGGATTTCGCGTTCGTCGATCTCGGCGCGCGGCTTCAGTTCGGTCCGATCGGCGCTGGCGCGCTCTTTCAGATCCAAAGCTACACCGTGCCGGAGCGCGACGACGGCACGCCCGCAGCGTCGGTGAGCCTGATCTCGATCCACGGCGGGGCCGGGTACGGGCTCTACGACGGGCAGCTCGTGATCGGCGGTGGCGCGCGTGGGATCTTGTTCGACACCCGCATCCTCGGGGCCGAAGAAGCCTTCGCGCTCAGCGGCGTGGGCCTCGAGGTCGGCTCGGTCTTCCGCCACGAGCGCCTGCCCTTCCGCGTCGGCGCCGCGTTCCGAACACCGGTTCGCTCGACGGTGGTGGAGGACTTGGAGATGGGCGAGACCCCGACGCAGGTGGCGGGGCTCTGGCGTCCGGAGCGCGTGGAGCTGCCGTGGGAGGTGCAGGCGGGCTTCGCGATCCAGCTCGGGCCGCGACCGCTCAACCGCCGGTACCGCCCGAAGAAGGACGTCTCACGCGGGCTGCGCGCGGAGCTCGAGGCGGAGCGATGCGCGCGCGAGCTTGAGCAGGTGAAGCGTGAGCTCGCCGCCGACGACATCGCGGGGTCACCCGAGCTGTCGTGCCCGAGGCTCCGCCGTCGAGCGCGGGATCCACGATGGCGAGAGGAGCAACGCGCGTGGTACGCGGCCGCGCGTGAACGCTTGGAGGCCGAGCTCGAGACGGCGGAGGCCGCGATCGACGAGCTCTGGGACGAGCTCTACGAGGCGCTGCCGCGTCGGCATCTGCTGATCAGCGTCGACCTGATGCTCCACGGTCCGGTGTCGAACGCGATCGGGATCGACGCGTTCTTGGATCAGACGCGACGCCGGCGCGGCGACAAATGGTCGACCACGTTCCGGCTCGGGCTCGAAGGCGAGCCGTGGGCGCATCGGTTGAAGTTGCGCGTGGGCACCTACGTGGAGCAGGCGCGCTACGAGGGGGTGTCGGCGCGCGTCCACGGGACGGCGGGCTTCGACCTGCGGCTGTTCGAGCTCTTCGGGCAGAGCTGGCGCGCGACCTTCGTAGTCGATGGCGCCCGCGACTACGTGAGCTGGGGTGTGAGCGTCGGCGTGTGGCATTGATCGAGTGCTGGCACCGACCGCCGCCGACGCTCTTCGCGAGCCTTCGTGCGCGAGCGTCGCTATGCTCGCGCGCGATGCGCGACGCGGACGGAGTCGACGGCGATGCCGGTCTTCCTGCTCGGTGACGACATCGCGTTCCCGCCCGCGGAGCTCGCGAACCGCGACGGCGTCGTCGCCGTCGGAGGCGACTTTCGTCCCGAGCGGCTGCTGCTCGCCTACCGCAGCGGCATCTTCCCGTGGCCGGTCGAGGGCATGCCACTGCTGTGGTTTTCGCCCGATCCGCGCTTCGTGCTGGATCTGCGCGAGGTCCACCTGCACCGCTCGTTGCGCAAGACGCTGCGGCGCTCGCCCTATCGCGTCACCGCCGACACCGCGTTCGACGACGTGCTCGCGGGTTGTGCGGACACCCCGCGCCCCGGCCAGACCGGCACCTGGATCACCGACGAGCTCTTCGAGGGCTACTCGCGCCTTCATCGCCTCGGCTACGCGCACAGCGTGGAGGCGTGGCGCGGCGACGAGCTCGTCGGCGGGCTCTACGGCGTGGCGCTCGGACGCGCGTTCTTCGGCGAGAGCATGTTCGCCCACGCGACGGATGCGTCGAAGGTCGCGTTCGCGACGCTCTGCGCGAATCTGCGCGCGTGGGGCTTCCACTTCGTCGACTGCCAGGTGCACACCGAGCACCTCGAGCGCTTCGGCGCGAAGGAGATCCCGCGACGTGCGTTCTTGCGACGCCTGCTCGAGGCCCTCGAAGCGCCGACGCGCTCGGGCAAATGGGAGCTCACGCTCGACCCCGAGGCGGCCTCACGCGCGTGGGCGGCTCGAGACGACGAGCCTCGGTGATGCTCGTCGCGTGAGGCGCGTCGCGCACGTCGAGCGGCGCGGTGTCGGGTCGAGAAGACGTCGTGAGGCTCTTCGAAGCCGTGACGTCGTCGTGCGCTGCTCGACGTCGTGCGCTGTCGTGCGAGAACCCGACGTGGTTTGACCGATCGGTCAGGATACGCCGAGTTCTCGACGTCGTGCGCGGTCGTGCGAGCGCTGTCGCGAGAGGAACCCGGCGCGGTTGACCGAGCGATCAGGAGACGCTCAAGCGCGCGGCGCGTGCACGCCCGGCTGGGTCGACTCGCCCTCCAGCGGCTCGAGCTCGTAGCTCTCGCTCTCCCGCAGACGCGACCGGATCTCGTCCGCACGCGAGCGGAGCTGCATCGCCTCGTGGATCGCGACGGGATCGCTCTTCGTCTCGTGCGCCTGCTCGAGGAAGAGCGCGAAGGCTTCGAGGCTGCGGGCGAGCTCGATCTGGTTGCCGAGGTCCTCGAAGAGCGCGATCGACTTCCGGAACGCTTCGCGCGCGCGGACGTAGTCGTCACCGCCCCAGCCGGCCGCGGCGGTGATCTCGCCGAGCGTGCGGAACGCGACGCCCAAGAAGGGTTTGCCGCGTGCCTGCTCGAAGAGGACGATCGAGCGCGCGATGGAGTCGCGCGCGGTGGTGAAGTCGTTCGCGAGCAGGTGCGCCTTCGCCAGCCCACGCAGGATCTCGCCTTCGAGGATGCGGTCGCCGAGGGTGCTCGAGATGTCCTCGGCTTCGGTGAGCGTCGCGATCGCTTCGTCGGGATGGCCGAGGCGGTACTGCGTCTCTCCGAGGTTCGTGAGGATCACGGCTTGGCGCATGCGATCGCCGACCTGCCGCGCGACCTCGAGCGCCTCGCGGAAGAGCGCGACCGCGCGCGCGTGATCGCCGTCGTCTTGGTGGATGGTGCCGAGGTTGTTCAGCGTCTGCGCGATGCCCGGGCGGTCGCCGATGTCTTGGCGCAGGTGCAGCGCCTCCTCGAACGCGCGGCGCGCCTCTTCGAAACGACCGGAGTCCTGGTAGACGAGGCCGAGGTTGTTGAGGCTGAGCGCGATCGAACGCGCGAGCTCCGCGGAGGCGGCGCCCGTCGCGGTGATCGCGAGCTCGCGGCGCAGCTCCAGCGCGCGCAGGAAGAAGCGCTCGGCCGGCTCGTAGCTGCCCTTGAGCCAATGCACCTTGCCGATGTCGTCGATCGACGAGGCGACGCCGCGCTGATCGTCGGCCGCGACGAAGAGCGCTTGGCCGGTGCCGAGGTGACGCATGGCCTCGTCGAGGTGACCGATGCTGCGGAAGAGCCGGCCGATTCGGTTGTGCGCGACGCCGCCCTTCGACTTCTGATCGAGCCGGAACGCGTGCTCCAGGAGCTCGCGGAAGGCCCGCAGCGCGTCGTCGTTGCGACCCGCGAGCTGGAGCACGTCGCCGTAGCCGTGCAGCGCCTCGAGGCGGCGGCGGAGCTGCCCTTCGCCGAGCAGCTCGAGGCCACGCTCGTAGCCTTCGGCCGCCTTCACGTTCGCGTAGCGCGCGCGCGATCGGTCGGCGGCGTCGAGGTAGAGCAGGCCCGCGCGCTGATCGAGGCCGCCCTCTTCGTAGTGGTGCGCGAGGAGCTCGAGCTGCTCTTCGCCGCGCATCGGCAGCTTGAGATCGAGCCACTCCGCGACCACGCGGTGGTAGCGCCGCATCTGCGTCTTGTTGGTCAGACGGTGCAGCATCTCGCGCTCGAGGTTGTGCTTGAACGCGAACTCCTGCTCGCCGGGGATCGCGCTGTCCGGCATCGGCAGCACGTAGTCGCGCTCGGCCAAGCTCGCGAGCATCTCCTCGCAGTGCGCGACCACCGTCTCGTGACCGCCCCAGATCTCCGGGGCCTTCGCGTCGAGGCGCGAGAGCGCGACGAGCGCGCCGAGCCAGAACACGCCGCCCATGGTCGACGCGCGTTCGAGCAGCTCGCGCTCGGCCGGCGTGAGCGACGCGATGCGCGCGCTGATCGCCTGTTCGACCGTGAGCGGGAGCTGCGCGTCCTCCAGGCGGGCGAGGTCGACGTCCCAACGACCACCCTCGCCCACCCGCAGCGCGCCCGCGTCGAAGTAGGCGCGCACCATCTGCTCGAGCAGGTAGGGGCTGCCACCCGCGACCTCGACGCCCGTGTCGACGAGCTCGTCCGGCACGTCGCCGATGGGATCCAGGAGCTTGAGCAGGAGCGTCGCGGCGTCGTCGGTCGAGAGCGGCGCGAGCTCGATCCGCCGCCCGTGCTTGGCGTTCTCGGGCGAAGGTCCGCGGAACGGGAAGTCGACGCGACGCGCGAGGAGCTCCGGGCGCGCGGTGACGAGGATGAGCACCGGCGCGTCACGCAGCGCGCCCGCGAGGTACTCGAGCAGCTCGATCGCGTCGTCTTGCGCGTGGTGGACGTCGTCGAACGCGAGCACGATCGGCTGGTGTTGCGCGTCGACCTCGATCGCGCGGCGGAGCACCGCTTGGCTCACGCGCCGCAGCTCGCGCGGATCGTCCTCGATCGCCTTGGTGAAGGGCGAGTCCGCGAAGTCGAGATCGAGGAACGCGCCGAGGAAGAAGAGGAACTCGTCGACGCGATCGTTGCCGAGGATGGTCGCGACCTCTTCGCGCAGGCGCTGTTTGGCTTCCTCGACCGGCATGGTCTCGGGGATGCGGAAGCGCTGGCGGAGGATGCGCGAGACGAGCGACTGGGCCGACGCGTTCTCGCGCGCCTGCGCACGGAACACGCGCAGCCGCCGCTCGCGCTCGCGGAGCTTCACGAGGAGCTCGTCGAGCAAACGCGTCTTGCCGATGCCGGGGCTGCCGACGAGGGTCACCGTCTGCGGCGTCTTGGTCGAGAGCGCTCGCGCGAGCGCCTCTTCGAGCTCGCGCAGCTCGGGGCCGCGACCGACGAGGGGGACGGTGGGGAGGTGGATCTCGGACATGGCGGCGCGAGGGTATCAGCAGCCTCGCGTCGGGCACGAGAGAGTGTGCGGACGGTGCGGCACCGCGACCTCGCCTCGACGCTCGGCGACGAAACGCGTTCACGCGTCGCCCCGAAGCCCGCGCTCAGATCCCGGCGGTGATCTGCAACCAGAGCACGTCGTTGCGCGTCTGCCCGACGAGACCCGCCACGTCCTCGGCTTCGCGGTGGTGTTGGTAGACGAGCTGCACGCGCATCGGCGTCGACATGGACGCGTGCCAGGTGAGCCCGAAGCTCCACCGATTCCGCTCGGGCCCACGAGGCCCGTCCAAGGTGTTCGGCACCACGTAGTCCGGGTGCGAGGTCGTGCCGCCGCGAAGCCGACGATCCGGATCGAATGGAGCTTCGGGTTGAACCCAGTCGAAGCGCGCCATCACCTCGAGCGCCTGTCCACGTACGGGAAAGAGCAGCTCGGGGAGCACGTATGCGACCTGCGCGTGCGAGCCCGCCGACACCGTGCGGTCCCCGGTCGCGCCACCGCCGCATCGTCCGTATCCGAGCTGACGATCGGCCGCAGGGCCGTTCTTCGACCAGACGTAGGCCCCGCTCACGTAGAGGCCTTGCCACCGCAGCTCGACGTCGGCGGTGAACGCGCGACTCCAATCGAGCTCACATCCGGTGTAGACGCCTCCGCCGACCGCGACGCGCGGCACCGTGTTGCGCGCGAGGTCACCTTCGTAGGCTTCTCCGTCCGCGATGCCGAGCGGATGGAAGGCAACGCGGCCGGTGTAGATCCACTCGCTTCCGTCCTCGGGACGCATCGCGCGCCGCTCCGGTCGGGTCATCGCGGCGAGCGCGTACTCGAACACGGGAGTGTGCGCGCCCGGCTCGAGGTCTCCGACCCGACCCGAGACACGCACGCCGAGGTCGCGCGGCGCGAACATCGAGAGGAAGGCGCGTTGCTCGGCGAGCGGGGTGTAGAGGGGACGGTCGACGAACCCGAGGTTCGACTCGTGGAAGCGGTAGGCGAGCAGAAACGGCGCCGGCATCCGACCGAGCGTGAGATGCACCGCGGGGTGCGGGCGCAGCTCCACGAACGCATCGGTGAGTTGGAAGCTGCCTTCGGCGAGATCGGCCTCGAGCTTCAAGCGCGCCCACCACACCGGCGACGCGTCGACGCCGATGCGGGCGCGGTGCAGCACGAGCTCGTCGGTGTCGTTCACGAGCGGGCCGTCGTCCGCGAAACGCAGGAGCAACCCGGGCTGCAGGAACGCGGTGAGGTCGACGTAGCGGTGCTCGCGCGGCTGCGGGATCTCGCCCGTCTCCGCGTCGCGACCACGCTCGAACACACGCGCGTCCGCGTACACGTCCGTGCTCACGCTCGCCGCGACGACGAGCGATGCGAAGGTCCAGAGCACACGCACGGTTCGGGGGCTCATCGCGCGCGACGATATCAGCTTCGTCGGAGCACCTGTCGCTCCGATCTCCGTCCGTCGGGTCCCGCAGGTTCGATCGGTCGATCGCGCAGGCCAGCCGCAGGCGATCGGGCTCGAGAGGAACGTCGGATTGGGCTCCCGACGTGCTCACGTCGTTCGTCGCGCGAGCTCTTCATGCGCTTCGATCGCGGTCGCGCGTTCTTCACGCGCTCGACACTCCGTCGTCGCCGCCAGTCGCGCACCGTTCGTCCATGACACCGACCTTCACGACGTCGTCGCCGAGTCTCCTCGGTCGTCTCGTTCGCGGTCCCTCCGCCGTCCGTCGCGTCACGCGCGCCGGCGTCTTCCTCGCCGAGACGTTCGGCCGCCTCGCCACGACGGAGACGCACGCCGCCGACGCTTCGTCGCGTGCTCGACGGCTCTCCTGGGTCGCGGAGCAGATGTGCGCGCTGCACGGCGTCGACGTCATCGTCCGTGGCCGCGTGCCCACCGAGCCGTGCGTCCTCGTGGCCAATCACCTGAGCTACCTGGATCCGGTCGCGATCCTCACGCACGCGCCCGCGCTCGCGGTGGCCAAGCGCGAAGTCGCGGACTGGCCGCTCCTCGGCGAACCGATGCGGCAGATGGGCGTGCTCTTCGTCGACCGTAGCTCTGCGCTCTCGGGTGCGCGCGTGCTGCGTGAGGCCAAGCGCCGCTTGCACGAAGGCGCGTCGGTGCTCGCCTTCCCCGAAGGCACCACCACGAGCGGAGATCGCGTGCTGCCCTTCAAGCGCGGGGTGTTCGGGCTCGCGCGCCTCGCGGACGTGCCGGTGGTGCCGGTGACGATCGCGTACGACACCCCCGAAGCGGCGTGGGTCGGCGACGCGCCGTTCCTGCCGCACTACGTCCGCACGACCACCCGCACCGCGACGCGCGCGTTCGTGCGCTTCGGTCCCGCGCTCGATCCGAAGCGGGCGCCCTCCCCCGAGGCGCTCGCCGAGCTCGCGCGTCGCCACGTGCTGGCCGGTTTGCTCGATTGAAGACACCCACGGTTCGGAGACTTCCTGTGTTGAGCTCGGTTCCGTCGAAGTGCGTGCTCGCATGATCGAGTCACTGCGCCCCCTTCGCGAGCTCGCGCAGATCGACGCGCTGCTCGAACGCCTCGCCGACTACGCGCGCATCGAGACGCTCACGACCGTCGAGCACCGAGGTCACCGCTTCCCCGTGCACGGCGTGGTGCTCGGCGCGACCGATCGACGCCTGCCGACGCTCGCGGTCGTGGGCGGCGTGCACGGGCTCGAACGTATCGGCACCCGCGTGGTGCTCGCGTACCTCCACACCCTCGTCGAGTTGCTCGGCTGGGACGACGTGCTCGCGCGCGCGCTCGAGCGCTCGCGCTTGGTCTTCGTCCCGCTCGTAAACCCCGCCGGGATGCTCCTGCGCACGCGCGCGAACGGCGCGGGTGTCGATCTCATGCGCAACGCCCCGCCTCATCCGGACGGCAAGGCGAGCCCGCTCGTCGGCGGACAACGTCTCTCCTCGAAGCTGCCGTGGTTCATGGGCGATCCGGGCTCCCCGATGGAGCCGGAGGCGGCGGCGCTCTGTGCGTTCGTCGAGCGCGAGTGCTTCGAGGCGCGCCTCGCGGTGAGCGTCGACGTGCACAGCGGCTTCGGCTTCGAAGACCGGATCTGGTTTCCGTACGCGCGCACGCGCAAACCCTTCCCGAACCTCGCGGAGGTGTACGCGCTGGAGCGTCTGCTCGACGTGACGCTGCCCAACCACGTCTACCGGCTCGAGCCGCAGGCGCGGAACTACACCGTGCACGGCGACCTCTGGGACCACCTCCACGATCGTCACGCGAGCTCGTCCGCTGCGAGCAGCGCTGGCGAGCGTGTGTTCCTGCCGCTGACCCTCGAGCTCGGGAGCTGGCTCTGGTTGCGCAAGAACCCGCGCCAAGCGTTCAGCGTGCTCGGCGGCTTCAATCCCATGAAGCCGCACCGTCTGCGCCGCACGCTTCGGCGTCATCTGCCGCTCTTCGACTTTCTCCATCGCGCGACCGCGAGCCCGGAGCGCTGGGCGTTCCCCGATCCCGACGCGCGCGAGCGCCTCGCCGCGGCGGCGTTCGAGCGTTGGTACGCCTGAGATCGCAGGTTCGCTCGCACACGTTCGCTCGTGTGGACGAGTCGCCGCGCCCGCCGCGGCCCCTCGACCCATGCACACCACGCGCGTGCTATGCCGCGCCCATGCTTCGCACGATCACGCTCACCCTCGCGCTCGCCCTCTCCTTCGTCGGATGCGCCTCCGACGAAACCTCCGACCAAGACACCATCCACCTCCCGCCGCCCGCGGAAGAAAACACGGGCGAAGGAACGACCGAAGGCGGCGGCGACGACCTCGTGATCGGCGAGGACGCGTGCGAGACCGACGCCGACTGCGTCCCCGCCGGCTGCTGCCACGCGGCCGCGTGCGTCGGCACCGCGAACGCCCCCGATTGCACGGACATGATGTGCACGCAGGAGTGCCGCTACGGGACGCTCGACTGCGGCGGACGTTGTCTCTGCCACGAAGGCCGCTGCGCGGCGCGGCTCTCGGAGGCGCCGAACCTCCCGGAGTGACTCCGATCGGAGGGGCTCGGGAGATCGCTGAAATCGGCGAAGCCGACCAGAAACCCGTCAACCGTAGAGGCCCGTCCAGCTCGGGAGCGGCGCGTCCGCCGGCGGCGCGTGCCGCAGCGCGAGCGGGTACGCGCAGAACGCCCCGGCCGTGATGCCCGCGGGGCGGTGGTTGCCGCTGTTCTTCACGCCTCCGAACGGCAGCCGCCCGCTCGCGCCGTTGCTCGACTGATTCCAGTGCAGCACGCCCACGCGCAGCTCGTCCGCCGCGCGCTCGAAGGCCTCCGCGCTCGACGTGAACACCGCCGCCGCGAGCCCGAACTCCGTGTCGTTCGCGAGCGCGAGCGCGTGATCGAGATCGTCGACCACGTAGACCGCGACGTCCGGCCCGAAGAGCTCGTCGTGCGTGTAGCCCGGAACCCGAACGTCCGCGCGCGGCGCGAGGTGCACGCTCGGCCGCACGTAGTGACCACGCACGTCGAGCTCCGGCTCGCCGCCCTCCACGATCGCCTCGAAGCCCGCCGCCCGCGCGCGGGCCTGCGCCTCGCGGAGCGCACGCTTCGAACCCTCGGAGATCAGCGGCCCCATGAACACGCCCTCCGCGAGCGGGTGCCCGACGACCACGCGCCGCGCCGCGTCCGCGAAGCGCTCGACCAGCTCGTCCGCCACCTCGCGCGCGACGAGCACCCGCGAGGTCGCCGTGCAGCGCTGACCCCCGCTCGCGTAGGCCGCGAACGCGAGGTGTCGTGCCGCCGCTTCGACGTTCGCGTCCGCGAGCACGATCGATGGGTTCTTACCGCCGAGCTCGAGCGCCACGAGCCGCCCCGGCCGCGCCGCGTTCGCCGCCACGATCGCTTTGCCCACCGGCACCGAGCCGGTGAAGAGGATGCCGTCGACGTCGTCGTGGTTCGAGAGCGCCACCGCGGTCTTCGCGCCGCCCTGTACGAGGTTCACCACGCCGGGCGGGAAGCCCGCCTCCTCGAAGCAACGCATCATCAGCACGGCCGCCGAGGGGCACTTCTCGCTCGGCTTGAAGACGATGGTGTTCCCGAGCAGCAGCCCCGGCAGGATCTGCCCGTTCGGCAGATGCACCGGGAAGTTGAAGGGCCCGAGCACCGCGAGCACGCCGTGCGGCCGAAACCGGATCTCGCCGGGCAGATCGTCGAGGCGCCGATCGCGGGTCCAGTCGAGACCCTCGCCGAGCACGAGGTCGACCTTCGCCGACAGCGCGCCCGCCTCGCTCGCCGCGTCCCAACGCGCCTTGCCCGCCTCGCGCGCGAGCAGCTCCGTGAACGCCGCCGCGTGGTGCTTCACGCGCTCTTGGTACGCGCGCAGCAGCTTCGCGCGCGCTTCGAGGCCGAGCCGACGCCACGCCGGGAACGCCGACCGCGCCGCGCGCACCGCGTCGTCGACGTGCGCGAGCGACACCGCGTGCACCGCGACCACGTCGTCGAGGTCGGCCGGGCTGCGGATCTCCATCAGCTCGTCGGGCGCGCTCGGGACGACGAAGCGGCCGTTCAGGAAGTCACCGGGGCGATCGAGGAGCGCACGTTGCATCGCCGCGTGCATAGCATCCGTCGACGTGCCCTCGCGGGACGTCCCGCACGCCGTCGCATCACCCTCGACGACGACACGCGACGCGAGCCCTTCACGAGCGTGCGCCCGGCACGATCGATCGAGCGTCGCGGCCTGGCTGCGACGTGCGGGTCACCACGATCCGTCTCGCCCGGGACGAGCTCGCGGTGATCGACCGCCGACCCGCTCAGCCCGCGGCCTGGAGCGCGCGGTCCACGTCGCGCCAGAGATCCTCGACGTCCTCGATCCCGACCGCGAGCCGGAAGAGTCCGTCGGAGATGCCCGCCGCACGCCGCTGCTCCTCCGGCATCGACTTGTGCGTGGTCGACGCGGCGTGTGTGACCAGCGTCCGCAGGTCGCCGAGGCTCACCGCGCGCGTCACCAGCTCGAAGGCGTCGTACGCGCGCGCCCCCGCCGCGAGACCGCCGCGCAGCTCGAACGCGATCATCGCGCCGAAGCCGCGCATCATCTGCCGCTTCGCGAGGGCGTGGTGCGGGTGCGACGGAAGGCCCGGGTAGCGCACGCGTTCGACGAGCGGGTGCACCTCCAAGCGACGCGCCAGCTCCGCCGCGCTCTCGCTCGCGCGTGCTTGCCGGAGCGCCAACGTCCGCAGCCCGCGCGAGAGCAGCCACGCGTTCGTGGGCGAGAGCACCCCACCCGCGGATCGCACCGCGAGCTCGCGCACCTCGTGGACCCGCGCCGCGCTCCCCGCCACCACGCCGCCGACCGCGTCGCCGTGCCCGCCGATCGCCTTCGTCGCGGAGTGCACGACGAGATCCGCGCCGAGCACGACCGGGTTCTGATGAAAGGGGGTCGCGAAGGTGTTGTCGACCACCAGCGACGCGCCCCGCTCGCGACAGAGCTCCGAGAGCGCCACCAAATCGTGCAGGTCGAGCACCGGGTTCGCGGGGGTCTCCGCCCAGACGAGCCGCGTCCGCTCGCGCCACGCCGCCTCGACCGCGTCGACATCCGTCAAATCGACGAAGTCGAAGCTCACGTCGAATCGCGAAAGAACCGTGCGCAGAAGCTTCGCGGTCTCGGCATAGATCCCACGTGGCGCGAGCACGTGATCGCCCGCGCGCACGCACGCGAGCATCGCGCCGTGCACCGCCGCCATTCCCGACGCGCACGCCACCGCCGCCTCCGCGCGTTCGAGCGCCGCGACCTTCTGCTCGAAAGCCTCCACCGTCGGGTTCCGCCACCGGCTGTAGATCCACCCCTCGGATTGCCCGGCGAACTGCGCCGCCGCCTCGTCCGCCGTCTCGAAGGCGTAGGCGTTGGAGTGGACCAGCGGGACCTCGAGCCCTCCGTACGCCGGATCCGGCGCGTCACCCGCGTGAACGGCCAGGGTGTCGAACGAATCGGTCGCGTGAGGCGGGCGCGGCATGGCGCGGAACGGTAGCAGACCGCCGACGCGCGGAAAGGGCGCGCGATGAGACCAGCCCCGCCGCGAGGCGTTCGGCAGATCCGGGCGTTGGCGAGACGACACCGCGCGAGCTCTCGGCGACCGACCTCGAGCGTTCACGCGGCACCTTCCCTCACGGCGTCCCTCGTGAATTCGCCATGAGCATCTTCGCCGACGTATGACAATCTCCGCCCCGTGCAGCGGACCACGCTCGAGATCGGAGACCGCCTCGGCGCCGGAGGGATGGCCGAGACCTTCGTCGCCGTCCGTCGTGGCCCCGGCGGCTTCGAGCAACGCGTCTGTCTGAAGCGGATCCTCCCGCACCTCGCGAGCGATCCAGAGCTGATTCGTCTCTTCGACCAAGAGGCGCGTCTGTGCGCTCAGCTCAGCCACGCCAACGTCGTTCAATTGCTCGACTACACGACCGACGGCGAGCGTCCTTCGTTGGTCTTCGAGCTGATCGACGGCACCGATCTTCGGCAGCTCCACCGCGCGCTGATGGAGAAGAACCAGCCGCTCACCACCGGCCTCGTCGCGCACGTGGGGCACGAGATCGCGAGCGCCCTCTCGCACGCCCACGAGCGCGGCGTGATCCACCGCGACGTCTCGCCCTCGAACGTGCTGCTCAGCCTCGCCGGCGAGGTGAAGCTCACCGACTTCGGCATCGCGAAGGCGTTCTTCGGCACGCCCGGCCTCACGCGCAGTGGCGCGGTGAAGGGCAAGGTGCCGTACATCGCGCCGGAATACGCACGCACCGGCGTCGCCGACACGCGCGCGGACCAGTTCTCGCTCGGCGTGATGCTCTACGAGCTGCTGGTCGGCGAGCGCCCCTTCCGCGGTCGCAACGACGTCGAGATTCTCGAACGGATCATCGCCGGCGAGCACGAGCCGCTCGTGGATCGGGCGCCCCACGTGCCTCCCGAGCTCGCGCAGCTCGTCGAGCGCCTCATCGAGACGCGCCCCGACGATCGTTTCCCGGACACCGAAGCCCTCCTCGACGCCCTGCGCGCGCTCGCGCCCCCGCCCACCGCGCGAACGATCCTGCAGGGTCTCGTGCGCGCACACCGGCGCCCGCTCGACGCGTCCACGAGCGCGCCGCGCACCGCACAGACGCCGGACCAGTCCTCGCTCCCGTTCGAGCCCACCGAGCGCGTGAGCGGCGACACCCTGCGCCTCGCCGCTCCCAAGGCCCCCGCCGTGCTCACGCCGCGCCCGGCCGGACCGAACGAAGAGACGCGCACCTCCGTCGCGCGGGAGGAGCCGAGCAACGCGCCGCTCACCTCCCCCGACACCGACGTGATCCACACCGAGACGCGCACGGTCTTCGACCCGATGGTGATCCCACGACCCTCGACCGACCGGCGTTGGCTCGGGCTCGCGCTCGTGCTCGCGCTGCTCACGCTCGCCGCGCTCGCCGCCGTCTTCTCGTTGCTCTGACGCCGCGCGGGCGAGCGAGCGGCGCGATGACACGCCAGATGCTCGGCCTCGGTCCGCGCCGGCTCAGGATCGAGCCTTCGCGCACTCACGCGCGACGCGAGCTCAGCCGCGTGATCGGAGCGCGATCGGAGCGGGCGCGAAGCCACGCCCGCGACGCGACTCGTGAGCCGCAACGCGGGCGCAGGGTCACGACTCAAGCCGCCGCGCGCTGCTCGGCCCGGCGCGCGAGCTGCTCCGCCGCGCGCCACACGACCGCCATGATCGAGTGCTGCGGGTTCACGCCCATGTTCGTCGGGAACACGCTCGCGTCCATCACGTAGAGCCCGCGCACCGCGTGCGACTCCAGCGTCGGATCCACCACGCTGCGCGAGGGATCCGAGCCCGCCACCGCGGTGCCGAAGAGATGCGACGCGACGAGGTGCACCTGCGAGCGCTTCCACGGCGTGGCCGCCATCGCGTCCACCTCCGCGGTCGAGCGCAGGATCTCCGGCACTCCGTCGATGCCCGGATAGACCTCCACCGCGCCCGCCGCGAACATCATCCGGCAGATCAGCGTGAGCGCGTCCTGCGCGCGCCCGAGATCGCGCGCGGTCGGCTCGTAGAACACGAGCGGCCCGAGCGGCCCGACCTGCACGCGGCCCTTCGCTTCCATCCGCACCTGCGCGCACCACTGCGCGTAGCAGTCGAGGTTCGCGATGCGCTCCTGCCACTCCGGGCCCACGCCCGGGATGCGCGCTGCGAGCATCTCCGGCGGCAGCGAGAGCGACTCGAGCTTGAAGCCACGGTCCCGCATCGGGACCTCATAGCCCTGGGTCGCGCCGTAGCTCATGCGCACCGGCTCGGGGAAACGACCGACGATCGCGGCGCCCGGATGCGCCTGGAAGCGCTGCCCCACCAGCCCACGCAGCCCCGAGCGCTGCAAGATCAACGGCGTGTGCACCACGCCCGCCGACACCACGACGTGACGCGCGCGCACCCGGAAGCGACCGACGACCTTGCGGGTCGAGAGATCGATCTTCTCGCCGATCACACCCACCGCGCGGCCGCCCTCGATCCACACCTTCTGCACGCGGCAGCCGGTCTCGAGCCGCGCGCCGTCCCGCACCGAGCGCGGGATGTACGACACGTCCATGCTCTGCCGCTTCTCGCCCGGGCAGCCCTGCAGGCACTCGCCCTTCCCGTCGCAGCGCGACGCGTTGCGGCTCATCGACTTGCCCGGCAGCCCGAGCGCCTCCGCGCCGATGCGCATCAGCGTCGCGTTGCCTCCGAGCACGTCGTCGCCCGTGAGCGAGACCTCGAGCTCGCGCTCGATCACGTCGTAGATGCGCTCGAATTCCCCGGCGTCGACGAGCGCGTCGAGGCCGTGCTCGCGGATCCACGTCTGCCGCACGTCCTCCGGCATTCGCCAGATGATCCCGGAGTTCATCGCGGTGCTTCCGCCGACGCAGACGCCCTGCAGCACCGGGATCGGCGCGGTGCCGGTCGTGGTCTGCGTTCCCGCGTCGCGCATGGACGACGAGAGCGCGCCCACCACGTCGCGTCGACGGTCCGACGTCTTCAGCTGCGGCCCCTCTTCGAGGATCAGCGTGTCGACGCCCGCCTCCGCGAGCACCCGCGCCGCCGTCGCGCCGCCCGCCCCGGTGCCGACGATCACCACGTCGGCGTCGTCCTCGTACACGAACGAACGAGAGAGAATCGAGCCGAGCATCACACCACCTCCGAACGGACCGAGCTCTTCGCGCGCAAGCGAACCGGCATCTTCTCCGCGCGACCGCGGTCGTAACCGGAGCGCGCGCGGATCGACGGCGTCCCGAAGAGCGCCATCGATCCCTGAACCTTCACGAGCCACACCAGCTCGCGCACCAAGAGCTGCGGGTGCGACACGAGCTTCTCGAGCAGCGCGCTGCGCTCTTCGATCGGGAGCTGATCGATCGTCGCGGCTTTCGTGCCCGTCCACGTCGGCGAGGTGCCGATGAAGTGGATCGCGGCGCGAAGCCCCGCCTGCGCGATCGGCGACGCGTGTCCGTTCAGCTCCTCGAACGCGCGCGCGTAGTCGACCTCGCCCGGCTGCGGCGCGAGCCCGACGGTGCTCGTCGGCGGCGCGAAGCCTTCCATGATCGCCTCGAACCAACGCTTCTCCCACGAGGTCAGTCGCATCGTCGTCCTCCGTCTCCGCTCACACGTTCACCGGCCACACACCGTCTCGCACTCGCTCGACCCACACCGAAACGCCGCGCCGCTCACTCGCGCACGCGCGACTTCTTTGCCGAGTCGGCGGGGTCAGCCGCCGACGTCTCTACCGAGTCGGCGGGGTCAGCCGCCGACGTCTCTACCGGGTCGGCGGGGTCAGCCGCCGACTTCTTCTTCGCCTTCGTCTCGCGCGACGCCGTCTCGCGCGACGCCGTCTCGCGCGCACCCGTCGGGGCAGCGGACGCCGTCGCCTTCCGCGTCCGCTTCGCCGCGCCTTCGCGCTCCGCGCCGACGCTCTGCGCGCCTCCGGCCGTGCGCTCCGACTCCGGCCGCGCGCTCGCCGCGATCGCCGACGCCTCGGCCAGCCGATCGAGCGTGCGCCGATCGAGCGGCTCGAAGAACCGACTCGCCAGCTCACGCACCTTCGTCGGATCCCGCGACTCGAGCAGCTCGAGCAGGCGGTCGTAGACCATCAGCGTCGCGCGCGCGTTCACCGTGAACGCCGCCTCGAAGCCCGGGTGCTCGCTCACCATGCGGCGCACGGTGTTCGAGAGCAGCTCGAGCATCAGGTTGTGCCCCGCGCGCACGAGCAGCCGCGCGAACTGGAGATCCGCCTCCATGAACGCGTGCCCGTCGTCGACCAGCGCCTGCATCGACGCACGGTGCTCGCGCAGCGCGCGCAGCTCCTCCGAGGTCGCGCGCTGACACACGAGCCCGAGCAGCTCGATCGCGACCATGCGCCGCAGCTCGAGCAGCTCCCCGAGCAGCGGCAGCGGCACCACCCCGCCGTCGATCGCTTGGCGCGCGAGGTACGCGATGAGCTCGATGCCGCCCGACTCGCGGAAGTCGAGCACGCGGTTTCCCGCGCCGTGCACCTTCTCGATGAGCCCCTGCGCCTGCAGCTCCGTCAGCGCGGCGCGCAGCGTGAGCCGCGAGACCCCGAGCCGCTCCGAGAGCTCGCGCTCGCCCGGCAGCGACGCGCCCGGCTTCAGCTCGCCTTGGAGGATCTGCCGCCGGAGTCGCTCGGCCGCGTCGTGCGCGGCGGTGGTGGGTCGCTGAGCCATGACTGGTATTACCAGTCCAAGTGGTATTACCAGTTGAACACTCGCGCAAGCACAAAGCGCGGAGGGCACGTCGATGGGCGAGTGACGGGACCTCGGAGCGCTGCCGACGATGGGACTCCGCGGGTGTCGGCCCCACGCACCTCGCAGCGCTGTCGACGATGGAACGCACTGCCAACGCCGCCGATGCGTTCCACCGACCCCCACCACGCAGCCGAAGTCGAACGGCGTGAAGCGACGGACTGCTAACCTCCGCGCGTGGACCTCCGCGTCCAGATCTCGCTCATCGCCGCCGTCGTCAGCAGCGCGCTCGCTGGCAGCGTGCTCCTGCGCTCGCGCAAGCGCCGCGACCACTGGCTCTTCGCGCTCTTCGCGATCTCCGTCTCCGCCTGGTACCTCACCGCGTTCCTCGCGAAGCTCACCACGCAGACCGCGTTCGTGCGCCTCAACGTCGCGTGCGGCGTGCTCCTCCCGCTCGCCGCGCTCGAGCTCTTTCGCAGCTTCGCGGGCGACACGTCACCACGCGTTCGCTTCGTGCGACGCGTCGCGTTCTTCCTCGCCGCGCTCCTGCTCGCGTCGACCTTCACGCAGCTCTACGGCCACCTCGCGCTGCGTGCGCTGCTCGTGATCTACGTGCTGGGCTTGCTGCTCACGTCGATGGCGACGCTCTACACGCGCGCCCGCCACGCGACCTCCAAGTTCGAAGCCGCGCGCCTCGTCTTCCTCACCGCGGTCGGCGGGCTCGCCGCGATCTTCACGCTGCTCGAGTACCTCCCGCTCCTCGGCCTCGAGCTGCCGCCGGTCGGCACGATCCTCGTGCTGGTCTTCCTCTACATGCTCTACCAGGCGGTCCTCCGATACCGCCTGCTCGATCTCTACGAGCTCTCGTTCCGCCTCGGCATCCTCACGATGCTCTCCTTCGTGCTCGCGGGTGTGCTCTGGCTGCTCGTGAACCTCGGCGGCGAGCGCTACTTCCTCCACGCGGTCGTCGCGTCGCTCGTCGTGCTCGTGCTCTTCGATCCGATGCGCGCCCGCGTCCGCGAGAAGCTCGGTCAGCTCCTCTTCCGCGAGCGTTTCGATCTCGAGCGGCACGTGCTCGCGCTCCGTCGCGACGTCGCGCACGTGCTCGATCCGCGGCAGCTCGGGCCGCTCTTGATGGCGGGCCTCGAAGAGTCGCGCCGCGTCACCCACGCGAGCCTCTACCTCGCCGAAGAAGGCCGCCGACACTACGAGCTCGCGGCGTCGCTCGGCCCCGAGCCGCCCGCGCGCCTGGAGATGGCTCCCGCCGGTCCGCTGCTCGAGCGCCTGCGCCGCGATGGCTTCCTCGTGCTCGAGACCATCGATCGTTCGCTCGCGGAGCAACGCGAGATCGGCGAGGACCGCGAAGCCGAGACCCTCTACGAGATCGCACAGTCGATGGACGCGATCCACGGCTCGCTCGTGCTCGCGCTCTCGTCGGGCGGCGATCTCTACGGCCTGCTCTCGCTCCGCGACGAGCGCATGCGCGACGCGTTTGGGCCCGAAGAGGTGCAGCTCCTCGCGGGCCTCGCCACGCAGGTCTCGATCGCGCTCGAGAACTCGCGCGCGTACCAGCGCTTGAAGGAGCGCGATCGCCTCGCGGCGCTCGGCGAGATGGCGGCCGGTCTCGCACACGAGATCCGAAACCCGCTCGGCGCGATCAAGGCGAGCGCGCAGCTCCTGGTCGAAAACGCGAGCCAAGGCGACGCCGAGTTCCTCGAGATCATCGTGGAAGAGACCGACCGCTTGAACCGCGTCGTCGGCTCCTTCCTCGACTACGCGCGACCCGCGCGTGGAAACCCCGCGCCTTGCGACGTGCGCGCCGCGGTCGAGCGCACCCTGCAGCTCGTGGGGCCCGAGTGTCAGAAGGCGGGCACCAAGCTCGTGGTCGAGCAGGAACCGCTGCTCCCGCCGGTGCGCATCGACGTGGAGCAGCTCCGGCAGGTGCTCTTGAACCTCGTGCAGAACGCGCTCCAAGCGCTCGACGGCGGCGGCGAGATCCACGTCGGATCCACGAGCGTCGAGCGGGGCCGTGGCGAGACGCCTTGGGTCGAGGTGCGCGTGCGCGACACCGGACCCGGCATCCCACCCGAGGTCCTCGCGAACCTCTTCGTACCCTTCGTGACCACCAAGGATCGCGGCACCGGACTCGGCCTCGCGATCTCGCAGCGCATCGTCGCCGCCGCGGGCGGCCGCATCCTCGTGCGCACCCGCGAAGGCGAAGGCACGACGTTCGTGGTGCGCCTTCCCGCGAGCAGCGAGCGTTCGAGCTCTGCCCCCGAGCTCACGCCGATCGCGTCGGAGTGACGCGTCGGCGGCTGATCTCGACGTGATCGAGATCCGTGGGTGATCGATGACGACGTGAGCTTGAGTGCGATCCGTATCGGTGCCCGACGTTGGCGCGAACGGCTAAGGGAGTGGCCGGTGCGTGTGTGCTGATCACTTGCCGCCACCGACGGGAAATCGATCCGGCCCTTCAGGGCACGTCGAGCACGTCGAGCACGTCGCCCGCGTCGAGGCCGTCGTTCCGCGGGAGCCGTGCCGGCGCGGGCGAGCTGCCGACCGGCGTCGTCACGAGCCGATAGAAGCGCAGGTCGCTGCGCCGCAGGCTGTCCGTCGGAAGCGCATTGTCGGCGAAGAGCGTCTCGTACGCTTTGACCGCGGAGCCGTTGCCCGCGGTGCGGGTCGCTTCGGGCAGCAGATAGCGCCACACGCCCGGCCGCTCGTAGGCGACGCCGTGCTCGGGAAAGTACGCGCGCTCCACGAACGCGGCGGAGGTGTTACCGAGCGTGCCGTCCTCTTCGAGCAACGAGATCTCCACGTCGAGGTGTGGGAGACGTCGATCGAGCGGACCTCCGAGGGCCTCCGCGCGCTCCGCCCACCGTTGCCGCGCGACCACGCTCGCCGTCACGAGCGCGCGCGCGATCGAGCTGCCCCGCGCGCTCCGCCACAGCCGCGCCTGCCCCGCGTCGCGCAGGAGCACCATCACCTCGACGCTGCGGATGCGCCGGATCGGCTCGGGAAAACGAGAGATCCGCGGCGGCGACTCGCCTTCGAGGATCGCGCGCGCGATGCGGGGAAGCGCCGCGCCGCTCTCGCCGAGGTCCGCGCGAATGCCCGGCACGTAGAGCGCGTAGGTCGGCGTCAGGTACACGGCACGCAAGCGCTCGAGCGGCGCGTACGCGCGCAGCTTCGCTTCGATCGACGTGCCTTCCGCGTCCTCCGTCCGCGCGCCGCTCGCGACCAGCAGCGCCTCGACGTTCTGCGCACGCATCGCGTCGAGCACGGCGACCTCGTCGGAGCCCGCGAGCGCGTTCGCCAGCGCCGCGTGCGCGACCAGCGACGTGCCGTCGATCGGCGCGCCCACGAGCGTCTCGTCGCCGACCACCACCACGCGGCCGCGTCGCTCGAGCTCCTTCGTGAGCCCCGCCTCGAGGCTCGGTCCGCGCGCGAAGAGCCACCAACCGCCGAACGCGATCCCTGCGAGCACGAGCACCACGAGCAGCCGACGCACGCGCTGCGCATAGCAGACTCGGGGCGCGGCGGTCTTCGTTTGCATTTCCTCGGTTGCTCCGATCCTCGAGGGTCGGTCGTCTGCGCTCGCCGAACCGCGCCCGCGCTCCGCTCGTCGCGCGCCGCCTGAAGCCTCGCAACGCTGGCCATCGAGTCGGTGGCTCTCGCGTTCGCGCGCGACCCGTGCCGAAGGCGACGAAAGATTTCGTGTACCCCCGACCCCGCGAACGTTCGGCCAACCCCCAGCGCCACCCAACGCTTCCGGGGCGCGGGGCACCCGCTGGATTCGTCCGTGAAAAATCCAGCAATTTCAACGCGCTGCGTCAGGTCCACGACGCGAGCAAGCTCACGTCGGCCCCACCGTGGCTCGCGCTAGCTTCGCGGCGCTCCGCCGTTCGCCGATTTCCAAGGCGACCGAACCCTCGAGTTGGCGGACAGGAGAACGATCGTGATCATCGGCGTACCCACGGAGATCAAGCCGCGCGAGAACCGCTTCGGCATCAACCCGGGCGGCGTGCAGAGCCTCGTGCGGGCGGGCCACGTCGTGAAGGTCCAGGCGGGCGCGGGCATCGGCTCCGGCGTGTCCGACGCGGAGCTCACCGCGGCGGGCGCGACGATCGTTCCGACCGCGGCCGACGCGTGGAACGCCGACATGGTGATGAAGGTGAAGGAGCCGCTCCAGCCGGAGTACCAGTTCTTCCGGCCGGGCCTCGTGCTCTACACCTACCTGCACCTCGCGCCGCTGCCGGAGCTCACCAAGGAGCTCATGGACAAGAAGGTGCGCGCGATCGCCTACGAGACGATCGAAGGCCCCGACGGCTCGCTGCCGCTGCTTCGCCCGATGAGCGAGGTCGCCGGCCGCATGGCGGTCCAGGTCGGCGCGGCGTCGCTCGAGAAGGAGCGCGGCGGCAAGGGCATCCTGCTCGGCGGCGTGCCCGGCACGCGTCGCGGCAAGGTCGCGATCCTCGGCGGCGGCATCGTCGGCGCGAACGCGGCGCAGATCGCGATCGGCATGGGCGCGCACGTCACCGTGCTCGACGTGAACCACGAGCGCATGGCGTACCTCGAGGACATCTTCGGCGGCGCGATCGAGACGCTCTACTCGAACCCGCGCAACATCCACGACGTGCTCCGCTGGGCGGACCTCGTGATCGGCGCGGTGCTCGTCGCCGGCGCGCGCGCGCCCAAGCTCGTCACGCGCGAGGACCTCAAGCTCATGGGCCCCGGCTCCGTGATCGTCGACGTCGCGGTCGATCAGGGCGGCTGCATCGAGACCTGCAAGCCGACCACGCACGACAACCCGACCTTCGTTCTCGACGACGTCGTGCACTACTGCGTGCCGAACATGCCGGGCGCGGTGGCGCAGACGAGCACGTTCGCGCTCACGAACGTCACGCTGAAGTACGCGGAGCGCATCGCGCGCCTCGGCGTCGAAGCCGCCGTGAAGGCCGACCTCTCGGGTCTCGGCCGCGGCGTGAACTGCTGGGACGGCGCGTGCACCTACGAGGCGGTCGCGCAGGGCGTGGGCGCGGAGTTCACGCCGCTCGATCGCGTGCTCGCCTGAGTCGCACGTTCGCCGAACGAACGAGGGCCGCGTACGTACGCGGCCCTCGTTTCGTCTGCGGTCGGCGGTGAGCGTCGCACGAATCCGCTCCCGCTCGTCCGCGCCCGCACCTTCAGTTCGAGACGTCTTCCACGTTCAGGTACGCGATCGTTCGGACCAGCTCCACGAGCCGCTCGCGCGCTTCGGGCGTGAGCGTCTCGAAGCGGATGCCCATGCCCGGATTCGGGTTGTCGCCGTGCTCGCGGATCGGGTTGATCCACGCCACGCAGCCGCGGACCTCGAACGGCAGATCCGTGTCGTCGGGCGCGAGCAACAACACCAGCTCGGTCCCGATCGGGAGCGGCGCGTCGGTGCGCACGAACAGACCCATCTCGCTGATGTTCGTGACGTACGCGTAGAGGAAGTGCTCGCCGCTCCGCACGTCGACCCGAAACGAGGTCTCGAAACGCTCGAACGAGCGTCGGTCGTCACCACCCATCGCGGGGACGAGAGCACGATTCGACGCGAGGAACAACCGCCCTCGTGATCGCGCGCGGCGCGTGAAACGTGGGCGAAACGCACGCCCTGCGCGCCCCCCACGCAACACGTTCGCGCGGACGCGATCACGAACGCGATGCGCGATCACGAACGCGACGATCACGAACGCGACACGCGATCACGAACGCGACGCTCCGGTCGAAACGCGCACGCGGCGCTTCAGTCGAACACGAAGGCGCGCACCGCTGCGGTGAGCAACTCACCCGCGACCGCAGCGTCGAGCGCGGCCTCGATCTCGAACGCATCGAACGGCTCTTCGTCGAGCGCGTCGATCCACACCTCTTCGCTCGGCAGCCCCGTGACGTCGGAGCGTGGGAGCGGCGGCGGCAAACCGCGCAGCGACGAGCGCAACACCGCCGCTTCCTCCGACCCGAGCGGTCCGAGCTCGACCGCGAAACCCGAGGGCCCGCGCTCGTGCCGCCGACGCCGCAGATCGCAGCGCCGCACCTTGCCGATCAGCGTGAGCCGATGCGCGCGACGCGGCGCGCGCAGCTCGATCAGCACGTCGCTCCCTTCGTCGGGGAGCAGCGCGCTCTCCACGAAGATCCCGCCGAGCCCGAGCTCGCGCACGCGGTGGACGACCGGCTCCGGCCACTCCTCGGTCACCACTTCGCACGGGAGATCCACCGCGTGTCGCGCGGTGCGTCGACGTTGAACCCGTACTTCGAGTGAGTGCCGCATCCGATCCTCCGAGGGACCAGGGTCGGCGCAACGCGTGCGTTCACGCAAAAAAGTGAGCACCCCACGCGCCCATCGAAGTGTGCGAATCAGAGAGGTCGAAGTGCGTGCGAAGCAGAGAGTCCGCGCGTCCGGGGCTGGCCCCCTGCGGCCAGGGGGCGTTCGTCTGCGAGCCTTCGGCTCGAGTCCTCGCGAACGTCGCTGCGCTGCGCTCCGCTCGGTTCGCTACGGCCAAAGAGCAGCGCGCAGGGACGGCCGTAGCGAGGTGCCGTCTTTGGAGCCGGCCGCCAGGCCGAGCGACCCGACGGCTCGTGAGTGTCGCCGTCAGGC
>CALJLK010000100.1 GCA_937982655.1 uncultured Sandaracinus sp.
GCACGGGGGCTGGCGGTGGGCGGCTCTTCGGCCGTCGTGCTTGCACCGCTGGGGTCGGGGTTCGGGGCGACGCTGGCGTCCGTGGCGGCGCTTGCGTTCGTCGCGCTGGCCGCACTCGCGTCGCGGTTCGAGGGAGCGTCGGCCACGGCCACACCGGCATCTTGCACGCCGTCCTCGACACGCGCGTCGCTCTCCGCTTCGAGCGCCATGAACGTCGCGGTGTAGCTCGGCGTCACGTCGGGCAGCGGATCGAGCGCGATGCCGTCGTTCAACGCAGCCAACCGCCGTCGGGCGTGACTCACGCGCTCGGGGGGCATGCCGACCCGGTAGTGCTCCACCCACGCGGTCCAGCAGCGCAGGCGGTCTTCCGTGGAGCGGGCCGGGTCGAGGTCTGCCGCGTGGCAACGCTCGTAATACGCCTCGCTCTGGTGCAGCATGCGAGGGCTCGCGCCGCAGCCGAGAGCGACGGCGCAGAACAGCATGAGCGCCCGACGAGCCAACATCGATCCGCAGCGTATCACGGAGGGCCTGCGCCAAGCTCGCCTCGAGCTCCCCGAGCCGGTCGGGGCGGTCGGGCTGGTGTGGAGCGAGAAGGGTCTGGTGGCGTTGCGCTGGGGTGACGAAGGGCCGGCCGATGACGTCGCGGTCGCACGTCACGCGCCCGCGGCGTGGCGTGAGGTGCTGCGTGGGTACGCGCGCGGGGACGACGTCGATCCCGCGCGCGAGATCCCGGTCGACCTGCGGGGGACCGCGTTTCAGATCGCCGCGTGGACGGCGTTGCGCGCGGTCCGCCGCGGCAAGGTGCGCACCTACGCAGGGATCGCGACGGATCTGAAGCGCCCCCGCGCGATGCGTGCGGTCGGCGCGGCCAACGGCGCGAACCCGATCCCGATCGTGGTGCCCTGTCACCGCATCGTGGGGGCCGGCTTGAAGCTCGGGGGCTACAGCGGCGGGCTCGATCGCAAGCGGCGCTTGTTGGAGCTCGAGGGCGTGAAGCTCGAAGGCGATCGGTTGCTGCCGGGGCAGCTCGACCTGTTCTGAGCTTCCCGGATCGGGCTCCCCGAGCGATCAGGTCTCGGCCGTGCCGACGGTACCGGAAACGTCGCGCATCGGCGCGAGGTCGGGGGCCGCGAAGAGCGGGAACGCGCAGGTGCGTTGGACGTCCCGCGCCGAGATCCCGCGGGCGACCCTCCGCACGTGCCAGGCGCCGACCGGATCGACGTCGAACGAGAGCATCGCGTCGCGCATGTAGACGCGCTCGAGCCTGGCGCCGTGCAGCACTCCGTCCACGAAGCGGACGGCCCCGTCGCAGACACCCCAGACGCGCGGTGCGTCGACCTCGATCGAGGTGTGGCCGCTCGCGTCGACCGCCTCGATCGCGATCAGCGCCACCGCGACGCCGCGCGGCGCGTGACCCAGCGGCTCGCCTGGCGTGTGGCTCGGTGCGAGAACATTCGAGGCGTCGAACTCCGGTGCCAACCAGAGGGCCGAGGGATCGGCGAGAGACGCGCGCGCGTCGGCGATCGCGAGTTGTACGAGAGCAGCGAGGTCCACCGCGCGAGTAAGGCGCGGACGTTCCGCGGCGGCAAGTAGAAGAGCCCTCGCGCTCGCTGGTGCGGCCGATCGTGGAGAGGCTCGCGCGGTGCTCGCGCAGGGGGGCGTACGCGTTGCGCCGAGCGGGTCCGGAGCTTACTTTCCGCGCTTTCCGCGCGCTTCGTCCCCACTCAGCCGGGTGAACGGAACGCGGCGGCCGCCTCGGGGGTTCCGCCTCGAGGATTCCTGGGCGAGCGCCGCCCCCACGAGGCAGAACGAATGTTTGCATCGGTCCTCAAGAAGATCTTCGGCACCAAGCACGAGCGCGAGGTGAAGAAGCTCGGGCCCATCGTCGACGCCATCAACCAGCTCGAGCCGAAGATGCAGAAGCTCTCGGACGCCGAGCTTCAGCGGAAGACGGCCGAGTTTCGCGAGCAGCTCGATCGGGGTGCGAAGCTCGACGACCTGATGATCCCCGCGTTCGCGACGGTGCGCGAGGCGGGCAAGCGCGTGCTCGGCATGCGCCACTACGACGTGCAGCTGATCGGCGGCGCGGTGCTGCACCAAGGCAAGATCGCCGAGATGCGGACCGGCGAAGGCAAGACGCTCGTCGCGACGTTGCCTTGTTATCTGAACGCGCTCGAGGGGCGCGGCGTGCACGTCGTCACCGTCAACGACTACCTCGCGCAACGCGACGCCGAGTGGATGGGGCGCCTCCACAAGTTCCTCGGGCTCAGCACCGGCGTGATCGTCCCGCAGTCGTCGAACGCGGTGAAGAAGCGCGCCTACCAAGCGGACATCACGTACGGGCAGAACAACGAGTTCGGCTTCGACTACCTCCGCGACAACATGAAGTTCTCCATCCACGACTACGTGCAGCGCGACCTGCGCTACGCGATCGTGGACGAGGTCGACTCGATCCTCATCGACGAGGCGCGCACCCCGCTCATCATCAGCGGCCCCGGCGAGACCGCGAGCGAGAAGTACATGCAGGTGACGGAGATCGTCCCGCGCCTGCGTCGCGACGAGCACTACGAGGTCGACGAGAAGGCGCGCTCCGTGAACCTCACCGAAGAGGGCATGGAGCACGCGCAGACGCTGCTGCGCCAGAAGGGGCTGCTGCAGCAGTCGAAGAAGGACGGCTCGCCGTACCGCGACGAGCGGATGGCGAAGCACGACGAGGGCAACCTCTACGATCCCGTCAACCTCGAGACGCTGCACATCCTCCAGCAGTGCCTGCGCGCGCACGCGCTCTACCACCGCGACCAGCACTACATGGTCAGCCAGGACGGCAAGGTGATGATCATCGACGAGTTCCGCGGGCGCGTGCTCGCGGGGCGTCGGTGGTCGGACGGTCTGCACCAGGCGGTCGAGGCCAAGGAGCGGGTGCCCATCCAGGACGAGAGCATCACGCTCGCGACGATCTCCTTCCAGAACCTCTTCCGCCTCTACGACAAGCTCTCCGGAATGACCGGTACGGCCGACACCGAGGCCACCGAGTTCCACAAGATCTACGAGCTCGACGTGGTGGTCATCCCGACCAACCGCCCGATTCAAAGGCAGGATCAGGAGGACGTCGTCTACAAGAGCGAGCGCGAGAAGTTCGTCGCGGTCGCGGAGGAGATCGCGGAGGTCCACGCGACCGGGCGACCGGTGCTCGTCGGCACCACGAGCGTCGAGAAGTCGCAGGCGCTCTCGCAGATGCTGGTGAAGCGCGGCATCCCGCACTCGGTGCTCAACGCGAAGGAGCACGAGCGCGAGGCCGAGATCGTCGCGCAGGCCGGTACGCGTGGGGCGGTCACGGTGTCGACGAACATGGCCGGTCGCGGCACCGACATCGTGCTCGGCGGCAACGCGGAGATGCTCGGGCGCATGAAGGTTCTCGCCGAGGCCACGCCCGAGCTGCTCGCCGACAAGGCCGCGCTCGAAGAGGCGGTCGAGCGGGCGACGAAGGAGCTCGAGCCGCTCTGCAAGCAGGAGGGCAAGGCGATCAAGGATCTCGGCGGTCTGCACATCGTGGGCACCGAGCGCCACGAGTCGCGACGCATCGACAACCAGCTCCGCGGCCGCGCGGGTCGTCAGGGTGATCCGGGTAGCTCGCGCTTCTTCCTGAGCCTCGAAGACGATTTGATGCGCATCTTCGCCGGCGAGCGCGTCCAGGTGATGATGGAGCGCCTCGGGATGAAGGAAGGCGAGCCCATCGAGCACCCGTGGGTCACGAAAGCGGTCGAGAACGCGCAGAAGAAGGTCGAAGAGCGCAACTTCGACATTCGTAAGCATCTCCTCGAGTACGACGACGTGATGAACCAGCAGCGCAAGAGCATCTACGAGCTCCGCAAGCAGGTTCTTCAGGGGCAGTACCGCTCGGTCCCGACCGACGAACAGAAGAAGAAGGGCGCGACCTCGCAGCCGCTCGTCACGAAGATCGACGAAGAGCTGCGCAAGCGCGCCAAGCCGATCCTCGAGCAGATGGTGAAGCTCCACGGCACCGAGCCGCCGCCGGCGGGCGCGACCCCGGAAGAGGTGCAGGCGTTCCGGCAGCAGGCGTTCTCGCGCGACGTGGCCGAGATCGCGGAGGTGCGCGCGTTCCCGCTCGAGCGCGACGTCTACCAGTGGTTCGGCTGCGTCTTCGACTCGACGAAGCTGACCAAGAAGCCGAAGGAGCTGCTCGCCGCCCTCGAAGAGGCGGTCGCGATGTCGCTCACGGAGCAGAAGGAGCGAATGCTCGACATCACCGACGAGCTCGTCGGCTCGCTGGTCGAGCAGCACTGCCCGCCGCAGAAACACTTCGAAGACTGGAACTGGAAGGGCATCACGGCGGGCTTCGAGGATCAGTTCGCGATCGCCGCGCCGGAGCTCCGCGACAAATACAACAACTCGCAGGAGATCGCGGAGAAGCTCTACGAGGACGCGGAGAACGTCCTGAAGAAGAAGATGGAGGAGATTGGTTCGGAGAACTTCCTCCGTCTCTTCCGCAACTCGTATCTGCAGGAGATCGACCGTCGGTGGATCGAGCACCTCCAGGACATGGAGAAGCTCCGCGACGGAATCGGGCTCCGCGGCTACGGCCAGAAGGATCCGAAGAAGGAGTACCAGCGCGAGGGCTTCGCGATGTTCATGGACATGGTCCGGGGCATCAAGGCCAGCGTGTCGAAGTCGCTCTTCACGGTGCGTCGCGTGCGCGAGGAGGACCTCGAGGCGCTCGAAGCGCAGCGTCGTCAGGCGGTGGAGCGTCGGCAGCAGCAGATGCGCACGCAGCACCCCGAGGGCGCGCAGCCGCAGCAGCCGGGCGCGCAGGCGCCGTTGCGGGTGCAGGTCGCGCCAGCGGGGACGATCCGGGCGCAGGGGCGGCCCGTGCAGCAGCCAGTCGCGGGGGCACCGCGCCCGCAACCGAGCGTGCCGCCGGGCGCACCGGCGGGCCAAGCGGGACAAGCCGCGGGGCCGGGCGCGCAGCCGCAGGTCCCGCAGGCTCCGCAGCCGCGTGAGCCGATGAACCGCCACGAGCGGCGCGCGCTCGAGAAGAAGCAGAAGAAGAGCAAGGGCGCGAACGCGACGAAGTGACCGCGCGTCCGGGAGCGTACCGTCGGAAGATCCGTCGGTCGTGTTCCCGAGCGCGCCCCCGGCTCGTCCCCTCCGAACAACGGCGCTCGCCCCCACGAGCGCCGTTGTTTCGTCCGTCGACCGGTGCTACCGAGTCCGCCTCGCCCCCGTAGCTCAGGTGGATAGAGCAGCGGCTTCCTAAGCTGAAGGTCGGACGTTCGAGTCGTCCCGGGGGCGCCACTCGGCGAGCTGCGAGAGCAACCAGACGACCGCGTCGGTCGCGGCGCTCTCGACGCCGTGATCGGTGTTTCCCGAGAGCGCGATTCTCGACATCCTCGCGCGATGCATCGGTCTCGCCTGCTCGCCTCGCTTCTCGGGTTCGTCGTCGTCTCGCTCGTCGCGAGCTGCGGTGACGACGACGCTCCCTCGGACTCGGGCACCGGCTCGGACGCACGCGTGGTCTGCGTCGACGACGGGGAGTGCGACGACGGACTGTTCTGCAACGGCGCCGAGCGTTGCGCTCCCGGCGTCGGAGCGGACGCGCGTGGCTGCGTGGCGGTCGCGAGCCCTTGTGGAGCGGCGGAGTGCGACGAAGCGGCGGATCGATGCGACGCCGATTGCTCGAACCCGGACGCGGACGGAGACGGCGCCATCGCCGTGGCGTGCGGGGGCGACGACTGCGACGACACGGACGCCGACATCGGACCGGACCAATCCGAGATCTGCGATCCCGAAGGAGTCGACGAGGACTGCGACCCCACGACGGTCGGCACGCGCGACGCGGACGGGGACGGCGTGGTCGACGCGGCGTGCTGCAACGGCGCGAGCTGCGGGCTCGACTGCGACGACGACGCCGCGGACGTGCTCCCCGGCGCGACCGAGGTGTGCAACGAGCGCGACGACGACTGCGACGGCTCGGTCGACGAAGGCTTGATCCTCGAGCGCTATCTGCCGGACGCCGATCGCGACGGCTTCGGAGACGCGGATGGACTCGCGGTGATGGCGTGCGCGCGACCGGACGGGTACGCCGCCAACGAGCTCGACTGCGACGACACGGACGTGGACGTCGCGCCCGGCGCGGCGGAGCGCTGCAACGGCGAGGACGACGACTGCGACGGAACGGTCGACGAGCTCGAGGACAACGTCTTCTACCGCGACGCGGACGGCGACGGATGGGGCGTCTCGTCCGACTCGGTCACGATGGACGGCTGCGTGCCCCCCTCGGGGTACGTCGGCCGCGTCGGAGACTGCGACGACGGCGAGGCGACGACGAACCCCGGCGCGACGGAGCGCTGCAACGCCATCGACGACGACTGCTCGTCGCTCGCGGCGCCCGGCGGACCCGACCTCGCGGAGGACGCCGACGGAGACCTTCACGCGCCGCCTGGAGCCGCGTGCGAGGGCGGCTTCCCGAAGGACGACTGCGACGACACACGCGCGACGGTCTTCCTCGGCGCAGACGAGTTCTGCTCGGGGCTCGACGAGGATTGCGACGGAACCACCGACGAAGACAGCGACGCGCAGTGTCCGACCGGGACGTGCGACTCGGGCTGCGTCGTCGACCGGACGCTCGACATGCAGTCGGAGGCGGTCTGCGCGGTGCGGGGTGGGGCGGCGTATTGTTGGGGCGAAGGACCTGGGGTCTTCGATCAATCGAACTTGGTGCTCGAAGCGGACGTCGAGCTGCTGGAGAGCCGACCGCGACGCATCGCGACCCTCTCGTCGCTCCGCTCGATCGGCACCTCCGGTGGCTTCGGGTGCGCGGTCCAGAACGATCGCACGGTCGTGTGTTGGGGACTCAACCATCGCGGCCAGCTCGGGGCGGGCGACGTGGAGAGACACGACGCCCCGGTCGCGGTGGCGGGGCTCGCAGACGTGGTTCAGCTCGCGGTCGGGGATCTCTCGAGCTGTGCGCTCTCGGCCGACGGGAGCGTGCGCTGTTGGGGCTGGAACGAAGACGGCCAGATCGGCGACGGAACGACGGAGAACCGATCGCGTCCCACGCTCGTGCGAACGCTGGATCGCGTGGTCGAGATCGCGGCGTACGGATACACGTTCTGCGCGCGCCGCTTCGAAGGCTCGGTGTGGTGTTGGGGCGACGGCACGGTCGGCGACGGCACCGTCTTCGATCGTCTGGTTCCGGTGCGCGTGATCGCGATGGGCGCTCGGCGGCTGGTCGGGGGCGGAAACGCGTTCGGCAGCGCGATGTGTGCCCTGCTCGCTGACGGTTGGTCGTGCTGGGGCTTTCATCCGACGCTGGGCGTCGGAGGGGAAGGGCGCTCACCGGAGCCGTTGGTCGCGGCCTCGGACGTGCGTCTGCCCGCCCACAGCGACGACTCCGTGGCGTGCGCGATCCACACCGACGGAACCGTCGGATGTTGGGGCAACGACGACAGCCGTGTCGGCGGGCCCGTAACCGGAGGACCACGCTCGAACGTGGCGCTTCCCGTCGCGGGGCTCACCGACGTCGTCGACCTGCAATGCGGCAGCGACGTGTGCTGCGCGTTCGACGGAACGACGTGGACGTGCTTCGGGCTCGGGAACGCGCTCGCCATGGGCGACGGGCCGCGCGAGCGAGGTCCGTTCCGTACCGTCGACGCGCTGTTCTCGCCGCGCGCCGTCGCGTTCGGAAATGCGTCGGGGTGCGCGGTCGACGCCTCGGGGACGCTCTCGTGCTTCGGCGCTGCGACGAGTCGATCGCTCGGCTTCGTGCCCGGTGGCTCGAGCTGGGTGTATCCGGAGCCGGTCGAGGTGCCGCTGCCCTTCGAAGCGGTCGACGTGCGGACCTACGAGCAGCGGTTCTGCGTGCTCGGCGCGGGCGGCCAGGTCGCGTGTTGGGGCGGCGACGAGGCGCCGGGCGACGGGACCACGGTGGGCGCCGCCACCCCACGTGTCGTCGACGCGACGTCGATGGGAGGCGCATCGGCGATCGCGGTCGGGCTCGACTTCTCGTGCGCGATCGCGAGCGCCGACGGTGCGGCCTGGTGTTGGGGCCCCGCGTCGGGAGCACGCACGGGGCTCTGCGGCGACGGTGGGACGGGCTGCGTGCGTCCGGTGCGGGTCGATGGCGCTCGGAGCTACACGGCGATCCACGCAGGTCGGAGCCACGTCTGTGCCCGCGCGAGCTCGGGCGAGCTCTGGTGTTGGGGGTTCGCGGGCACGATCGGCGCGCTCGGGGACGGAACCACGACGTGGGCCACGCGTCCGGTTCGTTCGGGGACGTTCAGTGACGTGATCGACGTCCAAGCCGGCCGCGTCCACACGTGTGTGTTGCGTGGCGGTGGTGGGGTGTCGTGCGTGGGTGGTGGCTCGGAAGGGCAGCTCGGCGTCGACCTGTCGAGCTCACTGACGTACGTCGACGTTCCCGGCCTGAGCGGCATCGGCGCGCTGCGGTGTCATTCGAACAGTTGTTTCGCGCAGCGCGCCGACGGAACCTGGGTGGGTTGGGGCGCCGACCGCGGCTTGCTCGGCGTCGACGGAGCGTTGGTGGCCGAGCGCGAGAGTCCGGTCGACGTTGCGTACGGGTCGACGGGGCGGCTGTGGTCCGGCGTGTGGAGCGCGTGTGTGGACGGCGCCGCCACGCTCACGTGTTGGGGAACCGCGGGGAGCCTCTTCGGGGGGCCGCTGACGTCGGGCGTCCGGCAACGAGCGCTCCCCACGCGCGGCGTCCCCGAGCTGCCTTGAGAGCATCGCGCGGCGCGGCGCCGCTCACGCGATGCTCGACTCCTCACTCGCAGCGCAAGACCACCTCCGTGACACCTCCACCGGACGAGGCGTAGAGCGCGCCGTTCGCGACGGCGAGGCTCGCGTAGCCGCCGAACGTTTCGGTCGTGGCGAGCGGGCGAAGCGAGGACTCTTCGTAGACGTCGAGGCTGCCGAGGACGACGAGGCCGTCGACGAACGCGATGGCGGTTCCGACGCCGATGGGCTCACCGACGGCGTCCACGACGCGCAGCGTGTCGGCTCGGGCGCGGACGCGGGTGAGACGCGCGCTGCCGCCCGTGAAGTAGACGAGCTCGTCGCGGATCGCGAGCGAAGGCTCGAAGGGAGGGTCGACGATCGCGAGCGACGCACGCTCGGTTCCGTCGAGCGCGAGCCAGAGGAGCCGGCCTCGATCGAGCGTGACGTCGGCTTCGATCACGAAGACGCCGAGGGGCCCGACCGCCACCGCGAGGGCGGTGCCGTCGAGCGAACGTTCGAACACGCGTTCGGGTCGGGTGGGGCGTGTGAGATCGTAGAGGGCGACGGAGACGCGCTCGTCGTGGTGGTGAGCCGCGACCACGAGGGCTCCGTCGGCGGCGAGTCGAATCGGTGAGCCGGTGCCCTCTCCAAAGCCGCCGACGAGCACGGGACGCGCGGGGTCGGCGAGGGAGTAGACGCGGAGCGCGGGGTCCTCGAAATCGACCGCGCTGACGAGGTGATCGCCGACGCGCACGAGCCCGCCCTGCGCGCTCGGTCGTTCGTCGACCACGAAGACGGGCGCGTCGAACGTGTCGCGTGCGAAGACCTGGATGCCGATCGACTGGCGGTAGACGTAGTCGTCGGTGGCGACGACGGGCCCGCGGCAGAAGCATCCTTCGCCGACGGTCGGTCCCGTTGTGACGTCGCAGCGGGAGAGGGAGCCAGCGTCGTCGCGTGAGGCTCCGGAGTCGCGCGTCGTGGTGGCGTCGGTCGCCGGGAGCGCCGCGTCGAAGGGACCGGCGTCGGACCCGTCGGGCATCGGGCCGACTTCGAAGGAGTCCGTGCACGCGAGGAGGAGGAGAAGCGAGAGCCAACGCATGACTCGAACATCGCAAGCGCTCATCGACACGTCGAACGAGTTGTTCTCGACGAATCGACTCGGAAAGCTATCGGATGAGCCAGCAGTCCCGCTCGTACGGATGACACTCCACGCCGCCAGCGTCGCGTCGCATCCTGGCGCATCTGGGCGCTTTTTGTCCGGTAGCGACTGCGCGATTCTGAGTCAATTCGCGAGCGTTCATGCTAGGTTGTGCCTCCATGGCACTGGACGGCACGGATTCTCTCGTCGACGCGGGGCGGTGGTTGGAGGCCGTGCGTGCGTCCTCGACCCCCGGGTTGCGCGCGCTGCTGCACGCGCGGCTCGGCGAGCTCGACGCCGCCTTGGACGTCGCGGCGACGGCGCGGCGGGCGGGGAAGACGCGAGCGCGGCGCGGCTCGCGGTCGGGCTGGTGGCGCTCGCACGGGGCGACTTCGAGTCGGCGTTGCTCGCCTTCGACGACGCCTTCGCGACCGCGCGGGCCGACCGAGCGCTCCTCGCACAGGCGCGTGCGTCGCTCGCGGCAGCCGACGCGCTCCTCGATCGCAGTGGTCCGGTCGACGGCTCGGCCGCGGTGGGGCGGCTGGCGGAGGCCCGGAGCCTGCTGGAGAGCAGCGACCCGCAGAGCCCGCTGCGCATCGAGCTTCGCCGCGTGCTCGCGCGCGCGCGCGCCACGACGGGAGATCTCGACGGCGCGGTCGCGGAGGCGGCGGCGACGGAGCGTGACGCCGTCGTGCTCGGATCGGACGAGCTGCGGGCTCGCGCGCTCGCGACGCTGGCCGAGCTGGAGTCGCAGCGCGGCGGCGACTTCGTGGCGCGCAAACACGAGCTCGCGGCGGTGGAGCTGCTGGAAGGGGTCGCGCTCGCGTTGCCCGCGGATCGACGGGAAGGGTTCTGGCGCGAGCCGATGCGTCGTCGGCTGCGGCTGCGCGCGAGCGCGACGACCGATCGACGTCGCGCGGAGTCGAGCCAAGGCCTCGACGAGCGGCTCCGTCGGCTCTTCGACGTCCTCAAGCGGGTCGCGCGTGAGCACGAGATCGAACGACTGCTCGAACGCATCACCGACGCGGCGGTGGATCTCACGGGAGCCGAGCGGGGCTTCGTGCTGCTCGTGGGATCGGACGGACAGCTCGAGCCGCGCCTCGTGCGCGCGGCGGGTACGCGACCCGACGACCCGAGCGTCGCGTTCAGTCGATCGATCGCGGAGGCGGTGCTGATCGACGGAGAGCCGATCGTGACGGTCGACGCGCGCGACGATCGGCGGCTCTCCGAATACCTCTCGGTGCACAAGCTGCTGCTCAAGAGCGTGGCGTGCGTTCCGATCCGCGGGCGGGTGGGCGTGCTCGGCGTGCTCTACCTCGAGCATCGCGTGCGGCGCGGGCGCTTCGCGGAGGACGACCTCGAGCTCCTGGTCGCGTTCGCGGATCAAGCCGCGATCGCGCTCGAGAACGCGGAGCTCGTGGCGGAGCTCGAGTCGCAGCGGCGCACGCTCGCGGAGACGAACCGCGAGCTCGAGGACGCGAAGGCGGAGATCGAGCGGGTGCTCGTGGCGCGCACCGACGAGCTCGAAGAGACCCGGCGCGCGCTCGATCGGGCGCGTGGCGATCTGCGGAGCCGCCACGCGCACCACGGGATGATCGGGCGCAGCGACGCGATGCGCCGCGTGTTCGCGGTGATCGATCGGGTGTGCGAGAGCGACGTGCCCGTGGTGATCCACGGCGAGAGCGGCACCGGCAAGGAGCTCGCGGCACGCGCGATCCACGAGGGCAGCGCGCGCGCGAAGGGGCCGTTCGTCGCGCTGAACTGCGCGGCGATCCCGGAGTCGTTGCTGGAGAGCGAGCTCTTCGGCCACGTGCGCGGTGCCTTCACCGGGGCCGATCGCGATCGCAAGGGCGTGCTCGTGCGAGCGTCGGGCGGGACGCTCTTCCTCGACGAGATCGGCGACATGCCGGCGAAGATGCAGGTCGATCTGCTGCGCGTGCTCCAGGACGGGAAGGTGCGTCCGGTGGGCGGCGAGGAGGAGACGACGGTCGACGTGCGCATCGTGTCGGCTTCGAACAAACGCCTCGACGAGCAGGTCGCGAAGGGCGCGTTTCGCGAGGATCTCTACTACCGGCTCAACGTGGTCGAGGTACGCCTGCCTCCGCTTCGCGATCGCATCGGCGACGTCGCGTTGCTCGCCGATCACTTCCTCACCGCGATCGCGCGGCAAGAGGGGCGACCGCGACGACGGCTCTCGCGGAGCGCGCTCGAGCGGATGGAGGCGTTCGGGTGGCCGGGGAACGTACGCCAGCTCGAGCACGTGCTCTTGCACGCCTGTGTGATGGCGGACGGCGAGCTGCTCGAGGAGGAGGGGCTCGCGCTCGACGGACCGAGCGCGAGGTCTTCCGCGGCTGACGCCGCGGGCCAGCCACGATCGTCGCGGCTCGAGAGCGAGACGCGCGATGCGGCCGCAGGGGCGGCGGCGGCGAGCGCGGGCCCCGCGCGGGTGCCCTTGGACGAGCCGACGCCACAGAACGTCGACGACTTCAAGGACGCGGAGAAGCGGCGGATCTTGGCCGCCCTCGAATCGCATCATTGGAACCGAGCACGTGCGGCGCGCGCGCTCGGGTATCCGCGGCGCACGTTCTATCGACGACTGAAGGAGCACGGGATACTTTGACTGCCGTGCGCGTGCCCCCGACGTTCCTTCTCCTCGCGACGGTCCCGTTCGCGACCGCCTGTCCACGCGAGGTCACCGAGCCGATGCGTCCGGACGGACGGCCTTGCGTGATCGACGAGGACTGCACGCCGCCCGGCGCGTCGTGCGGCTTGGTGTTCGCGTGCGTCGACGAGCGCTGCGAAGAGGAGTCCTCGCGCGCCGAGCCGTGTGAGTGAGAGCGCGCTCCACTTGCGCGGATTCCATCCGTGCGAGCGGAGAAACGCTCGAGAGGTGGACCGCCGGCTTGGCCGGTCGGGGCAGGGAGCGTGCGACCCCTCGGAGAGCGCGCGCCGTCAGCGGCTCGCGATCGCGTCCGCCAGCGCCACGAGGCGCTTCGCGTTCTCGACGTGGAGGCTCTCGACGAGCTTGCCGTTCACGACGACCACGCCTTTGCCGGCCTTCGAGGCTTCGTCCCACGCCGCGAGGATCGTGCGGCTCTGCGCGATGAGCTCGTCGCTCGGCGCGAACGCTGCGTTGGCGGCCTCGAGCTGCTTGGGGTGGATGAGCGTCTTGCCGTCGAAGCCGAGCTCCGCGCCTTGGCGGCAGCTCGCGGCGAAGCCTTCCACGTCTTCGAGATCGAGGTAGACGCCGTCGAGGATCGCGAGGCCAGCCGCGCGCGCGGCGAGCAGGCACGTGCCGAGGCCGACGAGCATCGGCAGCCGCATCGCGGTGTGCGCGGCGTGCAGGTCCTTCGCGAGATCGCTGGTGCCCATCACGAAGCCCGCAAGACGCGGGCAACTGTCGGCGATCTCCTCCGCGCGCAGGATGCCGCGCGGGGTCTCCATCATGCACCAGAGCGCGAGCTCCTCCGGCGCACCGCTCGCGCGCAGGATCTGATCGGCTTTGCGGACCGCGTCCGCGCTCTCGACCTTCGGGAGCAGCACCGCGTGGGCGCCGCTCGTCGCGGCGGCGACGAGGTCCGCGTGACCCCACGCGGTGTCGAGCGCGTTCACGCGCACGAAGAGCTCGCGGTGCCCGTAGCCGCCTTCTTTCGTGGCCGCGCAGACCTGCTGGCGCGCGAGCTCCTTCGCGTCGGGCGCGACCGCGTCTTCGAGATCGAGGATCAGCCCGTCGGTGTCGAGCGTGCGGCCCTTGTCGAGCGCGCGCGCGTTGGAGCCGGGCATGTAGAGGACGGAGCGGCGGGGGCGGGGCTGGGTCATGGCGTCTCTCTCTTCGGGCAGGCGCGGTCGGATCGTTCGCGTCGTCGTGTGCGTGTCGAGGCTGGTCACGTGTCGGAGCGGTTCGTTGCCGGACGAGCTGCGAACGAACTGCTGCGAGAGGCGATTCACTCGCGTTGGGAGGCGCTGGAACAGCTCCTCTGGAGATCGTCGCTCAGAAGCCGTAGGCGGCCTTCAATGCCGGATCCTTCACGGCCAACATGCGCGCGAGGTCGAGCACGACCTTGCACTGCTTCACCGTCGCGTCGTCCTGCATCTTGCCGTCGATCATGACCGCGCCGGTGCCGTCGCCCATCGCCTCGACGACCTTCACCGCCCAGCGGACCTCGTCGACCGGCGGGCTGAAGACCCTCTTCGCGATCTCGATTTGAACCGGGTGCAGCGACCACGCGCCGACGCAGCCGAGGAGGAACGCGTTGCGGAATTGATCCTCGCACGCGACCACGTCTTGGATGTCGCCGAAAGGCCCGTAGTACGGGAGGATGCCGTTCGCGGCGCAGGCGTCGACCATGCGCGCGAGCGTGTAGTGCCAAAGATCCTGCTGCGCGGTGGGGCGCGGCGCGTCGGGCGCGTTCGCGTCGGGATCGGCGCGGACGACGTAGCCGGGGTGACCGCCGCCCACGCGCGTCGTCTTCATGCGGCGCGAGGCCGCGAGGTCCGCGGGCCCGAGCGAGAGCCCCTGCATGCGCGGGCTCGCGCTCGCGATCTCTTCCACGTTCGCGACGCCGAGCGCGGTCTCGAGGATCGCGTGCACGAGGATCGGCTTCTTCAGGCCGTGCTTGGCCTCGAGCTGCGCGAGCAGGCGGTCGACGTAGTGGATGTCCCACGCGCCTTCGACCTTCGGGATCATCATCACGTCGAGCTTGTCGCCCACGTGCTCGACGATCGCGGTCACGTCGTCGAGGAACCACGGGCTGTCGAGGCTGTTCACGCGCGTCCAGAGCTGCGTGTCGCCGAAGTCGGTGGCCTTCGCGATGCGCACGAAGCCCTCGCGCGCGGCGAGCTTCTTGTCGGCTGCGACGGCGTCCTCGAGGTTGCCGAGGAGCACGTCCACCTTCTTCGCGATGTCCGGCACCTTGGCGGCCATCTTCTCGTTCGAGGGATCGAAGAAGTGGATCATCCGCGAGGGGTGGAAGGGGATCTCGCGGAGCGGGGTGGGAGCTCCGACCGCGAGCGGCGCGAAGAAGTGTTTGGGGCTGCGCATGATGCGCTGCGTCATAACTCTATCTGTTCGCTTCGGCCAAGGCCTACGCTCACGGAGCGCGGGGAGAATCCCCGCGACCCCCACGCTGTTGTGTTCGCTGCGGCCTTCGGCCTCCGCTCACGGAGCGCGGGGAGATCCCCGCGACCCCCTCCTCG
>CALJLK010000101.1 GCA_937982655.1 uncultured Sandaracinus sp.
ACGCGGACGAGCCGCTCGAAGCGCAGCGCGTGATCGCGGCGGTCACGGTGCGTGGCTCGAGCGCGAGCCGTCCGGGGCGCGCGGTGGTGATCGGCGACGGCAGCTTCGCGGGCGACGATCTGCTCGGTTACCGCGGGAATTTCAGGGTACTGGGCGACGCGCTCGGTTGGCTGCTCGGCGATCTCGGCGAGGAGCGACCCGCGATCGTGGGCTCGACGACGAGCGAAGAAGACGTGCCGGTGGAGCACGCGCCGGAGGACGAGCGGCTCTGGCTCTGGCTCGGCAGCCTCGGGGTGCCGCTGCCGCTCGCGGCGATGGGGCTCGTGATGGCGCTGCGTCAGCGACGACGGAAGCGGGAGGCGGACGCGTGAGCGCGGCGCGCGATCTCGTCGGGCACGCGGCGCTCGCCGCGCTGGGGCTCACGCTCGCGATCTTCGCCACGCGCGAGGAGACGCGCGCTCCGTCGGGCGAGGTCGTGGTGATCGACTGCGGCGCGATCGACGAGGTGCGTTTCGCGAGCCCCGGACGCGACGTGACGGTGCGGCGCGAGCGCAGCGGCGTGCGCGTGGAGGTCCGACGTCGCGCGGAGGATGGGACCGAAGAGCGCCTGCGTTTCCTCGGTGGTCCCGACGCGGAGACCTACCTGCGCGAGCTCTCCCCGCTCTCGGCGCGACGCGATCTCGGCGCGCTCGAAGGGGACGCGCTCGTCGACGTCGGGCTCGACGAGGCGTCGATCGAGCGCTCGCGGACGCGGGTGTCGCTGCGCTGCGGGCGCACCACGCATCGCTTCGTGGTGGGCGGACGCGCGTTCGGCACCGGCGATCGCTACGTGCGTACGGAGGACGGACGCGTGGTGCTGCTGGCCGCGGAGACGATCCGCGATCTGGAGACCGCGGAGCTGCGGCTCGTGGAGCGGCGGCTGCATCGCTTCGAGCGCGCGGAGGCGGAGCGCGCCGTCGTTCGCTTCGGTGGCGCGGAGCGTGTGATGGTGCAGCGCAACCGGCGTGGCGCGGACGCGGCGTGGGTGGACGAAGCGGCGCCGGAGACGCGACGCACCGACTACGACCGCTTGATGCGCGCGGTGCTCGGGCTCGCGATCGTTCGTTACCTCGACGAGGCGGTCGAGCTGCCGGAGGCCGCGATCGAGGTGCGCTTCTCGGACGTGCGGGGGCGCGCGCTCGGAGAGCTCTCGCTGCATCCGATCGGGGAAGGGGCGAACGCGCGGTGGCTCGCGCGGAGCGACGCGAGCGGGGGCGTGGTCGAGGTGTTGCCGAGCACGGGCGCGGCGGTGTTGCGCGCGGCGGAGCGGCTCGACGCGGTGGAGTGAGCACGTCGCATCGAGGCGCGCCCGTGAGGCGTTCGGCCTCATGCGAAGAACACGTCCCAGCCCGCGAAGATCGCTCGCGATGCGAGACGCGAGCTTGGTAGAGTGTCTCCCTCGTGGGACCGAACGCCCAAGACGGAGCCGCGCGCGCCAAGCAGCTCGTCTCCGAGCGCAAGTATCAAGACGCCGTTCGTGCGTGCCGTCGGCTCCTCCTCTCGCGGCCCGACCACGTCGACGTGCGGGTGCTGCTCGGACAAGCGCTGCTCGCGCTCGGACGCCACGACGAGGTGCGGATCGAGATGCAGGCGCTGCTGAAGCGCTCGCCGCTCGTCGCGCCCGCGCATCGGCTCCTCGGCGAAGCGTTCTTGCGCGCGCGGCAGACCGACAACGCGGCGGCCTCGCTCAAGGAAGCGCTGCGGCTCGACCCGGAGGACGACGACGCGCGCGAGCTGCTCGACGAGCTCGGCGAGGTGGACGAGATGCCGCCCGCGGAGACGATCGAGCGTTGGTTCCCCGAGGAGCCGACCCGCGTCGAAGCGGAAGCGGCGCCCGCGATCCCCGCGCCTTCGGCTCCGCCGCCTTCGGTCGAGCTCTCCGACGATCTGCGCGACGAGATCACGCGCACGAGCGAGCAAGCCGCGCCCGCGCGAAAGAAGACGCTGCTCGGGCTCACCGCCGTGCAGCCACCGGTGCCGTCCCCCTCTCCGCTGTCGGCGCCGCGTGCCTCGGGACCGCTGCCCTCCCCGACCAGCCCTGCGGTCGTGGCGCCGCCGAAGCCCTCGGTGCCACCTCCCCCGCCGGGCGGGACCGCGCCGACCGCGGCGCCGCCGCCCTCGAGCTCCGGCACCGTGACCGCGGCGCGTCCCGCACCCGCGCGCTCGCCGAAGGCGACGATGATCGGCGGCTTCTCGCTGCCGAGCCCGGGAGCTCCGAGCGCGCCGCGGGCTCCCGCTCCACACGCGCCCGCTGCGCCCGCACCCGCGCCACACGCGCCCGCTGCGCCCGCGCCCGCGCCACACGCGCCTGCTCCTGCATCGCCGAGCGCCGCGCCCTTCGCGCCCGTGGGATCGATCCCCTCGCTCTCGACCAGCGACCTCGAGAGCGCAGAGAGCGGCGAGCTGATGAGCGCCGAGATTCTCCCGGCGTCCACGGGCGATCTGGAGCTCGAAGAGCTGCGCACGGGGTCGAGCGAGCTCGCGGCCTCGGTCCCGCGCGTGCGCCCCGATCCGTACGAGCACCTCGCGGCCGAGCCACCGCCGCTCGAAGGCGAAGCGACGGACGCGCGACGCCCGCTCGACGAGGACGATCTCGAAGAAGACGAAGAGCTCCCGGGCGAGCCCACGCGTGGGCGCCCGCCCGTGCTCGATGGTCTCTCGGAAGAGAACGATCTCTTCGTGGCCGGGCTCCCGGAGCTCGAGGCGGAGCCGACCCGAGCGCGCGCGCCGGTGGACTTCGAGGACGAGACGACGAAGGGCCGCGAGTCCGCGGACGTCGACGTCGCGACGACGACCAAGGCGCCGCGCTACGACGACGGCGATCAGCGCAAGACGACGGAACGTCCACGCGCCGCGGGCTTTCCGTCGGATGCGATCGACGACGAGGGCCTGCCGGAGCTCGCGGGGGAAGCCACGCTCGCCAAGCCCTTGCCGGACGGTCCGGCCGCGCCGGGGTTTGCTCCGAGCGCGCGACCGTTCTCGCCAGGCGCTTCGCCGCAGGGCTTCGCGCCGAGCGCTTCACCGCAAGGCTTCGCTCCGAGCGCGTCGCCGGGGGGCTTCGCGCCGAGCGCTTCTCCGCGTGGGTTCTCGCCGAGCGCCTCCCCGCAAGGCTTCGCACCGAGCGCCATGCCGGGCGCCCCGCCGAGCGCCTCGGCGGGTCCGGCGGGGATGCTGCCGGGCTCGACCCCCTCGTCGACACGGACCGAACGACCGAGCGCGAAGACTGGCGAACGCACGGGCCCGGTCGACGCGGTGGCGGGCGGCACCCGCATCGTGCGCGTGGGTCGCTGGACGCTGCCGCTCCCGACCGCGATCGCGCTCGCGGGCATCCCGGTGCTCGTCGTGGTCTTGGTGGTGCTCGGGGTGCGCGCGTTCCTCGCGAGCCGCGCGGAGGACGCGATCGCGGCCGCCACGGTCGCGGCGCAGCGTGACGGCATGGCGGCGTCGCTGAGGCGCGCGCTCGAGCTCGACGCCGACGAAGCGTCCGACGAGTCGCTGGCGATCGCGCGGCGCGCGCGGCTCTACGCGACCGCGACGCTGGAGCATGGCTTCGAAGAGCGCGAGCGCGCGACGAGCTTGCTGAGCTCGCTCGACGGCGAGGGTGCGACGAGCCAAGACGCACACGTCGCGGGCACCTACCTCGCGCTCGACGCGGGGGAGATCGAGGCCGCCACCGAACGTTCGATGTTGATCGACGGCGCGGCGCTCGACGGCGAAGCCGGACACGCACGTGCGCTCCTCGCGTACACGCGCGGGGAGCTCGAACGCGCGGAGAACGAAGCACGCGCGGTGGTCGCCCTCGACGCGAGCGCGCCGCGTCACGTCGCGTTGCTCAGCTCGATCTTGGTCGCGCGCGGAAAGGCGCCCGAAGCGCTCGCGCTCCTCGACGCGATCACGGTGCGTTCCCCGAGCGTGAGCCTCGCGCGGTCGGAGGCGCTGATCGCGCTCGGGCGAGCGGCGGACGCGCTGGAGCTGCTCGGCGTGATGGAGAGCGAGCTCGGCTCCGCCGTGAGCCGTCGGCAGCTCGCGGAGCGGGGTCGGCTGCGGCTCGCGGCGCTGATCGCGACGGGTCGCCTCGACGACGCGCGCGCGCAGCTCACGCAGAGCCTCGCGGAGCGTCCCGTCGGCTCGGAGCTCTTCGCGCTCGATCTCCTCCGCGCGCAGCTCAGCCTCGGCGACCTCGCAGGTGCACGCGCCCTCGTCGCAGCACTCCCGCCCCAGCCGGCGCGGGCGATCGAGCGTGGTTTGTTGTCCGCGGAGGTCTCGCTCGCGTCGGGCGAGCTCGACGCGGTGGAGCGCGCGCTCGGAGGCGTCGGCGAGTCCGCGCGCGCGAGCTACCTGCGCGGCCGCGTCGCGGAAGCGCGAGGTCGCGACGACGAGGCGAAGGGGCACTACCAGACGGCCGCGCAGCAGACGTCGGAGCGCGTGCGCGCGACGGCGCGGCTCGGCGCGATCGCGCTCCGCGAAGAGAAGGTGCGCGACGCGATCGCGCTGCTCGAGCCCGTCCTCGAGGGCGCCACCTCCGATGCCGAGGTGGTCTCGACGTTGGCGCGGGCGTACCTCGAGGCCGATCGCGGAGACGACGCCGCGCGCATCGTGACGGCCGCGCTCGCGGCGCGCCCCGACGCGCTCGATCTGCAGCTCGCCAAGGCCGAGATCGATCTCGCGCGAGGCGACGCGGCGGGGGCGCTCGCGACGATGCGCGCGGTGATCGAGCGCGCGAGCCAGAGCGCGCGCGCGCAGGCGATGCTCGGCGAGGCCGCGCGCCGCGAGGGACAGTCGGCGCTCGCGACGGAGGCGTTCGATCGGGCGCTCGCGCTCGACGCGCGGGAGCCCCGCGCGCTCGTCGGCAAGGTGCACCTCGCGATCGACGCGACGGAGCCCGCGGAAGCGGCGG
>CALJLK010000102.1 GCA_937982655.1 uncultured Sandaracinus sp.
AAGAGCTGCACGGCGGGGGAACGAGCCGATCCGTCTCGACGTGCAGGACGTTCGTCACGCGAGGTGGCGCGGACGTGTCCTCGTGCGCGGTGCCGACCGTGCGGACGTCAGCGGGTGCCGAGCCCGAGCGCGTCGCGGTAGGCGCCGTCGCCGACGCCGTGGTGCGCCCAATAGTCGGTGAGGATCGCGTGGGTGCGCGTCGCGCGGGTGGTCGGGCCGTTCGCGTCGCGCTCTTCCCACGCCTCGATCACGTGGGGGAACGCGCGCGCGACCTTCACCCGCAGCTCGCGCCCGAGCGCGGGGTAGCGAACGACGAGCGTGCGCGCGGTGTCGGCCTCCTCGAACGAGATCTCGGCGTCGTAGGCGGCGAGCTCGCGGTGCGCGAAGCGGAGGTAGTGCATCGCCGGCACGAGCCGCGTCGGTCCGGGCGTGATCGCGTTCGGATCGCGTCGCAGGCGCGCGAAGAGCCCGTCCTCCAGCTCGACGTCGTCGAGCGATCGGCGCTCGTCGCCTTCGGCTTGGAAGTAGCTGTGCAGCTCGGCCTGGAGCGCGCCGTCCCGCCGGTTGAGCTGCGCGTAGGCCACGCCGCACCACTCGATCACGCTCGCGGAGACCTTCAGGGTCGGCGCGCCGTCGGCGGGGCTGAAGGTACTGGTCAGCGTCGTGTAGGGGTAGATGCCGGTGAAGAACTGGCGGTGAGCGTTGAGCTTGAGCACCGAGAGCGCGTCGGCCGGACGCTCGCCGATTTCGTGTTTGATCTGGGGGCCAGGGAGAAAGTCTTCCGTCACGAAGATCAGCACGGCTTCGCCTTCGTGTACCTCGCCGTAACGCGATTGTTCGAGGCGGTAGCGCGTGAGCTCGGCCACGCCTTGGTACCAGTACGACTCGAAGCGGTCGTGCTCGCGCGCGAAGGTCTCCGGCGAGGGGAGCCCGAGCGGGGAGGTGGTCGTGGGCGCAGACGAGGTCGTCCCCGAGCCGCAGGAGACCATCGAGAGCCACACGAAGCAGAGGAGGGCGCGCATCCGACGAGTCTGGGGCGACGTCGCCCGCGTCGGTAGGGCCCAGCCCAGCACCGCTGAGCACGGCTCCCTCCTTGGAAGATCGCGACCCGGGTTCGCCGTGCTCAGCGCACGCGGGTCATCACGCTCGGGCCGGGGATGGGCGTCGGCGTCGTCGGCGTCTCGGCGCCCGGGACCACGATCCGTGGGGGTGTCGTCGGCTCGGTGGGGCGGCTCGCGAGCTGACGTTCGAGCTCCTCGATGCGGCGCCGCGCGGTCGCGAGCTCGCGCTCCACCCGCGCGAGCTCTTGGGTCGCGGTGCGTGCGGCGGCTTGGGCTTCGTCGCGCGCGGTCTGCGCGGCGCGCTCGGCCGCGGTGGCCTGATCGACACGCACGCGGGCCGCGTCTCGCTCGCGCTCCGCGGTGGTCGCGCGTGCCTCCGCGCTCGACGCACGCGTCTCGGCCGCGCTCGCGCGCGCCTCGTTCTCGTTCGCGCGTGCCTCGGCCGCGTTCGCGCGCGTCTCGGCGGCCGTTCGTGCGCGCCGTGCTTCGTCGAGCTCGCGCTCGCGGGTCGCCAGCGTCGCGGTCAGCTCGTCGACCTGCGTCGCGAGGCGACGCCGCGCGTTCTCGGTGGACGTCAGGCTCGTCTGCAGCGCGTCGCGTGCCTTCTCGGCCTCTTGGAGCTGACGACGCGTGCGCGCGACGGTGTTCTGCAGCACTTGCAGGCGCGCCTGCGCGTCGACCAGACGGCGCTCGAGCTCTTCGCGGCTGAGCTGCGCGTTCTGGATGTCGGCGCGCGCGGCCTCCACCGCGTCGCTCAGCGCCTCCGCCGTCTGCTCCGCTTCGAGCCGCCCGGCTTGTTCGGCGGCGCGTTGTTCTTCGAGGCGCTCGGCCTTCTCCGCTTGCACCGCGGCGCGCTGTGCGAGTTGGTACGCGATCACACCGAACACCACGATCAGCGAGAGCACGATCGGACCGAACACGCGCAGCACGCGCAGCCGCCGCTCGCGACGTTCTTCGGGCAGCGTGAGCACCGCGAGCTCGTCCGCGAGCTCGTCCGCCGTGGGTCGCTTGCTCGGGTCGAGCGCGAGCCAGCGCGCGAAGTGCGACTTCAAGTAGCGGAGCGAAGGATCGCTCGGTGGCGACGGGACTTCCTTCGCGCGCGTGCGGATGAAGGACTCGACGTCGTCCTCGCGCACCATCGGCTGCGTCGAGGGCTCGAGCGCGTTGCGGAGCGCGAGCGCGAGCGCGAACACGTCGGCGCCCGGACCGATCGGGTACTCGGGGAACGCGTCGCCTTCGCGGTACGCGAACTGCGCCGCGACCTCGGGCGCGAAGTAGGTCGGAGTGCCGGCGAGCACGAGCTCCGCGTCGGTCGCGGCGACGCCCAGGTCGAGTAGTACGGGGAGCACACGGTCTTCGAGCTGCACGCCGAAGCCCTGGATCTTCGCGAGGAAGATGTTGTCGGGCTTCACGTCCTGATGACGGATGCCGGACGCGTGCATGGTCGCGAGCGCGCGCGCGAGCGGCTCGAAGATCTTCCGCGCCTGCGCGCGCGTGAGCGGCTCGCGTTCGATGCGGGTCTCGAGCGACTCGCCCTCGTACCAAGGCATCACGAACCAGAAGCGGTCCTCGTACCAGCCGTGGTCCTTGAACTGCACGATGCTCGGGTGGAAGACCGCCGCGATGAGCCGCAGCTCGCGCAGCGCATGATCGCGCGCCTCGGCGTTCGCCGCCTTTCGCTTCAGCAGCTTCAGGGCCACCACGTGGCCCGGCACCGCGACGTCGCGCGCACGGTAGACGTCCGCGAAGCCACCCGAGCCGACGTGCTTCTCCAGCTCGTAGCGCCCGTCGAGCACGATGCCGGTGGGCACGCGCGGCTCGACGGAGGGATCGCTCGGATCCGCGGTCGGCGCGAGGGAGAACGCCTCGAAGACGAGCTCCGGCAGCTCGGCGTCGCGCGTGAGCTTCGTCGAGGGTGCGTCGTTTGCGGCGGCGCTGCCCGCATCGCTCGTCGCGGGGGCGCCCGACGACGCGCTCCGCTTCAGCGCGACACGAAGCTCCTCTTCGGCGGCGGCGAGGCGCGACGCGACGTCGGCTTCCGGGAGCTCGACCACGAACGCGATCTCGCTCGGCGTGAGCCCACGCGCGTGGCGCAGCTCGAGCAGCTCGCGATCCGCATCGCCTCGCGCGCGGAGCACCGCGATCGGATCGGGCGGCGTGCTCTGACGGTGCCAGGGCAGGGTGTGCTTCGACGCCGAGCTCTCGGGGGTCGAGAGCTCGCGCGCGAGCCGGTACGCGCGCGCCTTGGTGCCCGGCGGCTCGGCGAGCGCGGCGCTCCCGTGCGAAGCGAGTCGATCGCGCAAGCGCGCGAACGCAGCCGAGCCGGCCTCGGCAGAGGCGAGGCGAATCGCGAGGTACTGCCGCAGCCCCTCCGCGATCGGCGCGAGCGTCTGGGCCTCGAAGGGGTCCTGCATGGTGCCCGCGGTCGCGGAGACCTTCGCCTTCGGGGCTTCGGGCGACGCGTGGGGCGACGGTGCCTTCGGAGAGCTGCCGAGCGGGAGCGTGCCCGTCGTCGGGACCTCGCGCGCGCCTGGCTTCGAGACGCGCGTCTCCGAGGTCGTCGCCGGAACGGCCGATCGCTTCTTCTCCGCCACCGGGGGAGCATGGCCGACGGATCGGGGGCCGCAAAGCTCCGTCGACGCGGCGAGCGCAACGCCCGCGCTCGCCCGACGTGTGATGTCGGAGTCGCGCGCCCGACGTTGCCCGGAGCAGAGCGGCTTGCGAAGCTCCGCTCGTGCTCCGTTCGTGCGTCTTCGCGGTGTCGTTCGCGATGGTGGTCGCGTGCCCGTCCGACGACGACGCCGGCGCGTTCGATGCGGGGTCGACGGTCGACGGAGGAACGTCACGCGATGCGTCGACGACTCCCGACGCCAGCGGTCGCGACGCGACCCCGTTCGACGCGGACCCGCTCGACGCGCCGGCCACCTCTGGGACTTCGCTCGCGATCGGAACCGGCATCACCGCCTACGAGTCGATCGACGACGGCGCCGCGCTCACGCTCGTGATGGGTCCGCAAGGTGGCTACCACGTCGACGTCACGTTTCGGGCGTGTGGGATCGTGCCGATGGACGCGCGGCTTCGCGTCGACGGCTTCGACGCCGAGACGGGGCGCGAGGTCGCGTTCGAGATCGATCGCATCCTGACCGAGCGCCGTGTGCGCCTCGAAGAGGACGGCTGTTGGACGCGCGTCGGGGATCTCTTGGTCTTCGACGTGTTGTTGCCGAGCGAGATCGTCGGTCGCGAGGTGCGCGTGGAAGCGCGCGTCGTCGCGGAGGACGGCACGACGGCGAGCACCACGCGCACGATCCGCGTCGTCGAGTGAGCGCTCGGCCGAACGCAGCGTCGTCGACGGTCTCGCGACGAGCGCCCGCGGCGAGCGCACCTCGAAGTGGCGGATCGCGCGAGACGACGGCTCGTGCGCTACGTCGTCGCGTGAGCTTCGCGTCAGTCCGGCGCGAGCGCGCGCTCGACCAAGCGCCGCTCTTCGCCCATCGGCAGCGCGAGCGCCGCCTCGTGCCCGCGTGGGCTCATCTTCGCCCACGTCTTGCGGAGGATGTCGATCACCTTGGCGTCGTCGTGCTTCACCGAGAAGTCGGCGAAGTAGTGCTCGAGGAAGACGAGGCAGATCACGTCCTCCAGGAGCTGCACGTCCGGATCGGTCTTGAGGCCCTTCTTGCGCAGCAGCGTTCCGACGCGCGCGATCGTCGCGTCGTCGTAGCCGACCTCGCGCAGGATCTCGCCCGCGAGCTCGGCGTGCATGCCATAGAGCTTCTGCCGCCACGCGAGGTAGCCCTTGCGGTCCATCGGGAAGTCCGAGCGCGGGATCTTCCAGCGCTGCACGTGCTGCGCGCGCGCGGCGAGCTTCACCGCGTCGTCCGCCTCCGGCGCGAACATCGCGAGCGTCGCGCTCATGCGGCGTCCGTACAGCAGCTCTTTGGGGAAGTCCTGGCCGTCGAGCCGTTCGAGGTTCGGGTCTTGCGCGTTCGCTTCGTCGATGCGAGCGAAGGCGGCGTCGAGTCGTTCGTCGGTCACGCCGCGACGTTAGCACCGTGGGCTTCGCGCGTCGGTTGCGACGTGGTCGTGGCCGGAGGTCGAAGGACGTGCAACGCGCGCGAAGCGACGCGCCGCGATCGATCAACGCGGCGAGAGCCGCATGCGCATGCCGTGCGCGGGCCGCAGCGTCACGCCCGGATCGAGCTCCACCGGATGCCCCGGCACGAGCGCGAGGCGCTGCTTCCGCGCGATCGCGGCGACGATGAGCTTCGCTTCGAGCAACGCGAAGTGCGCGCCGAGGCACACGCGCGGCCCCGCACCGAAGGGGATGTACGCGAGCTTGTGGCGACCGGCCGAGCGCTCCGGAGAGAACCGATCGGGATCGAAGCCCTCGGGGCTCTCCCACAGGCGCGGGTTGCGGTGCAGCGCGTAGGTGCACACCGCGACCGTCTGCCCCTTCGGGAGCTTCGCGCCGCTCGGGAGCACGTCGTCCTCGAGGTTGTCGCGCTCCACGATCCACGCCGGCGGGTAGAGACGCATCGCCTCCTTCACGACGCGCTCGACGTACTCGAGCCGCGACAGCGCCGCGACGTCGAGCGGGCCGTCGCCCACCTCGCGCGCGACCTCTTCTTCGACCTTTCGCCGAACGTCCGGGTGCTGCGAGAGCAGGTAGAACGTCCACGTCAGCGCGTTCGCGGTCGTCTCGTGGCCCGCCATCACCAGCGTGAGCACCTCGTCGCGGAGCTGGCGATCCGTCATGCCGCCTTCACCCTCGTTGGCCGCGACGAGCGCGTCGAGCAGATCGCGCGGCGGCCCCTCGTGACGGCGGTGCTCGGAGACCAGGCGCGCGACGAGCGCGTCGAGGCGATCGAGGTCGCGTCGGAACCGAAGATGCGCGGGCAGCGGCACCCACGTCGGGATCTTCACGAGCTCCGAGAAGTAGACGTTCGCGAAGCCGAGCACACCGTCGATCGCCCGCCCGAGCTCGCCCGCCTCGTCGCCGTCGAGATCGACGCTCGCGATCGTGCGACCGATGATGCGCAGGGTCAGGCGCATCATCTCCTCGTGCACGTCGAGCACCTCGCGCCCGCGCCAACGCTCGAGCATTGCGTCGGTGCACTCGTTCATCGCCGGCACGAACGACTCGACGTTGCGCGGCTGGAACGCGGGCTGCGAGAGCTTGCGGTGCCGCTTCCAGTGCGCGCCTTCGCTGGTGACGAGGCCCTCGCCGAGCACGAGCTTGAGGCCCTCGTAGTTCTTGCTCTTCACGTACTTGGCGGCGTTCGTCACGAGCACGTGGCGGATGTCCTCCGGATCGCCGAGGAGCCGGAACTCGAAGCGCCCGAAACGAAAGAGCACGCGGTCGCCGTGATCGACGAGCGCGCGCAGGAAGAGCCCCGGACCGTCCTCCACCGCGTCGAAGAAGTGCCCGACGATCGGCTTCCCGCGCGGCTCGACGAAGCCATCGACGTGGCGAACGGTGGTGGGCGTCTTCGCGAAAGGCAGCGTCGACACGAGCTTCGTCACGGGGTTCGTCATGGGCTCCGGGCGGTCAGTGGTTCGTGTCGACGAGGCGCACAGCGGGATTCAGCAGGTCGGCGGCCGAAGGAATCGTCGAGTCGGCGGGGTCGACGGCCGACGGATCCGAATGTGAGGAGACCCTCACGTTCTTCAGCATGTGAGGCCACCCTCACGTTCGTCAAGCGGTCTGCTACCTTGGGCACGTGCGAGCGAGCGAGCGAGACGAACGAGAGGTCGACGGAGATCGGCCGCGGCGCGTGCCCACGCAGGCGCGCAGCCGAAAGCGCTACGAGGCGATCTTGGACGCGGCGGCGTCGGTGTTCGCGGAGTCGGGCTTCGAGGCGGCGACCACGGAAGCGATCGCGCAACGGGCGGGCACCTCGATCGGCAGCCTCTATCAGTTCTTCCCGAACAAACGCGCGCTCTTCGCGGGCGTGGCGGAGCGGCTCATGGAGCGCGAGACGGCGCTCTTCGCGGAGGTCGCAGCCGCGAAGCTCGGCGCGCCCTGGGAGGAGCTGCTCGATGCGGTGGTCGACGCCTTCGTGACCCTGCAAGAGACGGAGCCTGCGTGGCACGCGGTGTGGTCCTCCGCGCTCGCGCTCGAAGGCGAAGTGAAGACGACGGCGGAGCGCTGTCACGGCGTGATCCTCCGCGGCACCGAGGCGATCCTGGAGCACTACGCGCCTTCGCTCCCGCGCGCGCGCTTGCAGGTCATCGCGGCGGTGATGGTCGAGACGATCGCCGCGATGCTCTTCGCGTCGCTGCGCTACGATCGACGCCGCGCGCGCGCGTTGGTCGACGAGGCGAAGCGCATGATCCGCGTGTACGCGTCCGAGGTGTTGTCCACGACCTGAGCGCGGAAGGACGTGTCCGCGGCATCTCCGCTTTCGAGCAGGGTCGTTCGCCCGAATTGACGTTTCTGGAGCCGGCCGACAGGCCGAGCGACCCGACGTCACGTGAGCGTCGCCGTCAGGCGACCGAACCATCGAACTCGGGCCCGACGGCGCGCCCTTGCGCGACCCGTTACTCTTCGGAGGTGCGGCGGCTCTTGGAACGACCCGGACGATGGCTCGCGCTCCTCGAGGCGCTCTCGTTCTGGCCGCTCTGGATGGGCATCACCCTCGCGTTCGTGCTCACCCCTGCGGGCGCCGATCCGATCCTGAGCGCGATCGGCGTGAGCGCGACCGTGGTGGGGCTCGGCGCGTGGATCGGCCTCGCACCCTCGTTCTTGCCGACGCACGCGGCGCGCGGCGAAGGCTTCTGGGGCGGGCACGCGGTCTTCGCGGTGTTGCTCGTGCTGCTCGGCGTGCGTTGGCTCGATTGGCAAGACCTGCTGGTGCTCACCGGAGCCAGCTTCGCCTTCGCGGCGGCCGCGTTGACGGGCGCGCTCGCGAGCGTGGTGTCGCGACTCCCCACGGGCGTGGTGCGCATCGTGGACGGCCGCGCGCGGCTCGAGACGGAGCACGCGACCTACCTCATCGGCGAGCTCCCGCGCGGCTGCGGCGAAGGCGACACCCTCACGTTGCTCGGCGTTCGGCTCGCGCGACCCGAAGGGGCCGGCCCTTACCGCGCATCCGGTCGCGACGCCGCACACGCGA
>CALJLK010000103.1 GCA_937982655.1 uncultured Sandaracinus sp.
CGCAGGCGGGTCTCTGGGCAAGATTGGTGGCACGTTCACAGCGGTGCGTGGATTCGAGGCGCTCGCAGGCGGGTCTCTGGGCAAGATTGGTGGCACGTTCACAGCGGTGCGTGGATTCTTGGGCACGCGAGCGTTTTTGTCTTCTAGCGGGAAAACAGATGCACGACTGGATCAGCTCTATTGAAATCTTTGCCGACGCGACGTGGATGTGGTTTGGCCACGGCGAGGCACTTTTCCGCCACGAGAACGACCTCGTAGAAAGTCTGTTTTGCGCAAAGAATCGCACGCATTTTCGTCCATTGTTCCCGTCTCGCGGATTCCCCGAAGACGTGAATTCGGACTTCTTGGCTTCGGTGGAGGGCGTTGTCTCGGTGGGTGCAACAGTCATGGATTCATCTTGGGTCTCGTTCGAGGAGCTTTGTGCGATTCCATGGAATGAAGAGGCTCTCGCGGTCGACCCGAGGGTATACAAGTACAGTCGGAGGCCGGACGGCTCCGAAGGTCTTCTGGGAATATCGCTGGAGTACGAAGGGGTCGACCTCACAAGACTTGGAGGCGTCGACGAGACCAGCGAGCTCGTCGATGGCGATACCGTCTACCGACGTCGACGACTTCGGCGACGAGATTTGCTCGAAGAGTCCGATTTCTCCACCATGATGGCGGTTTGTGAGGCTCTTGCGAACCGGTACGGAACTTCTCACGTGAGATGGGTCGTGGCATTCTTGAGTTAGTTGCTGCAACCGGCGGCGGGGAACGTTCCATGTTCACGGCCGAAATGAAGTCGTAGCCGGATCCAAGATTGACGTCGTAGCGATCCGAGCCGCCGGCAGCCGCGAGCCAAGGCGGCAGCCGCGAGCCAAGGTGTTAACGGCCGAATCGACGCCGCAGCCGGATCCAAGATTGACGTCGTAGCGATCCGGGCCAGTGGCCGCGCTGACGTCGTACGCGGGAACACGCTAAGGTCGTAGAGCTACGACGCACGCGGCCGATCGAACTCGCGATCATACGACCGCTGCGGCCGCGCGAATCGCGGCGTGTGCTCTCCGCGGAAACGCGCACGGCCGCGCTCGTCGTAGACCCGAGCGGGCATACGACGGGCGCGGCCGCGTGCGTGCTCGCCGGTCAGGCCGGATCGTGGCGCTCGGGCCAGTGGGTGTTCACGGCCGAAATGACGTCGTAGCCGGATCCAAGATTGACGTCGTAGCGATCCGAGCCGCTGGCCGCGCTGACGTCGTACGCGGGACCACGCTGAGGTCGTAGCTGTACGACCCACGCGGCCGATCGGACTCGCGATCGTACGACCGCTGCGGCCCTACGAGCGCGCTCGTGCAACGATGCGTCGCGTCGGCTGACGCGGGTCGTCGTGGGCCCCAGCCTCCTCGTGCGTCACGAAGCGACCGCCGACGCGGCGGCGCACGAGGTCGACGTGACCTCGCACGGTGGCGCCAGGAGGACTCATGATTCGCGTTCGTCGGTCCGAAGAACGCGGCCACGCCAACCACGGTTGGCTCCGCTCGATGCACACGTTCTCGTTCGCGGGCTATTGGGATCCGCGGCACATGGGGTTCCGCACCTTGCGCGTGATCAACGAAGATCGCGTCGCGCCGGGCGCGGGGTTTCCGCGGCATCCGCACCGCGACATGGAGATCCTCTCGTACGTCGTCGAGGGCGCGCTCGAGCACGCCGACACGATCGGGACCGGCTCGGTGATTCGTCCGGGCGACGTGCAGCGCATGAGCGCGGGGCGCGGGATCGCGCACAGCGAGTACAACGCGTCGCGCGAGGAGCCCGTGCACTTCCTGCAGATCTGGGTCGAGCCGGGCGAGCTCGGCATCGCGCCCGGCTACGAGCAGAAGCGCTTCGACGACGAGGAGAAGCGCGATCGGCTGCGGCTGGTCGCGTCGAACGACGGTCGCGACGGATCGATCACGATCCACCAGGACGCCGCGCTCTACGCGTCGTTGCTCTCGCCGGGCGCGAAGGTCGAGCACACGCTCGCGCCGACGCGCGGGGCGTGGGTGCAGGTGGTGCGGGGTGCGGTGAAGGTCGACGGAGAGCTCTTGCGCGCGGGCGACGCCGCGGCGATCGAAGCGGTCGAACGGTTCGCGATCGAAGGCGTCGAGGACGCGGAGCTGTTGGTGTTCGATCTCGCGTGAGCGTCGTGCGTCATTCCGTCGGGGGTTTCGGCTCGATCGGCTCGTTCGATCGGGCCGGCCCCTCGGCGAGGCGCCGTTGGATCGCGACCGGCACGCTCTCGCGCAGCACGATCTTCCAGCCCGAGTCCTCGCGTCGCATCACCACCGGGCGGCTGCGTCGGCCCGTCTCGTCGCGCCCGAAGACGTGCGCGACGTCGCCGGTGATCGTGACCTCGAGATCGCTCTTGCCGGACGCGAGGCTGCCGAAGACGTAGCCGACGAGGCCCTCCGCGTCGGGCGCGCTCTCGTCGAGATCGGCGAAGCAGAGCGCGCGCGTCTCGGGGTCGTGCAGGTGGAAGCTGCGCCCGATGCGCATGCGGCGGCGGACCTCTTCTTCGGAGACGTCGGCCACGCCGTAGACCTCGAGGAGCGTCTCCGCGGTGGTCTTCGGCGTGAACAGCCGGAGGTCGGTCGGCTCGGGCGCCCCACACGCGAGGCCGGTGACGAAGAGCGTGAGCACGAGCGGAAGGATCCCGCGTGTCACACGTCGCTTCGCCGCGATTCGCGTCACGTCGATTCGGTCGGCGTCCAGAGCTCGCGCGGCGTCGACCCCTCGATTCGACTCGATGCTGCGATGCTGCGCTCGGCTCACGCCTCGCCTCGCACGAAACGTTCGATCGCGGGGCCCACCGCGGAGAGCTCGAGGTCCTTCGCGGGCGCGTTGAACCAGCGGAAGGGCGTGAGCCACGTCGCGCGATCGCCGATTCGAAAGCCACCCGCGCCGAGCTCGATCAGCAGCGCGATCGCGCCGTAACGATCGTGCAGGTGATCGAGCTCCATGCCGGGCGCGAACGCTCCCGGCACCCAGCGCGCGGCTTGGGTCACGTCGTAGCCGGGGAGATCGCGCGCGAGCGCTTCAGCCGCGCGCAGGTGCGCCGCGTGATCGGCGGGGCGTCGCCACACGCCGCCGTAGGGATAGAGCACCTTGCGCCCGAAGCTGTGCAGGCTGAGGGCGCGATCGATGGATCGCCCGAGCGCGTCGAGCGATCCGAGGATCGCCGCGATCTCGGGCTCGCTCTGCGGCGACGCCCCGCCACCGCCCACGTGGGGCAAGACTTTCGCGCGCAGGTGGGTGCCCGACCAATGGGTGGGCCAGTTGCGGTTCAGGTCGACGCCGCGCGCGTTCGCGCGATCGAAGCGGCGCTCGCCACGACGAAGGCCCGCTTCGACGCGACGGTAGCCGTCGACGTTCGCGACCGGGACGACGCGCACCAGCCGATCGGTCGGCGGACGACGCGCGAGCCGTACGAGCAGGTCGAGCGCCGCTTCGACGCCGATCCACTCCATCGCGTGCAGGCCGGCCACCACGAAGCTCACCTTCGCGGCGTCGTGCGGACCGACGTCGAACGCGAAGATCGGCGCGCCCTCCACCGAAGTGCCGATGCGGATCGCGCGTGCGTGGAGGCGACCGAGCGCGTCGATCACGTCCGCGTACGCGCGGTAGGTGCCCGCGCCGCGTGGCAGCTCCAGCGGCGTGCGATCGAGCGAGGCGAGGTGCGCGACGAGCTCGGACATCGGCGCGGAGCTTACGAGGTTTTCACGATCGATCACGCGTGCGTCGCGTGAGCGTCCGTCGGCGCGCGTCACGACGCGTCGCGGGGGGCCTCGCGAAGTTGGAGCGCGCCTGCTGCGTGCAGCGCGTGCTCCAGCACTACGAGCGCGGGCGTGTCGAGCCGTACGTCGACGTGCGAACGTTTGGGTCCCGAGCGGATCCCGCGGTCGCTCCAGCGCTTGCGGAGGCTGGCCCCTCGGTGCGCGAAGGTGATCGTGGCGCTTCCGTCCGAGACGCGGACGTAGGAGCCGACGCGCACCTCCTCGTGCGGAACGTTCACGTCGTTCGAGCCGGCGGGCGCACGCGACGCCGTCACGCTCCCGATCTCGATCGTCGCGCCCGCGAGGCGCACGCGTCGCTGGAGGACGCCGAGGGCGTAGCGAAGCTCCACCGTCTCGGGCGCGAGGAGCACCCGCGATCGGATCCCACCGAACCACGCGAGGCCGATGAGCCCGAGCGAGGTGCCGAGGATGGCGGCCGCGATCCCGGCGAAGAGCCGCTCTCGGTCCAGCGCGATCCCGAGCGCGAACGACGCGACGAAGCCGAGCCCGCCGAACCCCACGAGCGGCACCACGAACGCGCGATCGTCGCCGCGCAGCTCGGCGACCTCGTGGGTTTCGTCGGTCGCGCCGTGCACCTCGTCGAGGTGGCGCGCGAGCTTGGCCGCGCCGACGACGACTGCGCACTCGGGACACGGCACGAGCGCGGTCGGTGCGCGACGCGCGGCTTCGAGCGCGAGCGCACGTGGACGGATCCCCATCGTTCGAACGCTACTCGATCGAGCGCGATGGCGACGCATCGAGATCGTGAGTCACCCGACACCACGCAGAACGCGGAATCACACGAGTGAGTCGTGCGAATCCGTTCACGCGCCTCACACGAGCGGCGCGATGCGCGTCACTGGAAGCGGCGCCACGCGGTGAGCTCGGCCTCTTGGAACGCCGCGTAGCGACGCTGAAGGCGGATGAGCTCGCCGTAGATCGTCGGCATCTGCGGCGCGAGCGCGAGGAGCACGCGGCCAGTCGCTTCCGCATCGCCCGCCGCGCGGTGGGCTTGTTCGAGCGGGATGCCGAAGAACGCCGCGACGTCGCCGAGGCGGCGCGACTTCTGATCCTTGAGGATCTCGCGCGCCCACACGAGCGGGTCGATCCAGGTGGTGTCTTCGCGGAGCGCGGGCGGGAGCGCCTTGGGGAGCGCGTGCTTCACGCGGCGCGCCTCGGAGAGCAAGAAGGTGCGATCGAAGTCGGCGTTGTAGGCGACGGGGATGCGGCCTGCGAGCAGCTCGACGACGTGCGGGAGCACCTCCTCGAAGGACGGCGCACCGTGCAGCTCTTCGTCGGTGATGCCGTGCACCGCGCGCGCTTCTTCCGGCACCGGGATGCCGGGGTTCACGAGCAATCCTTCGCGGAAGGCGAGCCGTCCGCCCGCGTCGAAGCCGACGAGGCCGATCTCGAGCACGCGATCTTGTTCGGGGTTGGTGCCCGTCGTCTCGAAGTCGATGACGACGAAGGGCAGCTCGATCCAGGAGCGGCTCGCTTCGAGCTCAGCGACGAGGCCAGGCACGGTGCGGATGGCCTGCGCGATCAGATCCGCGATGCCCGGGTAATGACGTCCGGTCGGGAAACAGGTCTTCGGCGCGCCGCGCATCGGCGACCGAGGTACCACGACGCGGCGGATCCGACCAAGGGGTTCGCACGTCGCTTCGGTCGCCATCGCGTTCACCGATGGATCGGAGGCTCTGCCATCGGAGAGCGCGATGGCTCGAACGCGCGGCCATCGGAGAGCGCGATGGCTCGAACGCGCGGCCATCGGAGAGCGCGATGGCTCGAGCACACGGTCATCGGAGAGCGCGATGGCTGGGCTCGCGTCTGGAAGGCGTCGGGGTGCCGAAGCCGCGTACGTCGATCAGGTCGCGAACCCGAAGCCGCGCCGCACCGTGCGAAGCTCCTCGGTGTGCGCGCCCGTGGCGTCGCGGACGACGAGCGGCGCCTCTTCGTGCTCGGGGTGCATGCCGCGTCGGCACGCGAAGAGCGAGAAGAGCGGGGCGCGTCCCTCCCGTGGGATCACGTCGCGGTAGGCGACGGCGGAGAAGCCGTGCTCGTGGATCGCGGCGAACGCACGCTCGATCTGCGGGGTCGGGAAACAGAAGACGAAGCGCGCCTCGTCGCGATCGGAGAGCGTGCGCGCCGCGGCCGCCGCGTAGTCGTGCACGGTGCCGCGCAGCTCGAAGCGCGCGTGGGCTTTCTGCGAGTCGGGCGGCAGCACGCCCGCGCTCACGTCGAAGTAGGGTGGGCTGCCGGTCACGAGATCGAAGCGGCGGTCGAAGCGCGTGTCGCGTAGATCGCCGTGTGTCGGCTTCACGCGCGCCTGTAGGCCGTTGAGCGCGAGGTTCTCGAGCAGGAGCGCGTAGCTGATGTCTTGGGCCTCCACGCAGCTCAGCGTCGCGTTGGGGCCGAGGCCGTGAAGCACGAGCAGGCCGACGGTGCCGATGCCAGTGCCGAGGTCGAGGGCGGCGTCGGTGCGCGGGCCGTGCACGAGCGCGTAGTACGCGGTGAGCACGTCGTCGGTAGAGTGTCGGTGTCCACGCTTTCGCTGGAGGATCGACCACGCGCCGGTGAGCGCGTCGAGCGTGACGGGCTCGCCGAGGCGAGCTTCGAGCGCGGCGCGGCGGGCCTCGAGATCGAACGCTGGCGG
>CALJLK010000104.1 GCA_937982655.1 uncultured Sandaracinus sp.
GCGCGAGGGACGGGGGGTGCAGGTGCCATCCGAGCTTCTGGATGAGCTGCACGATCACTTCTTCGTTGCCGCCGTGACCCCAGCTGTAGATGTGCTTCTGGCGCTTGGCCATGTCGCGGAAGATGCGCAGACCGAGAGGTCCGAACCGAGGATCGATCGCGCCCTCCGAGAACGGTCCTTGGGAGTCGCACACCACCTCGGGGCGCCCGCGCACCCACCACTCTTGCGGCTTGAGCGCGTAGCCCGCGCGAACGATCGCGTCGTCCTCGACCGCCAAGTAGTACTCGCGCCACACCGGTGCGCCCTCGCGGGGGGCGATCCATCGCGGTACGGGATCCACGTAGAACCCGAAGCTCGATCCACCGTCACGCATTCGTGAATTGAACGCGTCGACTGCGTCGCGATACCGCGCGTCGTGGGGAACGATTTGGATCGCCATGGCGCGGCGATGGTGATTCGTGTCACGTGCAGGTGCAATGACGCGTGCGGTGCTCTCGCTCCTCCTCGCGGTGACCTCCGCCTGCGGCGCTTCGACGGCGTGCCGCGGCTGCGGAGAGCCTAGCGAATCGTCGTCGAACGTGGCGCCCGACCGTTCGAGCGATCCGTCGAACGAGACCTCGAACGAGAGCTCGAGCCACGCGGTGCGGCTCGTCGTGGATCACGCCGGAGAGCCGCGTGCGGTCTCGCCCTTCGTGTTCGGAGTGAACGGGCTCGAGCTCCTCGAAGTCGCTCCCGAAGGCACGTTCACGCTCGCGCGTTTCGGGGGCACGCGCGCGAGCACCTACAACTGGGAGAACGACGCCTCGAACGGGGCCTCGGATCACTTCCACCAGAACGACGGCTTCTTTCCCTCCGACGGAACGCCGGCGAGCGCGTGGCTCGACTTCGTGCGGCGCGCGTCGCGCCGGCAAGCACGCAGCCTGTTGACGGTGTCGATGATCGGCCACGTGTCGGCCGATCGCGCGGCGGACGGAGACGTCGCCGCCACGCCAGACTACCTCGCTCGCCGCTTTCGGCGTTCCACCGCGCGCTGCGCCGACCCGACGTCGCCGCCGCGTCTCGACGACGAGGTCGTCTGTCAGGAGAGCGGCGTCGCGTACGCGGAGGCACGGACCGAGGGCGCCGTGCTCGGGTATGCGCTCGACAACGAACCTGGTGCGTGGCCTGCCGTGCATCCGCGCCTGCGCGAACGACCGACCACGTACGCCGAGCTGCTCGACGCGAGCGAGGCGCACGCAGCGGCGATTCGGGCCCGAGCCCCGCGCGCGTGGGTCTTCGGGCCGGTCTCGTTCGGGTGGGCCGAGATGGTTCGTCTGATCGGCGCCCCCGACGCGAACGACCGCGACTTCCTCGACACGTACCTCACGCAGGCGAGCGAGTGGGAGCGCCGACACGGCGCGCGTCTGCTCGACGTGCTGGACGTGCATTGGTACCCGGAGGTCCGCCTCGGCGACGCGCCGGTCACCACGGACGACGTGTCCCCCGAGATCGCCGCGCTCCGGATGCAGTCGCCGCGATCGCTCTACGATCCCGGCTACGTCGAGCCGAGCTGGATCACGCGCGACTGGTTGGCCGACGAGCCGATTCGGCTCCTCCCGCGACTTCGCGCGAAGATCGATCGTCATTATCCCGGCACTCGCCTCGCCATCACGGAGTGGCACTACGGCGGCGGATCCGACGTCTCCGGCGCGGTCGCGGCCGCCGACGCGCTCGGTGCCTTCACGAGGCACGCCGACGTCGCCGCGCTCTGGCCGCTGACGAACCTGCGCGAGCACGACGCGGTGGTGGGCGTGTTTCGCATGTACCGTGACGCGGCGCTCCGCTTCGGCGCGACCTCGTTCCCCGTCGCCTCCGACGACGTGGCGAGCGCGAATGCGTGGGCGAGCGTGGATGCCAGCGGGCGTGTGCGTGTGGTCGTGGTGGTGCGTCGCGTCGGACTGACGCTGGTGCGGCTCGACGTGCGGGCGTCCCGTCTCCGACGCTTCGACCTCGACGTCGCGTCGTGGACGCCACGCGAGGTCGGCGCGTACGAGCTCGACGCGCAGGAGCCCGACGCGCAGGAGCCCGACGCGCGGGGGATTCGCTTCGAAGTCCGCGGCCCCGCGGTGGTCACGCTGGTGGAACCCTGATCGTCTCTCGATCTCCCCACGGTTCGGCGGCATCCTTCGCGCCGCATGCAGGTCGAGCACACGGACGTCGGGGTGGTCGCGATCGGACGCAACGAGGGGGAGCGCCTCGTCGCGTGCTTGCGCTCGCTGCGCGGTAGGGCGGGCGTGGTGGTGTACGTCGACTCCGCATCGACCGACGGGAGCGTGGAGCGCGCGCGAGACCTCGGCGCGGAGGTGGTCCAGCTCGACATGAGCCTGCCGTTCACGGCCGCCCGCGCGAGGAACGCCGGGTACGAGCGGCTGCGAGAGCTCTCCCCGAGCGTGCGCTTCGTGCAGTTCGTCGACGGGGACTGCGTGGTCGTCGAGGGGTGGATCGAGCGCGCGCGCGCGCGGCTCACGGAGCGCCCCGAGCTCGCGGTGGTCTGTGGGCGTCGCCGCGAGCGGCATCCCACGGAGACGATCTGGAATCGCATCATCGACGTCGAGTGGGACACGCCCGTCGGCGATGCGCTCGCGTGTGGTGGGGACGCGATGATGCGCGTGGAGGCGTTCGACGCGGTCGGCGGCTTCGACGGGAGCATCATCGCGGGAGAAGAGCCGGAGCTCTGCGTGCGACTGCGACGCGCAGGCTGGAAGATCGAGCGCCTCGACGCCGAGATGACGCTCCACGACGCCGCGATGAAGCACGCGCGGCAGTGGTGGACGCGGGCGGTACGCGCGGGGCATGCGTACGCGGAAGGTGCGGCGCTCCACGGCGACTCCCCGGATCGGCATTGGGTGCGCGAGACCCGGCGCATCTGGTGGTGGGGTGGCGTCGTCCCTGCCGCCGCGGTTCTCGCGGCCCCGCCGACGCTCGGGCTGAGCCTCGGGCTCTTTCTCGCGTATCCGCTGCAGGCGGCGCGCATCTACGCGCACACCCGCTCGCGCGGGGTCCCGCCGACCGATGCCGCCGCGTACGCCACCGCGGTGACGGTGGGGCGCTTCGCGGAGCTCCAAGGCGCACTGCGCTACCGCCGCAATCGCCGCCGTGGTCAGCGAAGCAAGATCATCGAGTACAAGTGATCAATACGCGTTCTTGCGGACCTTCCGACCGAAAACGGTCAGGAAGATGATCTGAAGATCCCAGAGCAACGACCAGTTGCGGATGTACTCGAGGTCGTGCGCGATGCGCTGCTCCATCTTCTCGAGGGTGTCCGTCTCTCCGCGCCAGCCGTTGACCTGAGCCCAGCCCGTGATCCCCGGCTTCACCTTGTGCCGGAGCATGTAGCCCTCGATCTGCTTGCGGTACTGCTCGTTGTGGGAGACCGCGTGCGGTCGGGGGCCGACGATGCTCATCGTCCCCGTGATGACGTGAAAGAACTGCGGCAGCTCGTCGAGCGAGGTCCGCCGGAGAAACGCTCCGAACGGAGTGATGCGCTGGTCGTTCTTCGTCGCTTGTTTCACCTCGCCCGTGTCCTCCATGACGGTCATGGAGCGGAACTTGAGCACGTGAATGACCTCGCCGTTGAGGCCGTAGCGACGCTGCCGGAAGAAGACGGGGCCCTTCGAGGTGACCTTCACGCCGATGGCGACGAAGAGCATCGGAATGGCGATCAGCAACAAGATCATCGAGCCGACGACGATGTCTTCGACGCGCTTGAGGTAGCCGCTGACCCCGTAGAACGGCGTCTCGTGGATGCTGACGATCGGCACGTTGCCGAGCTGGCCCCAACGCGCGCTGAGGAGGTCGAAGGCGTCGAAATCGGCCGCCATGTAGACGCTCGCGGTGCTGTCCGCGAGGCGGCGGACCAGGTCGGTCACGCGCGCCTCGGCCCGCAGCGGGAGCGCGATGTAGACCATGTCCACCTTGCCGGTTCGCGCGAGCTCGACGAGGTCGTCGAGGTTTCCTTCGCGCTTGCCGAGCTCCGACGGAATCGGGTGGCATCGCTCTTCGAACCGATCGTCGAAGAACCCCGTGACGCGCATGCCCATCCAGAGGTTGCCCTCGATGACCCGCGCCACGCGCTCACCGAGCTCGGTGAGCCCCGCCACCGCGACGGTGCGAGTGTTCCGCCCCCTCATGCGCGCGGTGCGCAGCACCTTTCGAACGCCAGCTCGGAAGAGCCCGACGAGCACGGGTGCGAGCCCGATCCACGTGACCGTGATGAGGCGGGAGTAGTCCGTCGAGCGCTTCGTCAGGAAGCCGACCAGCAACAGCACGCCGGCCGTGACGAGCCATGCGCCGAACACTCGTCCCGTCTCGCGTACCGACGTCTCGCTCCGTTGCGGACGGTAGAGACCGAAGCTCTGCGCGGCGAAGTGGAACACCACCACCCCGACGATCGATGCCTCGGTGTGGAGGTCGGACCAGCTCTCCTCCGCGATCAGGATCGCGATCAGGTGCGCCAGACCGATGAGGACCGCGTCGGCGGTCCGGAGGCCCACGTTGAACAAAGGAGAATGCTCTTTGACCCACCCTGCCAAAGCAGTCGCCGCCTCTCGCTCGCCGTGTTTACGTGTCGCGCCGCAGCGGTGCAAGGATGCAGATTCACGGCACGACTTCCGGTCGGCCCGCTTTGGGCCGACGAGCAGGTGAAGGTGGCTTTCGCGGGCGCAGGGTGATACACGCCGACCCATGAGGGTGGCTCTCGTCATCGCGCTGGTGACGTCGGGATGTGTGCGCCTGCCCGAGGCGCCGACGCTCCCGACCGACGATTCCCGATTCCGTGCTGCAGCGGTCGAAGCGCCGACTGGAGTGCAGGACGATCCGCCGGCTCCCCTGGCGGTGTTGCCCGGTGACGTGCTCGCGGTGTCCGTCATCTCCACCGAGACCGTCAGCTACGACGGGCTGGTGGTGGACGAGCTGGGACGCGTTCACTTGCCGCTCGCGGGCACGGTGGAAGTGGGAGCGCTTCCGCTGGCCGAAGCGGAGCGACGCATCGAGACGGCGGTGCGCGAGGTCGATCGGGTGTCTCGCGTCGCGCTTCGCATCTCGGATCCCGCCGGACACATGGCGACCGTCCTCGGCGCCGTGAGCTCGCCAGGGCGTGTGCTGGTCGTTCCAGGCATGCGGGTCGCGGATCTGATCGCGGCGGCCGGTGGTGCGGCGGACACCGTCGAGGCCGAGCCGGGAGCCGTCGTGGCCGACCTCGCATCGGCTCGGTTGGTTCGTGCGGGGCGCACCGTGCCGATCTCCTTGTCGCGCGCGGTGGAAGGCGATCCCCTGCACAACGTTCGTGTTCGTCCGGGGGATCACCTGCACGTGCCCTCCGCGCGAGGAAACCTCGTCGTCGTCCTCGGCGAGCTCGAGGAGCCGACCGTCCTCGCGCATCGCGAAGGGCTCCGGTTGACGGAGGTGCTCGCTCGCGCGGGGGGGCTGAACGAGCGTGCGGACCGCACCGACGTCCACATCGTTCGCGGCCCCCTGCAAGAGCCGCTCGTCTATCGCGCCAGCCTGCGCGCGATCGTGAACGGAAACGCGCACGACGTCGTGCTCGCGGCGGGGGACGTCGTCTACGTCACCGAAGAGTGGACGTCGCACGTCGGCGAGGTGCTCACCCGCATCTCGAGCCTCTTGACCACCCCCGCGACGGTTGCGCTCACAGCCGCGATCTTCTTGCAGCAGTGAGGCTTCGCCACGGGCTTCGTCGCGCTCAGCTGCGTCGCTTGAACATCCGCGCGCGCGTCTCGGGATCCCGCAGCGCGCGCACCAGCGGCACCACCACGAAGAGGGTGACGATCCCGCCGACGACGGGCAGCACGAAGCGGTCGATGTCGATGCCGTGCTCGGCCAGGACGGTCGCGCCGTAATAGCCGACCACCGGCAGACCGATCGCCCAGAGCGCGCCGCCGAGGAAGTTGTAGACCATGAGCTGGCGCACCGGCATCTCCGCGATCCCCGCGAAGAACGGGATGAACGAGCGGACGGCTGGGATGAAGCGACCGAGCACCAGCGCCTTGCCGCCGTGGCGTGCGTAGAAGACCCGCGCGCGTTCGATGTGCTCGCGTCGGATGAGCACGCTCTTCTCCGGATCGAGCCAGCGCGTGCCGACCGCGCGACCGGCCCAGAAGCCCGCGGCGACGCCCGCGACCGACGACACGAAGAGCGTGAAGATCAGCTCCCAGAGATCGAAACGCCCGCGCGCGGCGAAGAGGCCCATGGTGAGCAGGAGGCTGTCGCCTGGCAGCCAGAAGGCGAAAGGGAAGCCGCTCTCGAAGAAGATGATGAGCGCGACCCCGATGAGGCCGGCGGTCCCGATGAGCTCTTCCATGCTGCCCATGCGCGCGAGGGATTGACGTTTTTTGGAGCCGGCCGCCAGGCCGAGCGACTCGACGTCACGTGAGCGTCGCCGTC
>CALJLK010000105.1 GCA_937982655.1 uncultured Sandaracinus sp.
CCCCGACTCGTTCCCCGACTCGTTCCCCGACTCGTTCCCCGACTCGTTCCCCGACGCGGTCCCCGACGCGGTCCCCGACTCGAGCACCCACCCTTCGATCGCGCGGCGCACGAGCACGCGGTGCAGCTCGCGGCGATGCTCGGGATCCCAGGGCACGTTCGGCAGCGGCTTGCACTGCGCGTGGACCAGCTCCGCGACGTCGCGCGCGAAGGCCGCGTCGAGGCGGCGACCGCGCAGCCGATCGAGGTGCGCGAGCTCGCGCGGCTTCGGACCGAGCACCGCGGCGACCACGCGCGCGTCGACCACGCGGTCGTCGTCGTCGAGGTCGAAGCGGAGCGCGATCGACACGAGCGGAAAGTCGATGCCGCCGCGCGGGCGCCACTTCACGTAGGCCTCGCGCCGCTTCCCGATGCGCGGTGGGATCCCCACGTGGACGAGGAGCTCGTCCGGCTCGCGGGTCAGGTGTCGCGTCCCGTCTGCGCGGTAGTAGTCGGCGAGCGGGAGCTCGCGCGCTCCGCGCACGCTCGCGAGCACGATCGTGGCGTCCAGCGCGACGAGGGGCGCGACCAGATCCGCGCTGAGCGCGGCCACGCAGCGACGCCCGCTCGGGACGACGTGACAGACGGATCCTTCGGACTTCAAGCAGCCGCCGAGCGAACCGCGCCAGAAGGCGGTTTGATTGACGAAGCGACAGCGGGTGTCGAGGGAGAGGTTGCCGCCCAGCGTGCCCATCGCGCGAAGCTGCGGTGACGCGCCGAGCGACGCGGCCTGCGCGAGCATCGGCGCGTGCGCTTGGACGAGCGCGCTGGTGGAGAGCTCGGCGAGCGAACGCAGGGCGCCGAGCTCGAGCGTTCCGTCCGCGAGGACACGCTCGTGTCGGAGCTCGCCGAGCCGATGCAGGCTGAGCACGCGCTCGGGACGCGCGCGCCCTTGCGCGAGGCTCGGCAACAGGTCGGTGCCCCCCGCGATCGGCGTCGCGCCTTCCGCGAGCGCCTCGAGCGCCTCGGGCAGCGACGTGGGCGTCGTGAGCTCGAACGCGGCGGGCTTCACGAGGCACCTCCTCGTGGGACCTCGCGCGAGACGCGCGGCGTCGCACGGGTGGACTGCGCGGCACGTGAGCCGCGGGCCGCGATCCCTTCGCGCCGGGCGCCCGAGCCCATGGCGGCGAGCACGCGCGGCGGAGTGAAGGGCAACGAATCCAGGCGGATCCCCACCGCGTCGAAGATCGCATTCGCGACCGCGGGGATGCTGGAGTGCAGCGGTCCCTCCCCCGCCTCCTTCGCGCCGTAGGGTCCCCGCGCGTCGGGCGCTTCGACCACGATCGCTTCGATCGCCGGAGTGTCCATCGCGGTCGGCAGGCGGTAGTCGAGCAAGCTCGGACCGGCGTGGAGACCGCCATGTGCGGCGTCGATCACGTGCTCCTCGAAGAGCGCCTCCGCCACCCCCATGTAGGTCGATCCTTCGATCTGGCCTTCGACGAGGCGGCGGCTGATCGCGCGACCGCAGTCGTGCGCGCACCAGATTCGCTCGACCCGAACCTCACCGGTCTCGACGTCGACCTCCACCTCCGCGACGTGTGCGGTGAAGCTGTACGCGGGCGACGCGCCGATGGTGCCGCCGCGGTAGCTCCCGTGGCGATCGGTGGGCGTGCGGTAGCTGCCCGCCGCGCTGAGCAGGCCGTGCTCGGCCTCCGCGAGCTGAAAGGCCTCCGCGAGCACCATCGCGCGTCGCGGCTCTTCGCGATCGAACGCGCAGCCTCGCGCGAGCACCACGCGGTTCGAGGCGATCTCCCACGCGCGCGCGACGCTCCTACGCACGCGTCCTGCGAGCTCGCGCGCAGCGTCGAGGCACGCGTTGCCGACCATCAAGGTCGTGCGCGAGCTGTAGGCGCCGAGATCGACGGGGCAGAGATCGGAGTCCGCGCTGAGCACGCGCACGTCCTCGATCGCGAGGCCGAGCTCCTCGGCCACGATCACGGCGACCAGTGTGTCCGAGCCCTGCCCGATGTCGCTCGCGCCACTGAACACCCGCGCGCGGCCGCTCCGATCGAGCGTCACCTGCACCGCCGATTGCGGCATGTCGTTCGGATAGATCGGGTAGTTCGTGCCGGAGATGTACGTGCTCCCGGCCACGCCGAGGCCACGTCCGAAGGGCAGCTTGCCGCGACGGGCTCGCCACTCGGAGGCCGCCTCGACCGCGGCGAGGCAATCGAGGAAACCGTTCGAGCCGACCTGGAGCTCGTTGACGGTGCGTTCGTCGGCGCGCATCGCGTTGCGGCGACGCAGCTCGATCGGATCGATCCCGAGCGCGTGCGCCGCCTTGTCGAGCTGCACCTCCATCGCGAAGCGTGGCTGCACGCTGCCGTGCCCGCGCTTGGGACCGCAGGCGGGCTTGTTCGTGTACGCGCGGCGGCTGTCGAAGCGGTACGCGGGGAACGCGTAGGGCGCGCAGAGGAGCTGGCCGGAGTAGTAGGTCGTGACGAGCCCGAAGCTCGCGTACGCGCCGCCGTCGAGGATCGAGCGCGCATCGACTCCGAGGATGTGGCCCTCGGCGTCGAACCCGGCGCGATGATGCATGACCATCGGGTGGCGGCCGCGGTGCGCGTAGAAGACCTCCTCGCGCTCGTAGAGCAAGCGCACGGGGCGGCCGGTCACGAGCGCGAGCTTGGCCACGCAGAGCTCGAGGTCGAGGGGCTCGCTCTTGCCACCGAAGCCGCCGCCGAGTGGTGGCTGGATGACGCGGATCGTCCGCGACGATCGGTCGAGCACGCGCGCGAGCTCGCGGTGCAGGTAGTGCGGCACCTGCGTGGTGGACCAGACCGTGAGCAAGCCGTCCGCGTCGACGTCCGCGAGCGCGCAATGCGGCTCCAGCGCGGCGTGGGTCGTGCCCGCGAAGCGATACTCGCCTTCGACCACCAGCGCCGCACGCGCGAGCGCCGCGTCGACGTCACCGAACGCGAGCGAGACCTCCTTGGTGAGGTTGCCGTGCTTGCAGTGCGGGTTGACCTTCACCTCCGAGGCGAGGGCTTCCTCCGGATCGAAGAGCGTGGGCAACGGCTCCCAGGTGATGCGGATCTCGCGCGCGGCCGCCTCCGCGGTCGCGAGATCCTCCGCCGCCACGCAGGCCACGCCGTCACCGACGTGCAACGCCTTTTCCACCGCGAGCGCGGTCTCGTCGCGCGTCCACGGGATGATCCCGTAGGGGGTCGGGAGATCACGGCCCGTGATGACCGCAGCGACGCCCGGCATCGCGAGGGCGTCGCTGGCGTCGATGGACTCGATGCGCGCGTGCGCGTGCGGGCTCCGCACGATCTTCGCGTGCAACATCCCCGGACGCTTCAAGTCGGCGGTGAAGCGCGTGACGCCGCGGAGCCGATCGTGGATCCCGACGCGACGGTGCGCGCCCCCGATCCGTCCGCCGCGGAGCTCGGGCGGCACGTCCTCCCGGCTCGTCACGCGCCCTCCGACGCGCGGGTCGCGGCGTCGATCACCGCGTCGAGGATCTTCTCGTAGCCGGTGCAGCGGCAGAGGTTGCCGCTCAGCGCCGCACGCACCTCCTCGCGACCGAGAGGCCCCGGACGCACGCGCAGCAGGTGGTCGACCTGCATGAGGAGCCCCGGAGTGCAGAACCCGCATTGAGCGGCGTCGTGCTCCACGAAGATATTCAACAGACGCCCGCGGGGACCGGTGAGCCCTTCCACCGTGCGCACGCTGCATCCGTCGACGCGCGCGGCGAGGGTGAGGCACGCGAGCACCGGCACCCCGTCCACCTGGACCGTGCACGCGCCGCAGTCACCCGAGGCGCAACCGGACTTGGTGCCTACGAGATCGAGCTGGTCGCGCAGGAGCTCGAGCAGGGTCGTGCGTGGCTCGACCACCACGTGGACCTCGCGGTCGTTGAGGGTGGTCGTGAGCGTGAGCGTGGGTCGGGGCATGCGCGAGATCCCACGCTCTAACGAAACGTTCGGTGACGTTCGTTGCGCCGGATCAATCTCCTCGCGCTCGAGGAAGCTGGATTTGGAGAAGCCTCACGAATCGCGCCTCACCTCGCGAGCAGGACGGCCTCGCCGCAGCGCTCGCGCTCGTCGACGTCCACGAGGTGCGCGACCACCACGAAGTCCTCGCCGATGAGCGCGGCGGGGCGCTCGTCGACGATCAAGTAGAGCGAGCTCGTCTCCAGCTCGTCGCCGACCTCGCGCATGCCCGCTCGACTCCGCAGCGTCGCGATCGGGTCCCCGTGGACGTCGAAGAGGAGGAGCTCGAGCTCCGGGTTCTCGCTCGCGAAGGGACGCGTCGGATCGCCGGGCGAGACGCCGCGCGTGCGGATGGCGAGCGGGAACATCGTCGCGCCTTGGGGGCCGATCACCGGCGTGATCGGTCCGTCGAGCGGCGCGAAGGTCGCCTCGGTCTCCGAGCCGGTGCAGCGCGCGCCCCCCTCGAGCACGCAGCGCCCGATCTCGAGCGGCTCGCAACCGGCGACGTCGCGCGGAGGGAGGGAGGCGTCGCGTGGCGCCACGACGTGGGCGTCCTCCGCGCCCGCGTCGTCGCGTGGGCTCCCCGCGTCCCGGCTGGTGTCTCCGTCGCCGTCTCCGCAGGCGGCGAAGCTCAGCGCGATAGCTCCGAGCATCCAAGCCTTCGACGTGCGCATCACGGCACCTCCACGAGGATCCACGACTCGTATTCGCTCGGCGGGCGCCAGACCATCACCGAGTACGCGGCGCCGCTGAGGTTGATCGCGCGAAGCACGAGCTCGTCGCCGGGTCGCGCGTCGGGATCGACGCCCGCGATCTCGCGCACGAACGGGTTGTATCCGCTGAAGCCCGGCTCGTCGTCGATGACCTCCGCGACGAGCTGTTCGTCGCGTCCGCGACGCACGAGGATCTGCAAGAGCGTCTCGCTGCCCTCTTCGTCGAAGTTCGGCACGTAGAAGACGACGTTGCCGGTGATGTCGGTGCAGAGCGTGGTGGTGATCTCGACGAAGCTCCCCCGCCCGACCAAGAAGTGTTCGCCGTGGACGAGCGCGCTCGGTCCGAGGCCGCGTGGCGCTTCGCCCGGTTGCCAACGTCCGTCGCCGCTCGTGTCGTCGACGAAGTGCGCGTCGTCGCAGAGCTCGGCGTCCTCCTCGTCCTCGTGGACCTCGTGCAAGAGCGGCCACGTCCCGTCCTCGCGGGGCGGCGCCTCGTGTCCCTGCACGAAGAGCCGGTGACGCCCCGGCGTACGCACGCCGTCGTGGGGGCAGACGAAGTCGCCCCCGTCGGGAGGAACGTCGGGCCCGACGTCTGGGTCCGACGTGTCGGGTGTGGCGTCGCGCGAAGCGTCGAGCGATGCGTCCCTCGAGGCGTCGAACGACCCGTCGAGCGTGCCCGCGTCGAGGTCCGCGTTCGAGCGCGCGCACGCGGCGAGCACGAGCACGAACGCTCTGCCGGTCGGTCCGATCACAGCCCCTCCAAGAAACGCTCGAGCGCGAGCAGCTCGTCGACGCTCAACGTCGAGGTCGCGCCGTGGGTGTCTGGCTGTCCGAAGCGCTCGTTGAGCCCCCGCTCGCCGGGGCGAAGCGCCGCGTGTCCGGGCGTCGCCAGCACCTCGCGCAACGAGCGCGCCGCGCCGTGGTGCAGGAGCCGGCTGCGATCCCAGACCCCACGCAGGTTCGTGGTGCCGAAGCGCACGCCCGCCACCGTCTGTCGCGCGCGCGGGAAGGTGCCGAGGAATCCGTCGCTCACGCGGTCGACGTCCTCGCCGGTGTCCGGGTGAAGCAGCGGCGAGACCACGTAGGGGAAGGTGATCGGCGCGCCGTCGCCGTCGACCGTCGCGCCCACCGGCAAGGGATGACACGTCGAACAGCCCGTGCGCGGCGAGTGAAAGAGCGCCTCGCCGATCCGCGCGCGCGCGCTCGACACCGCCGCGAAGGGGTTCGGGAGCAGCCGCGGATCGCTGCGCAAGAAGACCCCGAGCGCGCGCGTCACGCCGTCGAAGCCGAGCGGGATGGGGCGTCGCACGATCGTGCCGTCCGCTCCGAGGCGCTCGACGAAGAGCGCGTCGCCGAAGCTCTCGTCACGCTCGAAGAGCGCACGCGCCGCGGCGCGGAAGTGAGCGTCGCGCGTGAGGTGCGGGCTGCCGTAGCCTCGCGTCGCGCACTCGGGCGGCGGGCTCGCTTCGCAGTCGAGCACGTGGACGCAGCCTTCGGTGTCGGGGCTCGCGAGGCAGGCGTCGCGCGTCGGATAGCTCGCCCAGACGCGCGGATCGCTCTGCTCGCAGCAGAAGTTCTCGCGGCGCGCGAACTCGTTGAGGACGGGGAAGAAGTTGTCCTCGTTCATCGCCGCCTCGAGGAACCACGGCGCGCTGTCGTGGGCTCCGCGGTACGCCATCACGTTGCGCACGCCCCACTCCGGCTGCGCGAGCAGCGGCATGCTCACCGGCTTGCCGATCGGCGAGCCGTCGCGGTGGCAGTGCACGCAGGTCTGATCCCCATCGACCCCGAAGGCCGCGCCGACGGTGTTCACGAGCTCGCCGATCTCCGCGTCGCTCGCGGGGAACGCGCCCGCGCTCACGTCACCGACGACGACCGTCTCTCGTGGTCCTAAGGCCTCCGGGTCGATCAGGTCGAGCGAGCCGATCACCGAGAGCGTCTCGTCGAGCCGATCGACCACCACGTAGCGCGCGTGCGTCGGCTGATGGATCACGTCCATCGCGCCGCGCCCGGTCGCGCGCAGTCCCCGCGGCACGAGCGCGCCCGTCGCGAGCTCGACGTCCAAGAGCTGAAGCTCGCTCGAGCCGCCGTAGACCACCGCGAGCCGCGTGACCCCCGCGTCCTCGTGCGCGAGGAGGCGCTCCGGCAGCGCGCCGCCCACGATCCAGCGATCGCGCGGCGGCAAGAAGTCCACCCGCGACGCTGGCCAGCGATCGACGGGCGCGAGCCCCGCGCCGTGCTCGGGACGATCGGGATCCACGTCGCGGTAGTCCCGGCAGCAGATCGAGTCGCTCGTGTACGCCTGTGCGACCTCCAGATCCGACGCCCGCAGCACCGCGAGCTCGTTCTGCAGATCTTGGAAGCCCACGTTGGCGGTGCCGTCGCCGCGCGCGCCGTCCTCGTCGCCGTCGAAGCCGTCGTCCGGCGGATGCCCAGTGCCGGTCCCGGTGTGCGCGACCACGACCCACGGCCCGACGATCGCGAGGTCGAGGACCGGCGAGCCCACGCGGCGCTCGAGCACCTCGCGGGTGTCGAGGTCCACACGGTAGAGCGCGAGGTCCGACTCGGACGTCACGAGCACCCGCGCGTCGTCGAGGAAGCGTACGCGGCGTGGTGCGCCCGGCAGCGCGATGCCCACGCGCTCCTCCGCGTCACGCGGCGCGTCGATCACCCGCGCCACGAAGCGCTCGTCGTCGACGTCGACCTCCCAGCGGATCACGGAACGCTTCCAGCGGTTGGTGAGCGCGGCGCGGGTTCCGTCGGGCGAGAACGCGAGGTCCTCGACGTAGAAGGGCGCGGGGATCTCGGCCACGACCCGCGCGCGCCGCGCGTCGACGATCGCTACGTACGACGCGAAGCGACAGGCGACCGCGACGAAGCGTCCGCTCGGATGCACCGCGAGCGCGTGCGGCATCGGCCCCACGTCGATCCGATCGAAGACCGTGAGCGTCGCTGCGTCGAGCACCGCCAGCTCGCGGCCGGGGCGCATCTCGGTGCCGCCGAGCGCGACGAAGAGCTTGCCCTCCGCCTCCACGATCGCGCGTGGTTTGTCGCGGGGCGGCATCGGCGGGAGGTCCGCCGGGATGTCGGTGTCGGCGGGCGAGAGCTCGCGCGGATAAAGCGACGCCGCGGGCTCCGCGTCGCAACCCCAGTGGACGACGAACATCGCGAGCACGCACGCCAGCGACGCGCGACCGAGCGTCGGGCGAAGCGACGTGACGCGCGCGCTCAAGGCACCGCCTCACAGACCGCGGCGTCCGCCAGCCCCGCGTCGACCTCTCCCGCGTCCACGACGATCGTGGTGTCGACGCAGGGATCGTCGTCACGCACCGTCACGCGCACGCTCGTGCCGCCCACGCACGTGCCGCTGCGTACCACGAGCTCGATCTCGGCCTCGCGCCCGACCAGCGCAGAGGCCGGCTCGTCGTTGAAGAACACCAAGTACTCGTCGAGCACCACGCCCGAGTCCGTGCGTCGGAAGCCACGCTCCCGCGTGCGCTGCGAGAGCTCCACCCCCGAGCTCTCCACGAACACGACCGTGCTCAACTCGAGCTCGTCGCCGTGCGTGCCTTCGCTGGCGAGCGCGAGGTCGAGCATGCGGAAGCCCTGGAAGCCGAGCACCAGCTCGACCGGATCGCCCTCCGCGAGCGGCTCGAAGACGCCCCCGCGCGACTGCCCGAGCGTGACGTCGAGCGTGCAGCTCCCGCCGTCGGAGGGAGCGTCGTCGTCCCCGCACGCGAACGTGAGCAACACCAGGAAGGTCACGAGTCTCATGGCCACTCTCCGACCAACGAAAGTCCGAAGAGCGCGGCGGTGCGCCGCGGAAGAAGCGGGGTGTCGAGGAAGCGATGGCGGTCGAAGCCACCGCGCGCGGAGACCGCGAGCGTCGCGTGCTCGCCTTCGAGGAAGCGCCAGCGAAGCCCGAGCTGCGCGCGTCCGTGGAAGCCCGAGGCGAGCTCGCGATCGTGGGTGCGCCAGCGCGGTACCTCGGTCCCGCTGGCGTAGCTCCCGCGGCGAAAGCGCGCGCCGTGCTGTGCTCCGAGCGCGCCCGCGAGCGAGAGCTCCAGTGACGGCCCGAGCGCGAAGACGAGCTCCGGCTCGAGCACGTAGCCCCGCACCCCCCAGTCGTCGGCGTGCATGCGCAGCCGAGCGCGCGCGAAGGCGTACGACGCGAGCGCGGCGCGCACACCGACACCGAGCGCGACCCGATGCCGTGCGTTCGGCACCGCCTCCGCGACCGCGAGTCGCTGCAGCCCCTCGCCGACCCGCACGAAGCGGTAAGGGCTCTCTTGGACGCCCCGCAGGAGCTCCCCCGCGAGCGCGAGGTCGGCGATCCAACGCGGCGAGAGCACGCGCGACCACGCGAGCGAGGCGCCGACGCTCCCGAGCGCGCCCACCGGATCGGGATCGCCGGCGCGCCCGACGCTGGCGAGCGATCCGTCGATCGAGAGCCGCACGGTGTCGCGTCGCGTCTCGTCCTCGAAGGTGAACGCGCTCCCGACCGTCACGCTGCGGTAGTCGGGCGACTGGCTGGTGCTCGCGCGTACGTCGAGCACGCGGCCGCGCGCGAGGGTGCCCGCGAGGCCGAGCGCGAGCCCGTGTCGCGTCTCGTGGAAGGGTCGGACGCTCGCGCTCGTGCGCACGTCGACGGTGGCGGCGGTGATCACGTCGGCGTCGTAGGTCGCGCGCGCGCGCCAACGCCCGCCCGCCGACGCGCTCGCGGAGGGATGCCAGACCGTGAGCCCGTCGTCGTCGACGTAGCCGTGCAGCGACACGCTCGCGCGCGCGGGCGCGTCCTCCTGCGCGTGGGCGGCGGGCAACGCCGTGAACGACGTGAGGATCCCGAGGATGCAGGAGAGGGCGCGCGACGTGTGTGAGCCCAC
>CALJLK010000106.1 GCA_937982655.1 uncultured Sandaracinus sp.
CCTCTGCGCGTTGCCCCCGGACATCGAGGAGCCCGTCCTCGTCTCGGGCACGGACGGCGTCGGCACGAAGCTGAAGCTCGCGTTCCTCACCGGACGCCACGACACCGTCGGGATCGATCTCGTCGCGATGTGCGTGAACGACGTCATCACCGTCGGCGCGCGTCCGCTCTTCTTCCTCGACTACTTCGCGACCGGAAAGCTCGACGTCGCGATCGGTGAGGCCGTCGTCTCCGGCATCGCGGAGGGCTGCCGCCAAGCGGGCTGCGCGCTCCTCGGCGGCGAGACGGCCGAGCTGCCAGGCTTCTACGCGGACGGCGAGTACGACCTCGCGGGCTTCTCGGTCGGCGTCGTCGGCAAGAAGTCGGTGCTCGACGGCAGCGCAGTCGTCGAAGGCGACGTGCTCCTCGGCCTCGCGTCGAGCGGCCTGCACTCGAACGGCTACTCGCTCGCGCGGCGCGCGCTCCTCGATCACGCCGGCCTCTCGCTCGACAGCTTCCCGGACGGGCTCGGGGAGACCCTCGCCGACGCGCTGCTTCGACCCACGCGCATCTACGCCGATGCCGTCCGCGTCGCGCTCTCCGTCGGCGGCGTGCACGCGCTCAGTCACATCACGGGCGGCGGTCTCCCGGGCAACCTTCCGCGCGTGCTGCCCCCTACGCTCGGCGCGGTCATCGACGGCCGCTGGCCCGAGCCCGCGGTCTTCGATCTCGTGCGCCGCGCCGGCCGCGTCGAAGAGGCCGAGATGCGCCGCACCTTCAACCTCGGCGTCGGCCTCGTGCTCGTCGCCGCCGCCGATCGCGCGGCCGCGCTGCAGAGCGCGCTCGAGCAAGCAGGCGAACGTGTGTTCCGCATCGGCCGCGTCGTGCCTTCGCGCGCGAGCGATCCCGAGGACTACGAAGCGCGCGTGATCTACGAGGCGTGATGCGCGTCGTCGTGCTCGTCTCGGGTCGAGGGAGCAACCTCGGCGCGCTCTGGGAAGCCATCGACGCGCGCCGTTGTGCGGCCGAGGTGGTCGCCGTGATCGCCGATCGCGACGCGCCCGCGCTCGAACGCGCCCGCGAGCGCGGTGTTCCGTCGGAGATCGTCGCCCTCCGCCGCGGCGAGGATCGCGAAGCTTGGAACCACGCCCTGGCCGAGCGCGTCGCTGCCCACGCACCGGACTTGATCGTGCTCGCGGGCTTCATGCGCGTGCTCGGCGCGCCTTTCGTGCGCCGCTTCCCCTCGCGCATCGTCAACGTGCACCCGGCGCTGCTCCCGTCGTTCCCCGGCGCGCACGGACCCGCAGACGCCCTCGCGGCTGGCGTGCGCATCAGCGGCTGCACCGTCCACCTCGTCGACGAAGGCGTCGACACCGGCCCCATCCTCGCGCAGGCCGCCGTGCCCGTGCACCCGAACGACGACGCCGCGAGCTTGCACGCCCGCATCCAACGCGCCGAGCACCGCCTCCTGCCCGCCGTGGTCGACGCGTTCGCGCGCGGCATGCTCGTCGGCTCCACGTGGCGCGACGTGCCCCTCGACGACACGTCGCTCCTCTTCGCCCCCCTCCTCGAGCCGCTCGGCGCGACGCGCGCGTGACCCACAGCTCCTACGACGTCGTCCTGCTCGGGCTCTCCCTCGAGCCCCTCTTCGCCGCCGCGTTGCTCGGCAAGCGCGGCTTCCGCGTGCTCGTGCTCGGGCAAGGCGAGCTCCCACCCTCGTACACCCTCGCCGGTCGACGCCTCCCACGCTTCCCCTTCACGTTCGACGCCGCACACAGCCCGGTCGCGCGCCGCATCCTCTCCGAGATCGCGCTCAGCCAGCTCTTTCGTCGTCGCAGCGTCGCGTACGACCCCGCACTTCAGGTCGTGCTGCCGCGACATCGCTTCGATCTCGCGCTCGACGAGCCGAGCCTGGAGCGCGAGATCGCGCGCGAGCTGCCGACGGTGCGCCGTGCGGTGGAGGACTTCCACCGACAGCTCGCCCGCCACGGCGAGCGTGTCGATGCGTTCCTCGAGCGCGATCTCGTGTGGCCGGCGGAGGGCTTCTTCGAGCGCCGCGAGCTCCAGCGCGCGCTCGCGACCCTCCCGTTCGATCGCGACGGCTCCGCCCCCGATCCGCTCGCCGAGCTGCCCGAGCGCAACGCGTTTCGCCTCGTCTACGACGCGCCGAGCCGAGCCTTCGCGGGCGTCGATCCTTCGCAGCTCTCGCCCTTCGCGATCGAGCGCCTCTACGCGGCGTGGTTGCGCGGCTCGGTGAAGCTCGAAGGGGGCTACGACTGGCTCCATCGCACCCTGATCGAGCGCGTGCGCACCCACGGCGGCGAGGTGCGACCCACCGAGCGCGTCGAGCGCCTGCTCGTGCGGCGCGGCGTCGCCGAGGGCGTGAAGCTCACCACCGGCGAGGACATCGGCGCGGGCTTCGTCGTGCATGGCGGCGACGTCGGCGCGCTCCTGCGCCTGCTCCCCGATCGCGCGGCCTTCGATCCGCTCTTCGAGCGCGTCGGCGAGCCGAGCCCACGCTTCTTCCGCTACACGCTGCACGTGCTCCTCCGCAGCGAGGGCGTGCCCGAGGGCATGGCGCGCGACGTGTTGTTCGTGCGCGATCCGAGCCGCCCGCGCGTGGGCGAGAACTTCCTGCGCGTGGAGCTCGACGACGGCTGGGGCCGTGGCTCGCGCGTCGACGCCGTCCCGCCCGGCCTCGCGCGCCTCACCGTCGAGGCGCTGCTTCCGCGTCGCGGCGTCGAGGAGATCCCCGGCTACGTCGCGAGCCAACGGGAGCGCATGCTGGCCACCCTCGGCGAGCTCGTGCCCTTCCTCGGCGCACACACCGAGCTCGTCGACTCCCCGCACGACGGACGCGACGCCCAAGATCTCTCGACCGGCGCGCTGCTTCCCTCCGACGAGCCGTGGTCGCGCGGCCCCCGCACCATGCGCCCGGTCTACGGCTACCCCGTGCGTGGATTGCTCGGTGTCGGCGGGCTCCCCGTGCGCACCCCCGTCCGTCGTCTCCTCCTCTGCGGCCCCCACAACCTCCCTGGCCTCGGCCTCGAAGGCGGCCTCGTCGCCGCCTGGTCCGCCGCCCGAGTGGTCACCCGCAGCGACCGCCGCCGCGAGTGGATGCGCCGCGGCCTGTGGACCCGCATGGAGATTTGAGGGGCCCCACTCGGGCTTCGCCCGATGGGGGGAGGGGCGCCGGAACGCCCCGCAATTCGCTGGTTCGGTCGCCTGACGGCGACGCTCACGGTGCCGCGGGTCGCTTGGCCTTACGGCCGGCTCCAAAACGGCAATCAACCTCAGCGCGGGCGGCGTTCTCCCGACTGCACCGTGACGTTCTGCTCGATCATCGTCTGCAGCTCCGCCGGCTCCAGCGAACGCGCCATCGCCTCGTCGAGCGCGATGTGGCCCGCGCGGTAGAGCTTGTAGAGCGCCTGGTTCATCGTCTGCATGCCCGACGCGCCCTGACCGGTCTGCATGATGCCGTAGATCTGATGGACCTTGTTCTCGCGGATCAGGTTCCGAATCGCGTAGTTCGGAATCATGATCTCCGCCGCGAGACTCCGCCCCGGACCGTCCGGTCGCGGAAGCAACATCTGCGTCACGACGCCCTGCAGAACGAACGAGAGCTGCGCGCGGATCTGCGGTTGTTGATGCGGCGGGAAGACGTCGATCACGCGGTTGATCGACTGCACGGCGCTGTTGGTGTGCAGCGTCGCGAACACGAGGTGACCCGTCTCGCTGATCGTCATCGCGGCCTCGATGGTCTCGAGGTCGCGCATCTCGCCGACGAGCACCACGTCGGGGTCCTGACGAAGCACGTATTTGAGCGCACCCTTGAAGGTGTTCGTGTCCGCGCCGATCTCGCGCTGGTTCACGACACACAGCTTGTTCATGTGCAGATACTCGATCGGATCTTCGATCGTCATGATGTGCTCACGACGCTCGGAATTGATCTTGTCGATCATCGCCGCGAGGGTGGTCGACTTTCCGGATCCGGTCGGCCCGGTCACGAGCACGAGCCCGCGCGGAAGATCGCAGAGCTCCTTGATCACCTGCGGCAACCCGAGATCGTCGAGCGAACGAATCTTGAACGGGATCGCGCGAAACGCACCCGCGATCGCGCCCCGCTGCATGAACACGTTCGCGCGGAAGCGCGAGAGCCCCTTCACGCCGAACGAGAAGTCGAGCTCGTTGTTCTTCTCGAACTTGATCTTCTGCTCTTCGGTCATGACCTCGTAGCAGAGGAACTTCGTCTCCACGGGTCCGAGCGGCGGTGTGCGCAGCGGCGTCAGGCTCCCGTCGATGCGGAGCTGCGGCGGCGTGCCGGTGGTGATGTGCAAGTCGGACGCGCCTTGCTGGATCATCACCTGCAGGAGCTGGCGGAGGCTGATGCGGGGCCCTTCGTCGGGAGACTGCATCCCGAGAGCGTAACCCGGAGCACGCCGCGCTCGTGCGTCGGTTTTGCCGGACGTGTGCCGAGACGCGCGAGCTCGAAGCGGGGTGCCTCACTCGTCGAGCGCGACGCGCACCCGCGCCTCGCCATCGACCGGCACCACCACTCGCACCGTCCGAGGGCGCCCGGACGCGGGCACGACGCGCAGCGTGGTCGCGCCCGCGGGGAGCTCGAAGCGACCCGGCGTGACCCCGAGCTTGCGGCCTCCGACGAAGACCTCGCCCCATCCACCGCTGGCGGTCACCGCGACCGTCCCGCGCCCCACCGGCCGCGCCGCGCGGAGGAAGCGCGGTCGCGCCCGGCGCTCGGTCGGCGCCTCTCTCCCGGCCACCGCGTCCTCCGTCGCATCGTTCGGTGCGACGGTGGGCGCGACGTTCGGCGCGACGTCCGTGGGCACTTCCTCGGTTCCGTTCGCGCGCTCCGCCGCGTCGGTCGGTCGCGGCGCCACGCTCGGTGTGCTCGCTCGGCCCACCGCGGGCGCGCCCACCACGTTCGTCGCTGGCTCCGCGGCCGTCCAACGTCCGAGCGCGAACACCGCGACGGCGAGAATCCCCAACGTCACGCCGACGAAGAGCACGCGCGGCCACGCCTTCGCACGCGAGCCCACGCCGGGCTCCGGCTCCACGATGGGCGCGTCGAACGCCGAGAGATCGAGCCCCACCGGCAGCACGGGCGTGGACGGGCTCGCGGCGTCCTCGTCGGACGCGACCTCGACCGAAACGGCCTCGACCACGTGCGCCTCGCTCGGCGCGGGGACGTCGAAGACCGGAGCCGGCAACGGAATCGTCGCGTCCGGATCCGACTCATCCGCCGCCGCCCCGGCCACCGGCGCGAGCCGCCGCTCGCTGACCTCCGCCGAGTCGGCGTCAAGCGACGTCACCAGCGAGCTCGCGAACCCCGCTTCTTCCGCGAGCGCCCAAAGCTGTCGATACCGGGCGCGCGCGCGCTCGGGCAAGAGCGCGTGCAGGTACGAGCCGACCTCGTGCACGCCCATCGGCACTCGGAGCCGCCGCAGCTCTTCCTCCAACACCAGCGCGAGCTCGAGCGCGCTCGAAGGCCGCTCCTCGATCTCGCGCGACAAACATCGATGCACCGCCTGCGCGAGGCGCGGCGACACCCACGGCGCCTTCTCGCGGAGCTGCGGGATCGGATCGCGCACGATCGCGTCCACGAGCGCGACCTCGTCCTTCTGCGCGAAGAGCCGACGCTTCGCGAGCATCTCCCACAGCACCACCCCGAGCGACCAGAGATCCGCGCGACGATCGAGCGTGCGCCCGCGGAGCTGCTCCGGCGCCGCGAAGGGCACGTGCCCCTTGAACACTCCGTGCTGCGTGGTGTGGAGCTTCCGCGCCGCCTTCGCGATCCCGAAGTCCACCACCTTCACGTGACCCGTGAAGAGCACGAAGAGGTTCGCGGGCGCGACGTCGCGATGGACGATCTCCAGCGGCCGCCCGCGCGTGTCGAGCGCTTCGTGCGCCGCGTGCAGCCCGTGCGCGGCGTCTGCCATCACCCGCAGCACGAACGCGACGTCCTCTGGCTTCGGCGCGCCGTGCACGCGGCCGTACGCGCGACGCACCTCCGAGAGCGGCTCGCCGAGCAGGTAGTCCATCGCGAGGAAGTAGTTCCCCTCGTCGGTGCGGCCGAAGTCGAGCGGCGCGCAGACGTTCGGGTGATCGATCGCCGAGGCGACACGCGCCTCGTCGAGGAACATCGCGACGAGCTCGGGCTCGCTCGCGAGGTGATCGTGGATCCGCTTGATCGCGACGAAGCGCCCGAAACCCGCCGCGCCTTCGAGCCGCGCGAGGTACACCGTCGCGAACCCGCCCGCCCCGAGCTTCGCGAGCACGCGGTACCGGCCGATGTGCTCCGGCGCCCCCGCTCGAAGCGCGCCGAGCTCCGGCAGCTCCGCTCGATCTTCGAGGAGCGTCTCGTCCTCGACCTCGCGCTCGGCCGACTCCGAGCTCATGGCTGTGGCCCCACCAGCACCGCGCCGCCTTCGTCGTTTCGCAGCGCGAACGAGAGCCCGACGCCGACCGCCATCGCGACCACCACCACGACGCTCACCGCGATGAGCGATCGACGCACGCGACGGTTCGCGCCCTCCCGCTCCGACGGAACCTCGGAGAGCACGGCGCCGCTCGTCACCTCCGCCACGTGCCGCCGCTCGGCGAGCACGATCCCACCCGGGCCGATGGCGGCCACCGTCAGCTCGAAGCTCCCACCCCGCGCGGTCGTCATGCGAACGCGCAGCCCCTCGTCGTCGGCGCGCGAGCCGCCACCCGACAGACCCACACGATAGCTCCGAACGAGCCCTTCGAGGTCGTTCGCGATCACCACCCCGACCACGTCCCGGCCTTCGCGTCGCAGCTCGAAGCGCGCGTCGAACGGCTCCACGAGCCCACGGAGCGCGTCCCAACGCTCGCGCACCGCAGGCGGCGTCTCCGGTGGCAGCGTGCGATGCGGCTCGAGGACCGCGAGCTGGCGCAACGTCCGCTCCAGCGCGTCCGCGTCCTGTACCGCGAAGACCGCGAGCGCGCGCAGCTCCAGCCCCGCCACCACCACGTCCCACTCGAGGCGACGCGCGGCGAGCAATCGGTCGACCGCCTCCCGCGCGTCCTCGAAGCGCGCGTCGTCGTACGCGTCACGCGCGGTGCCCAGCAGCGGACTGCCCAGAGCCGGGGCCTGCGCGGCGGTCGACGCAGCAAAGCCGCTCGCGAACCAAAGGCTCACGACGAGCCCGCCCAACACCCGGCAGCCCGCACGCACCCGCGAAGGATGAACGAGCGTGAGCGCGGTCACAAGCACGTCACGATCGCGGTCCAGGAGGCTCACCCGCACCTCGCGTCCACGTGCGTGACCGTCGGCGATCCCTCCAAGCGAAAGAGCCACCCCGAAGGATGGCTCTCTCGACCGAATCGAAGGTCGCCTCGAAGGTACGCGGCGCTCAGCGGCAGATGGCGTTCACGCAGCGCTCGCCTGCGTCGCAGTCGGCCGCCGACTCACACTCGGGGTTCGACTCCGCGGTCGTGTAGCAGAGCATCGCGGTGCACACCGTGAGGCTCACGTCCGTCATCATGCACTCGGTCGCGGTCCCGCTCGTGCACGGCGTGCGGCACGCACCGTCGATGCACCGGCTGCCCGCAGCGCAGTCGCTGTCGTTCGAGCAGAAGGGATCCCGCTGCCAGCGCGGCCGGCAGAAGCCGTCCGCGTCGCAGTAGTCGTTGGCGTTCTCGCAGCCCGTCGCGCGGCAGTCCTGCAAGCAGCGCCCGTCCACGCAGCGCTCACCGCTCGAGCATTGCGAGGACGTCGTGCACTCGCCGGGGTTCGGCACGCAGAATCCGCCGTCGCAGACGGTACCCGAGCCACAATCCGCGTTGCTGCCGCAGATGTTCACGCAGCCGCCGTTCACGCACGCGCGGCCGGGGCCACACTCGTACTCGAACTGACACGTGTCGGCCGGCGCGCGGCACGAGCCCTCGATGCAGAGCTGGCCCGCCTCACACTCCGCGTCGTTCGAGCAGCCACCCGGGATCGGGTCGACGCACACCCCGCGGAAGTCGCAGACCTGACCGCCGGTGCAGTCCGAGTCCATCGTGCACTCGGTGCCGGGCGCGCAGGTTCCGTCCACGCACTCCTCGCCCGCGTCGCAGTCGCCGTCGACCACACACATGCCGGGCGGCGGCTCTTCCGGCTCGCAGCGGAAGTCGACGCAGATCTCGCCGCGGTCGCACTCCGAGTCGTCGAAGCACGGGTCGTCGTCGTCGCAACGACCGTCGTCGCACGTGAGGCCGGGATCGCAGTCCCAGTCTCCATCGCAGAAGCACCCGCGACCTCCGTCGCAGCCGGGATCGACGAAGCCGTCGTCGGTCCAAACGGGACAGCCGCCCAGGAAGGCGGCCACAGGCAAAACGAAGAACAGGGTGCGAATCCGCATGGGGACGACTCCTCTCGGTGACCTTCGGGCGAGCGGTGTGGACCGGGGTGCCGACACGCTCACGCGAAACCCACTTTGCGATCATCGTGCCACGCCCGAACGCTTCGAAAAACCTCGACTTCGCGCCCACCTGCGTGAACCGACCCGGTCAGCCCGGCGCGATCTCTTCTCGGATCGTGTACGTCCGTTCACGTGGGTCGTGGCGCAGCAGAACGTGCTGGCGGACCACCGGACGCAGGTCCACGACCTGCGTCGTCGCGTCACGACGCCGGCTCGGGCCGACCCACCGCGTCGTCCGCCACGAAGGTCTCCGAAAACGCACCGAGCTTCCGGAGCGCCTCGTAGAGCACGATGGCCGCCGCGTTCGAGAGGTTCAGGCTGCGCACCGCGCCCATCGTCGGGATCGTCCAGATCCGATCCGGATACCGCGCGAGGATCGACGGATCGAGACCAACCGACTCCTTCCCGAAGACGAGCGCATCCCCCGGCTGTACGTCCATCTCGAGGTAGCTCGGGTGCGCGCCCGCCGCGAAGAGGTGCAAGCGCGCGTCCGGATGCTTCGCCTCGAAGTCGTCGAGCGCGGGGTGGGTGTGCAGGTCGACGAGGGGCCAGTAATCGAGCCCCGCGCGCCGCACCGCGTGCTCGTCGATGCGGAACCCGAGCTTGCCCACGAGGTGCAGCGCGCTCTGGGTCGCTGCGCAGGTGCGCGCGATCGAGCCGGTGTTCGGCGGGATCTCGGGCTCCACCAACACCACCCGCAGCGGCGACGACAACGGACGAGCGCGGAGCTTCGGACCACGAGGCATCGCGCGGTTGTGTCGACCCACGACGCGCCTGGCAAGCTTCCCCTCCGAGGGAGCCCCGATGGGGCCCCCTCCCACGAGCCTGGGTCGGCTCCGTGCTCGCGCACGGCCCGACACTCTCGTGGAATCG
>CALJLK010000107.1 GCA_937982655.1 uncultured Sandaracinus sp.
CGGCGATGCGCGGCACGGCCCCAGCCCGAGCCGCGCATCGGTGCGTCCGTCGCGCGTGGTGATTCCGCGATCGCGTGACGATTGCAGCGCGATCAAACACAGTTCCCGAGAGACCCCTCGAGACCCGGCCGCGAGGGACGCGCGGCGACCAGCGACCAAGAGGGTGATCCCCGTGTACCTCGTACGGTCGTCTAAGGGCGCGCGTCGTCGCCCGCTGATCGTCTCGCCGCTCGCTCGGCGTCGCGACGCTCCTCACCTGCTCTTCACGGACGTGCGGGCTTCGAAGTCACGGTCACTACGACCGGTCGCGCGCCGACCGCGGGGATCTCAACCGTCGAAGCGACCTGCGTCGGAGACCTCCGCGTCGACCACGAGACACCAATCCACGTCGGACGGAGTCTCGGCGGGGAAGATGTCCTCAGCGCGTCGAAGCGTACCGGACAGTTCCTCCTCTCTCGGATCTGGACAGTCGTGGCACGGGGCTCCCGACATGCACAACAGCCGCTGTGGAATGCCGTTGAACTGGAGCGGCAGGGCGTCCGCCGCGACCACCGCAACTCGTTCGCATCCGGGCACTCGGTAGAGATACCAACCCTGATTGCAGCACACGCCGGGTTCGCAGAGCACGAGCGTCGGACGGAACATGGCGACCGAGCTGGGGTCGAGGCGCTCGGTCAACCGAACGCGCCGCCCGTTCTCGAGGTTCGAGCAGAGCGAGGCGCCGTCGACCTCGTCGATGCCCGAGCAGGCGAGGGCGAGCAGCAGCGAAGCCATCCACACGCGCATCGCCGTCACGATGACGCGCAGCGTTCTCCGCGTCCACGTCGACTGCGATGGAGGCGACCCACGCAGGTTCGCGGGTCGCGCCCGGCTCACGACGTTCGGCTCCCGAACGACCGCCGTTGGTGACGTGGTGCTGCAGGTCGTCGCCGAGCGCCTCGCCGCAGCGGTGCGTCAGACCGACGCCGTCGCGCGCGTCGGCGGCGAGGAGTTCCTGCTCGTCCTGCCCGGCGCCAGCCTCGAGGTCGCGCGTCGCGTCTGCGAGCGCGCCCGCCGTTCGATCCGCGACACCCCGATCGAGGTCGGCGGAACCTCGCTCCCGATCACCCTCAGCTTTGGCGTCGCCCGGCGCGCCGAGGCCGAGTCGCGCGAGGACGTCACGCGTCGCGCCGACGAAGCACTCTACGAAGCCAAGCAGAGCGGCCGCGACCGCGTCGTCGCCCGCTGATCGTCGATCCCACGGTCACTCCGGGGTCGCGGCGCGGCCGCTTGGCGAGAGCGCGAACGGCACGTTGACCTGCACGCATCCGCCCGACGGGGGCGCGAAGCGCCAGCCATCGACGACACGGCCCACACACGCGAAGACTTCGGGGTCGCCCAACGAGCCGCCGACCCGGCTCCGATCGACGCTCCCGTCGTGATCCACGAGCACTGCGACGTTGACCGTGCCTCGGAGCGCGTCGTTCTCCGCCAGGCGCCGTTCGTAACACTCACGGATCTGCGAGTGCGATGCGCCGACCACGGAGAGGATCTGATCTCGCGTGAGCTCGCCGTGGCACTCCCGCATGCGCGGAGTCGTGTCGGTCGTGGTCGTCTCCTCGTGCTCTTGCATGCGCGGAGGCGTGTCGGTCGTGGTCGTCTCCTCGTGCTGTTGCGCTGCGCACCCCCACGCGAGGAGCGTGCCGAGGACCCAACGAGAGAAGCTTCGTCCCATTCGATTCCTCGTCTTCATCGGGGCGGACGGTAGGACATGACGGACGCCCGAAACAACACGCGTCGATGCGACACGCAGCGAGCACCCCTCACACGATGCGCGATCGACCGTCCGCTGGAGGATCTGCGCGCGATGCCTTCGAGCACGCGGTGAAGTGGGGCTCCACGTCCGGCGAAGCGGCCCGACGGAAAACGAAAAGCGCGCCCCTCTCGGGACGCGCCTCTCGTTCGTCGGGTACGACGATCAGAAGTCCATGTCGTCCATGCCGCCCATGCCACCCATGCCGCCGCCGTGGCCGCCGGCCGCGGGCTTCTCCTCCTTCGGGAGCTCCGCGATCAGCGCGTCGGTGGTGAGCAGGAGGCCGGAGACGCTCGCCGCGTTCTGCAGCGCGGTGCGCACGACCTTGGTCGGGTCGAGGATGCCGCGGTCGAGCAGATCGACGTACTCCTCGGCGCGCGCGTCGAAGCCGAACGCACCCTTGCCGGCGCGGACCTTGTCCACGACGACGGAGCCTTCGAGGCCGGCGTTCTGCGCGATCTGGCGGAGGGGCTCCTCGAGCGCACGACGCACGATGCGCACGCCGATGAGCTCCTCGTCGGAGAGACCCTGGATCTTGTCGAGCGCGGCCTGCGCACGAACGAGCGCCACACCGCCGCCCGGGACGATGCCTTCCTGGCTCGCCGCGCGCGTCGCGTGGAGCGCGTCGTCGACGCGATCCTTGCGCTCCTTCATCTCCACCTCGGTCGCCGCGCCGACCTTGATCACCGCGACGCCGCCCGCGAGCTTCGCGAGGCGCTCCTGGAGCTTCTCGCGATCGTAGTCGCTCGAGGTCTCCTCGATCTGGCGGCGAAGCAGGTCCGTGCGGCCCTTGATGTCCGCCTTCTTGCCCTGACCGTCGACGATCGTGGTGTTGTCCTTGTCGATCTTGACCTTCGCGGCGCGGCCGAGCTGCTTGAGCGTGACGCTCTCGAGCTTCATGCCGAGATCCTCGGAGATGACCTCGCCACCCGTGAGGATGGCCATGTCCTTCATCATCTCCTTGCGGCGGTCACCGAAGCCCGGCGCCTTCACGGCGGCGATCTTCAGGGTGCCACGGAGGCGGTTGACGACGAGCGTCGCGAGCGCTTCGCCCTCGACGTCCTCCGCGATGAGGAGCAGCGACTTCTGCTGCTTGACGACCTGCTCGAGCAGCGGGACGAGGTCGCGCATGTTCGAGAGCTTCTTCTCGTAGAAGAGGATGTACGGATCGTCGAGCACGCACTCCATGCGCTCGGTGTCCGTCACGAAGTACGGCGAGAGGTAGCCGCGGTCGAACTGCATGCCTTCGACGACCTCGAGGATCGTCTCCATGCCCTTGGCCTCTTCGACCGAGATCACGCCTTCCTTGCCGACCTTCTCCATCGCTTCCGCGAGGAGCTTGCCGACCGTCTCGTCGCCGTTCGCGCTGATCGTGCCGACCTGCTCGATCTCCTTGGCGCCCTCGACCTTGCGGCTGAGCTTCTCGAGCGACTTCACGACCGCCTCGACCGCCTTGTCGACGCCGCGCTTGAGGTCCATCGGGTTGTGACCCGCGGCGACCATCTTCGCGCCCTCGCGGTAGATCGCCTGCGCGAGCACGGTCGCGGTCGTGGTGCCGTCACCCGCGACGTCGACCGTCTTGCTGGCGACCTCGCGCACCATCTGCGCGCCCATGTTCTCGAACTTGTCGGAGAGCTCGATCTCCTTGGCGACGGTCACGCCGTCCTTCGTGATCTTCGGCGAGCCCCAGCTCTTCTCGATCACGACGTTGCGGCCCTTCGGCCCGAGGGTGACCTTCACCGCGTTGGCGAGGGCATCGACACCACGACCGATGCGGCGCTGCGCGTCGGTCCCGTAACGCATCTGCTTTGCAGCCATGTCGTTCTATCTCCGGTTCAAATCTGAGTGAGAAATCTGTTTGAGAGCGATCGCAGTGTGGCGACTCACTCGATGATGCCGACGAGGTCGTCCTCGCGGAGGATGAGGTGCTCCTCACCGTCGATCTTCACCTCGGTGCCGGCGTACTTGCCGAAGAGCACCTTGTCGCCGGCCTTCACGGAGAGGGCGTGGACCTTGCCCTGCTCGTCGCGCTTGCCGTTGCCGACCGCGACGACCTGACCCTCGATGGGCTTCTCCTTCGCGGTGTCGGGGATGATGATGCCCCCCTTGGTCATGGCTTCCTGGGGGAGGCGCTTGACGAGAACGCGATCGTGGAGCGGACGTACCTTCATGGGTGTCTCCTTTGGGTGCCCGAACGGTCGGCGCGCGTTCGCGCGGCCGATCCGGGGGCAGGCTGGTGGCCTGGCTGAGGCCGGAAGAAGGCTCCGAGCTGCCCACGAGGGGCGGACTCGAAGCGGGGCGATCCTGTAAGCACACCCTGTCAGCACTCAAGGGGGCAGAGTGCTGATGAGTGTGAGAAGGCTCTCTCGTTTTCGTTTTTGCAAACGAAAACAGAGATTTGAGAGCGTGCGTCAGCGCTCGGTGTCGCCCTCGAGGAGCCTCACGCCGGGTCGGTGGCTCGCGTCCGGGCAGGCTCGGAGTGCCCAGTAGGGTGTGAACGCCCTTCCATCCACGTTCAGCGCACCAGGTCCGCCAACACGCGGTCGTAGATGCCGCCGAACGCGCCGTTGCTCATCAGCACGATCGCGTCACCCGGGCGGGCTTCGTCGGTGAGCTTCTGGACGACCTCGTCGAGCGAGCTCGCGGCGAGGGCGTCGGCGCCGCGGGCTCGGAGCGCGGTCGCGATCGCGGAGGTGTCGAGCTTCTCGTCGGCCGCGATCTCGGGGCGCCCGACGGGGGCGAGCACCGCGAGGTCGGCGGAGGCGAAGGCGTCGACGTAGGCGTCTTGATGGAGGCGGCGCGACGCGGTGGCGCTGCGCGGCTCGAAGGCGGCGAGGAGGCGACCTTCGGGGTGGAAGGAGCGGAGCGCGCGAAGGGTCTCGAAGACCGCGGTCGGGTGGTGCGCGAAGTCTTCGTAGACGAACACGCCGCCGATCACGCCGAGCAGCTCTTGGCGTCGCTTCACGCCGCTGAAGCGCGAGATCGCGTTCATCACCGTCGCGACGTCCGCGCCGCCGCCTTCGGAGGCGAGCGCGATCGCGGCCAGCGCGTTGCGGACGTTGTGCATCCCCGGCAGCGGGCTCGTGACGCGGCCGAGGAAGGTGCCGCCGCCGTAGAGGTCGAAGGGCTGGATGCCGCCGCCGGCCTTCGCGGGCGCCGCGTACCAGATCGGCGAGACGTCACCGCAGTCGTCGCCGTGGATGCCGTAGAAGCGCACCTCGCAGCGCGCGCGACGGGCGAGGGCGCGCACGTTTCGATCGCCGGCCCACGCGACGAGCAAACCGTCTTCGGGGATACGATCGATCAGGCCCTCGAAGGCCGCGAGGTAGCTCGCCTCGTCGGGGTAGATGTCGACGTGATCGTGCTCGCAGCTCGTGAGGATCACGCGGCTCGGGCGGTACCTCCAGAACTTCGGCGTCTTCTCGAAGAACGCGCTGTCGTACTCGTCGCCTTCGATCACGAAGGGGGCGCCTTCGCCACCGAGCCGGTGACTCACCGAGAAATCTTTCGGGATTCCTCCCACCAACAATCCCGGATTCAGGCCCGCCTCGCGCAAGAGGAACGCGAGCAGGCTCGTCGTGGTGGTCTTGCCGTGGGTGCCCGCGACCACGAAGCCGGGGCGCGCGACGCCGCCTTCGGGCGCGAGGAAGACCTCCTCCATCACCTGCGGGAAGCTGGCGTGGCGGAGGCCGCCGTCGATGGCGGCGCGGGCTTCGGGGTTGTCCTTGCGGCAGACGTTGCCGACCACGACGAGGTCCGGGTGTGAGGCGACGTTCTCGGGCTTCCAGCCCTCCATCAGCTCGATGCCCCACGCGCGCAGGGCGGGCCCCATGGGCGGGTGGAAGGCGAGGTCGCTCCCGGTCACGCGGTGGCCCTGGGCCTTGAGCAGTCCCGCGAGCGCGCCCATGCCGGTGCCGGCGACGCCGATGAGGTGCACGTGCATTCGGGACATATGGGCCGGACGTGCCTGCGATGCATGAGCCAGTCAAGAACGCGGCGCTCCGCGACCGGGGGGTCGAGTCGGGGCGAAAGCGACTGCCTTTCACCCGGTGCCGCGTGCGCGACCGCCGTTCTCTCTTTTCGCGGGGCTGTGCGATGCTGCGCGCGATGTCGCGGATGGGATCTCGCTTCGCTTGGCTCGCGTTCGGCGGGCTGCTCGGGTCGCTCGGGCTCGCCGGTTGTTCGGACGCGCCGCAAGAGGCGTGGGGGCTGTCGCTCGAAGGCGACGGGCCGCGCGTGCTCTGGAACCTCAACGCGGAGCCGCTGCCGGAGCTGCCGCTGCCCAACGACGTGGCGACCTGGCCCGATCCGACCTCGCCCACCGGACGCCGCATCAACGTCTCGCTCGTCGCGCCGACCGACTTCGAGACCCTGACCCGCACGCTCTTCGGCGAGATCGACGGCTGGGGCACCTACGCCGGCATCACGATCCCCTTCGACGCGCACCTGAACACCCGCGATCTCGTCGAGCGCCAGGGCGGCGGCAGTCGCGCGTTCTCCACCGCGCAGTTCGCGCAGCACGCGATCTACCTGGTCGATCTCGAGACCGGCGAGCCCATGCCGCTCGATCTCAACGGCGGTTCTTTCCAATACGCGCTCGACAACCCGTCGCAGTACTGGCGCAACGATCCGCGCGCGGGCGAGTCGAACCTGCTCTTCGAGACGGTCGACGAAGACGTGAACGGCAACGGCGTGCTCGATCCGGGCGAGGACACCGACTTCGACGGCAACCTCGACGCGCCCAACACGTTCGACGGCACGGCCGACGATCCGCTCGACACCGTCGACGAGATGACCTGGTTCTACGAGCGCGAGACCAAGACGCTCGTGCTGCGCCCGACCCTGCCGCTGCGCCCGCGCCGCACCTACGCGGTCGTGATCACGGATCGTCTGCGCGGCGAGAACGGCGAGCCGATCCGTTCGCCCTTCGAGGCGGCGCACCCGCTCTCGCAGCGCGACGCGCTCGAGTCGCTCGCCGATCACTTCGCGCGCCATCCGGACCTCTACGGCGATCTCGCGGCGCGTGGTTGGGACGGCGTCGCGTTCGCGTGGACTTTCACCACCCAGAGCACGCACCAGGATCTCGACGCGCTCCGCGCCGGTCTCTATGGGGAAGGCCCGTTCTCGTGGCTCGCGCAGGACTTCCCGCCCGACTACGCGCTCGCGCCGATGCAGGGCGGTCGCCGCTGCGAGGTCGAGCCCGGCAAGATGTACGTCGCGCCCGGTGAACGTTTCATCGCCGCCCTCGAAGGCGTCGCGGGCCTCGCGCTCGGGCTCTCCGAGGAGCAGACCGCGCGCGTGATCGACAGCTACTCGAACCTCGGCCACGTGGTCGTGATGTACTTCGATTCCCCGTTCTTGCTGGGTGATCCGAAGACGACCGACCTGCCGGACACCTGGCGTATGGACGCCGAGCGCGGGCGCGCGGAGGTCTCGCGCGAGGCGATGTCGTTGATCCTCTTCGTGCCGAAGGAAGGCGTGCAGCCGCACCCGATCGCGTTCTACGTGCACGGCTACGGCTCGGCCTCCGCGGAGCCGCTGCCCTTCGCGGGCTACATGCTCCAGCACGGCGTCGCGACCGCGATGCTCAACGCCGAAGGCCACGGCGTGCCGGTCGACGAGGGGCTCTTGCGCATCATCGGCGGCCTCTTCGACGGCGAGTGCCTCACCCCGACCGCGGAGGCGCTGCTCGACGGCCGCGCGGAGGACATCGACGGCGACGGGCTCGTCGACAGCGGCGTGAACTTCTGGACCGCGTACGTCTTCCACACGCGCGACGTGGTGCGGCAGACGGTGCTCGATCACATGCGTGTCATCCAGATCCTGCGTTCGTTCGACGGTCGCGACGCGCGCCCAGTCGAGTTTGCCGAAGGGCCGCGCGACCTGCCGCTCGCCTACGACGCGGACACGCACGCCTACGAAGGCCTCGACGTCGCGGGCGACTTCGACGGCGACGGACGCCCCGACGTGGGCGGTCGCGATCAGACGATCTTCTTCACCGGCGGATCGCTCGGCGGCATCGTGAGCGGCATCGTCGGTGGCGCGGAGCCCGCGGTGCGCTCGGTGGCGCCGATCGTCGGCGCGGGTGGGCTCACGGACGTCGGCGCGCGCAACGACATGGGCAGCGTCATCGCGGCGATGCACCTGCGGCTCATGGGGCCCTACGTGATGGTCGATCCCGCGAACGAGCGCGGCGATCGTTCGAGCTGCGGCGAAGGCGAAGCGAGCGTCTGGGCGCTCGGCACCGATCGCAACGAGCGCGGCGAGATGGAGATCGCGTGTGTGCCCGCAGCAGCGGTGGGCGAGGACGTCGTGATCCGCGTGCGCAACGAGACGAATGGCGAGGTGCGCTGCGCGGGCGCGGTCGGCGGGCAAGCGATGCACTTCCGCGTGCCGATTCCGTCGGATCCCGATCACCGCTGGCGCATCGAGCTGCACGCGGGCGCCTCGCGCTCCGTGACGTACCCGGAGTGCCCCGAGCTCGACGACGCGACGCCGACGCGCGTGATCGACACCTTCGAGGTCGACAGCAGCGCCTGCGATCGTTGCGCGCGCTTCCAGTCACGCGAGTGGTCGGCCGGCGATCCGCTCGTCTCGCCCGCGATGGGCTTCGGGCGTCAGCGTCAGACCCCGAACCTGCGGCGTCTGCTCAGCCTCGCGCAGACCGGCCTCGAGCCGGGCGATCCGATCAACTACGCGCGCCGCGTCTTCCTCGAGCCGATCCCGGCGAGCGACGTGCCGATGCGACCGCGCAGCTTGTTGATGGCGAACTCGGTCGGCGATCAGAGCGTGCCGGTGTCCACGGGCAACGCCTACGCACGCGCGGCCGGCGGGCTCGCGTTCGTGCCGCCCGACGGCCCCGAGCACCTCGCGGAGTGGCGCGCGCCGATGACCTTCGAGGCGCGCTATCCGGGCCTCACGACACCCCACGATCTGCTCGTCGCCTACCACGTGCTCGAAGGCGTCGATCGCCTCGATCGCAACCCTGGCGAAGGTCGGCCGGCGTTCTTCCTCTACGACGTCGACGACGTGAGCGACGGCCGCATGCGCTTCGAGCCGGACGGTGAGAGCCAGAGCAACGAGCCCGACGCGATCCCCGCGCCCACGCTCGACCGCCCGCTGCGCTGGGTGCGGCGCAGCGTCCCGCGCGGCGACCTCGGCGACGCGGTGTGGACGCCGGTGCCGGGCGAGGACACGAGCGGTCTGCTCAACAACTACGCGATCCCGCGCGGCGTGCACGGCTTCGACGAGGTGATCTACGGCGACGTGCCCTGGGACACCTCGCAGTACCTCATCAACCTCGTCGCGCGTTGGGGCGCCACGAGCGGCCAGGACCTCCGCTACCACACGGATCCGGCGGGCCACTCGTGCCTCGAGGACTCGAGCTGCGAGTTCTTGCGGCGGGATTGAGCTTCGGCGACGTCGACGTGGTCGACGACCACGTTCACGTTCACGACCACGTGATCGGACCCGCGAGCCGTCCGCTTCAGCGCCCGTACATCACGACGCGGTTTCGCCCGCCCTGCTTCGCGGCGTAGAGCGCTTCGTCCGCGCACTGCACGAAGACGTCCGCTTCGCGTACGTCGATCTCGGGCACTGCGGCCACGCCGACGGACATCGTGACGGGCATGCGTTTGCCTTCGTGCACGAACGCGTGGCCTTCGACCAGCGTGCGCAACCGCTCCGCGAAGCGACGCCCACCTTCGAGGTCGATGCCGCGCGAGAGGATCGCGAACTCCTCGCCGCCCCAGCGCGCGAAGAAGTCTTCTTTGCGCATGGTGCGCGTCACGAGCTTCGCGAGGGTCTCGAGCACGTGGTCGCCCGCGAGGTGACCGAAGGTGTCGTTGAGCTTCTTGAAGTGATCGAGATCGAAGAGCACGAGCGCGAGCGGCGTGCGGTGGCGGACCGAGTACGCGAGCTCGCCGTCGAGGCGCTCCTTGAAGTGCCGCTTGTTGAACGCGCCCGTGAGCCCGTCGCGCAGCGCGGCGTCGTACATCTTCTGCTGGAACGCGCGGTCGAGGGCGTCGTAGCTGAACTTCAGGATCGTCGTGGTGCCGATCTGGATCTTGTCGCCGTCCGCGAGCTCGCGCGGCGCCTCGATCCGCTCGCCGTTGACGAAGGTTCCGTTGGTCGAGCCGAGATCCTCGACGACGATGTGTTTGCCCTGCACGACGAAGCGCGCGTGCAGGCGCGAGACCTCGGGGTCCATGAGGTGGATCGGGGTCGCGCTCGTGCGGCCGACCTCACGCGTGCCTTCGAGCTCGTGGGTCTCGCCGACGTTGGGACCCGCGATCACCACGACGTAGGCGCGCTGCTCCGGCCGCCCGCGCAGCAGCTTCTGCAGCTCGGGGGCCTCGCCGATGGCCGTCTTCTCGTCGTCGTCCCAATCCCCCATGCGGGTGAAGGATCGTACGCAAGGCTTCGCCGCAGGGCAACGACGACCGGGCGACGACGGCGCTACGAGCGTCAGTACCGCTTGGGCATGTCGCTCGCGACGTCGCCCATCATCGTGAAGACCTTCAGGTGCCGCAGCACCTTCAGCTTCGGGCCCTCGAGGCGGTAGTCGGGCGACGTGATCACGTGCAGGACGCCGATCTCCTTGGCGTCGAGGCGCTTCCAGAACGCGTAGGGCGCGGTGGTGCGGGCGAGGAAGCGCGAGCCGTCGAAGGGCTCGTGCCGGATCGGCGAGGGCGCTTTGCCTTCCCGCTCGTCCACCACGTCGATGCGCCCGTCGTGGATGCGGTAGGCGACGACCTTGTCGAGCCCGTCGGGATCGTCGAGGCAGCGCAGGACGATCGTCTCGTCCATCTTCGCGGCGGCCTTCTGGAACGCGGCGTTCGCGTTCATCGCCTTCAGGTAGACCTCGGTGAACGCGGTGGTCCAGTAGCGGGGCAGGTCGCTCATCGCGCGGAGCATACGCGCGTCGTGGCGCGAAAGGCACGGACCTCCGGACGACCGTGCGCACTTCCGAAGACCCACGATTCGTGCGACCAACGGCCCGGAACGTCGTGCTTCGTTTCGGCGATCGCCAGGTCGACCGACGATCGTTCGGTGATCTCGTGCGATGCACCTCGAACCTTGCGCAGGTGCCCGAATTTCCACACGAAGCCGTGCGTCCGCTCTCGACGGCACGAGCACCCTCTGCGGTATGCTCGCGCGCGCGGGGCCCACGAAAAGCTGGCCCACGAAGAGCTCCGAGAGCTCTCGTGACGAGCTTCCCAACAAGGAACACGGCACACGACATGTCCAAGGACACCCTGACCGTCACCGACAACCGGACCGGCAAGACCTACGAGCTCCCGATCGAGAACGGGACGGTGCGGGCCATGGACCTACGCCAGATCAAGACCGGGGCGGACGACTTCGGGCTGATGGCCTACGACCCGGCCTTCATGAACACCGCGTCGACGAAGAGCTCGATCACCTTCATCGACGGGGACAAGGGCATCCTCGAATACCGCGGCTACCCGATCGACGAGCTGGCCGAGCACGCGAGCTTCCTCGAGGTCTCGTACCTGCTGCTCTTCGGGGAGCTCCCGAACCGCGCGCAGCTCCACGAGTTCCAACACTCGATCACGCACCACACGATGGTGCACGAGAACATTCGCGAATTCATCGACGCGTTCCGCTACGACGCGCACCCGATGGGCATCCTCGTGAGCACGGTGGGTGCGCTCTCGACGTTCTACCCGGACGCGAAGAACCTCGACGACGCCGAGGTGCGCCGTCTGCAGATGAACCGCCTCATCGCGAAGATGCCGACCCTCGCGGCGTACGCGTACCGGCACCGGCGCGGTCTGCCGATCATCTACCCCGACAACGACCTCAGCTACTCGGGCAACTTCTTGAACATGTTGTTCAAGATGACCGAGACGAAGTACACGCCGAACCCGGTCATCGAGAAGGCGCTCGACGTCCTCTTCATCCTGCACGCGGACCACGAGCAGAACTGCTCGACCTCCGCGATGCGCGGGGTGGGCTCGTCGCGGGTCGATCCGTTCAGCGCGACCGCGGCGGCCTGCGCGGCGCTCTACGGCCCGCTGCACGGCGGCGCGAACGAGGCCGCGATCCGGATGCTCAACGAGATCGGATCGGTGCGGAACATCCCGGATTACATCCGCCGCGCGAAGGCCGGTGAAGTCCGTTTGATGGGCTTCGGACACCGCGTCTACAAGAACTACGATCCGCGCGCGAAGGTCATCAAGAAGCTCGCGTATCAGGTCTTCGATCAGGTCGGGAAGAACCCGCTGATCGACATCGCGGTGGAGCTCGAGAAGATCGCGCTCGAAGACGATTATTTCGTTCAGCGCAAGCTCTACCCGAACGTCGACTTCTACTCGGGCCTCATCTACCAGTCGATGGGCCTGCCGATGGACATCTTCCCAGTCCTCTTCGCGATCGGCCGCACGCCGGGCTGGCTCGCGCAGTGGGAAGAGATGATCAACGACAACGAGCAGAAGATCGCGCGCCCGCGTCAGATCTACCTCGGCGAAGGGCGCCGTCCCTTCGTGCCGCTCAGCGACCGCTGAAGCCGACCCCACGGACCCGAGACGGCCGACGGTGTGTTCGAGGAGCTCGGACCGCCGGTCGGCCGTTCGCCGTCCTGGAGGACGCTCGCTCGAACGGCGCGCTCGCACGATGCGCGCTCGAACGACGGCTCGAGCGCGTGGCGGTCGAGCGTGTCGTTCGTGGGTTGCTCGGTCAGGGAGCGGGCTCGGTCGTGCGCCGCGGATCGCTCGGCGGCCCCGGCTGCGAGAGCTTCCACGCCACGCCGCCTCCTGCGGCGAGCACCGCGAGCACCGCGAGCAACACGACCAGCAGGCGCTTGCGGCGTGTGGCGGCCTGCATCGCCTCCACCACGTCGTCGAGCTCCGCGGTGACGGCGGCGGTCGTGACCGCGTCGAGGCGCGGGGCCGCTTCGAGCGGCGTGCGATCGAGGGTCGGCGCGCGCAGGCGACGCTCGCCGAACGCGACCTCCAAGAACGCTGCGAGCTCCGCGTCGGAGACTTCGCGCCCGCGACCGACCAACCACGCGTCGAGCTCGCGCCGAAACGCCGCCGCGGTCGGGCGCTGCGCCTGATCGCGTGCGAGCGCGTGGCGCACGAGATCGTCCAGCGCCTCCGGCAGCTCCGGCACCACCGCGCGCGGGGAGAGAGGTCGATCTTCGAAGAGGATCGCGGCGACCGTCTGCGCCTCGCTCTCACGCTCGAAGGCGCTCTTGCCCGTGAGCGCCTCGAAGAAACACGCGCCGAGCGCGAAGACGTCGCTGCGCCCGTCGAGCTCTTCGCCGCGGTACTGCTCGGGCGACATGTACGCGACCTTGCCCTTGAGCACGCCGGCCTTCGTGAGCCGCGACTGCGTGCGGGCCTTCGCGATCCCGAAGTCGAGCAGCTTCACGTGCCCGTCGAAGCCGATCATCACGTTCTCGGGCGTGACGTCGCGGTGCACGATGCCGAGCGGCTGTCCGTCGTGACCGCGGAGCTCGTGCGCGTGCTCCAGCGCGGCCGCGACGTCGGCGACGATGCGCGCCGCGAGCGCAGGAGGCAGCGCGCCCGCGTGGTCGATCACGTCGCGGAGCTGCACGCCGTGCACGTACTCCATCGCGAGGAACGACGCGCCGCGGTCTTCGCCGACCTCGTACACCGTGCAGACGTTCGGGTGCCGCAGCGAGAGCGAGAGCCGCGCCTCCTGGACGAAGGCCGAGACGTGCTCCGGATCGGACGCGACGTGGGGGAGGATTCGTTTGACGACGACCGGCCGCCACGCGCCGTGGGCCATGTCGTCGCGCGCGAGGAAGATCTCGGCCATCCCGCCCGTGGCGAGCTTGCCGAGCACGGCGTAGCGGCCGATGTGGCCGACGGGCGGGAGGTCGCGCAGAGCTGCGTGCACGCGGCGCGGAGTATCGGGGCAGCGGCCCGCGCGCGTCCAGCGTGACGACGACGTCGTCTCCAGAGGCCTCCGCGCGATCGTTCGCAGTGGCATGTCTTCGGGTGTGTCGTAGGTCCTCGAGCGTGAGCTCGCGCCTTGGTGGTCTCCGACGAGCCACGTCCGGTACGACCCCACGGCGCGACCGTCTTTCACGGGAAGCTGCTACGTAGCCGCCGTGAACGAGGGACCTCGACGGCCTTGGGGCCAACGACCCGCGCGAAGCGAGGCGGCTGACGACCGGGCGGCTCCGGGCCCGCGGATCTTCCGCGTGTCCGAGGTGAACCGCGCCGCGCGCGAGCGGCTCGAGTCGACGTTCTCGGACTTCTGGGTCGAGGGCGAGGTGAGCCAGGCCAAGCCGAGCCGGCTCGGGCACGTGTACTTCACGTTGAGTGACGAGCGTGAGGTCGCGCAGCTCCCGTGCGTGATCTTCGCGAACGATCTGCAGCGCTCGAAGACGCCGCTGCGCGACGGCGTGCGCGTGCGCGTGCGCGGCAACCTCTCGCTCTACGAGCCACGCGGCTCGTTCCAGATGCAGGTGCGCGTGGTGCTCGCGGCGGGCGAAGGCGATCTCGCGCAGCGGCGCGAGCAGGTGCGCCAACGGCTCGACGCGGACGGGCTCTTCGCGGTGGAGCGCAAGCGCGCGCTGCCGCGGCTGCCGCGTACGATCGGCGTGGTGACGAGCGCGCGCGGTGCGGCGATCGAAGACGTGATCCGGGTGGCGCACGCGCGCTCGCCGGTGCGGATCGTGATCGCGGACTGCCAGGTGCAGGGTGACGGCGCGCCGCTCTCGATCGTGCAGGCGCTGCGTTCGATTCAGCGTCTGCCGGAGCTGGATCTGGTGATCTTGTGTCGCGGCGGGGGCAGCGCGGAGGACCTCTGGGCCTTCGATCACGAGCAGGTCTGCCGCGCGGTCGCCGCGTGCCGGGTGCCCGTGGTGTGTGGGGTCGGGCACGAGAGCGACGTGAGCCTCGCGGAGCTGGTCGCGGACGTGCGTGCGTCGACGCCCTCGAACGCGGCGGAGCGCGCGGTGCCGGAGCGCGACGTGCTCGAGGCGGAGCTGCGGGGGCTGGAACGACGTCTGGTGGCGGCGCAGTCGGCGCAGCTCGGGCGTGCGCGGCTGCGGCTCGAGCGCGCGCTGCGAAAGCTCGGCCCGAGCGCGCGAGTCCGCGAAGCGCGGGTCGAGGTCGAGCGGCTCGCGCGCCGACTCGAGGAGGCGCAGCGGGCGCGGCTGCGTCGGGAGCGCCAGCGGATCGCGGAGCTCGAGCGACGCGCGCGGGCGCACGATCCACGCGTCTCGCTGCAGCGCGATCGACGACGCCTCTCGGCGCTGGAGGAGCGGCTCGCGATCGCGGCGCGCGACCGGACGAACGACGAGCGCGCGCGGCTCGGGAGACTCGAAGAGCGTCTGCGCGTCGCGATGCGCGCGAAGGTCGCCGACGAGCACGCACGCCTCGGCACGGCGCGTACTCGTTTGTTCGTCGCGACGGATGCGCCGCTCGCGCGCTCGCGCGGTCGGCTCGTGGCGCTCGCAGGGCGGCTCGACGCGCTCTCGCCGCTGCGGGTGTTGGAGCGTGGCTACGCGATCGCCTTCGGGCCGGACGGCCGCGCGCTGCGGCATGCCCAGCAGGTGCGGGTGGGCGACGCGATCCGGGCGCGGCTTCACGAGGGAGAGCTCGTGGCGCGGGTGGAGTCGGTCGTGGGGGCGCCGAACGGATCGATGCACGGATCGGCAGACGAACGCGAGAACGAAGGCACGTCGTGAGCGAACGAAGCAAGCGCTGCTCGACCTCGCCGAGCTCGATCTGCACGACCTTCCTCGTTCGACCACGGCGAGCGGTACGTTCGGAGGACCGATGAGCACGAAGGTCTACGGCATCGTCGGATACCCGGTCTCGCACTCGCGCTCGCCCGCGATGCAAGAGGCCGCGTTTCGCGCGCTCGGGCTCGACGCGCGTTACGTGCCTTTCCCGGTGGCGCCGGGCGATCTGTCCACCGCGATCGCGGGGCTGCGCGCGCTCGGCATCGCGGGCGCGAACGTGACGGTGCCGCACAAGGAAGCGGTGATCGCGTGCCTCGACGAGGTGGAGCCGGCCGCGCGCGCGATGGGCGCGGTGAACACGCTCGTGCGCGACGGCGCGCGCTGGATCGGCACCAACACCGACGCCGAGGGGCTCGCGCGCAGCCTCGACGAGGCCGGCGCGCCGGTCGGCGATCGGCTGATCGTGCTCGGCGCGGGCGGCGCGGCGCGCGCGGCGGTGGTGGGGCTCGGAGCGCGCGCGAAGGAGGTCACGATCGCCGCGCGTCGCCCAGAGCAGGCGGAGGAGCTCGTGCACACGCTCGCGCCGCTCGTACCGAACGCGCGCCTTTCCGCGATCGCGCTGCACGCGCTGCACGATCCCTTCGCGGAGGCCGACACGATCGTGCAGGCCACGAGCGCGACCCTCGGCGACGGCGCCGACACGTTCGTCGCGCAGCTCCCGCTCGACGCGCTTCCCTCGCGCGCGACGGTGGTCGATCTCGTCTACGTCCCGCGACGCACCGCGCTCCTCCGCGCGGCCGACGCGCGTGGGCTCCGCACCGTCGAAGGTGTCGGCATGCTGGTGCACCAAGGCGCGCTCGCGTTCGAGCGCTGGACGGGACGCGCCGCGCCGCTCGAGGTGATGCGCGAGGCCTTGCTCGCGACGCTCGGCTGACGATCGATCGCCTCACCCCTCCGCGGCGCGACGGTTTCGCGCTGATGGTCGCGGACGGATTCGCTGCCTCGCACGACCCCGCATTGCGTCGGGAGATGAGTGGGAGCGAGGCGAGGCGGGTCGCCACGCTGGGTCGTGTGCGCTCGTTTTCCACGCGAAAACGCGGCTTCGCGCGCGGCACCGACGTTGCTCGAGTGGAGGTCGAGGTCGCGACGACGCGACTCGAAAGGACACTCCGATGAGCACGCAGACCACGAAGAAGAAGATCGAAGGCGCCGCGGATCGCGTGAGCGGCAAGGTGAAGGCCGGCGTCGGCAAGGCGACGGGCAAAAAATCCCTCGAGGCGGAGGGCCGCGCGCAGGCGCTCGTCGGCAAGGCGAAGATCGAGGGCGCGAAGGCGGTGGGCAAGCTCGCCCACGAGGCGCGTGAGGTCGCGGACAAGGTGGAGAAGGCGATCGAGAAGAAGCTCGAAGCGCTCGGCGACGCGGGCGCGCGCGAGAGCTGAATCGGTCGAGCCGGCTCCCACGATCGGCTCGGTCGGACGGCTCGTTCGAATGGGAGAACGCGTGACCGAGCCGTGAGGTGACCGCTGGTCGAGGGCGTCGCCGCGCCGTATGACCCGATCATGCGACTGCTCTGCGCCCTCTGCTTCGTCGTGTTGGGCTCCGCTTGCGGCGGCTCCTCCACGGCGACCGGCTCGAACACCGCCGACGACGTGATGGGGCCCGCGGACGGAGAGGCCAACCGCCGATCGCCTTGGTCGAGCGGCAGCTTCTTCACCGTCGGCCTCCGAATCGCGCTCGGAGGACCGGTCGTGGAGAACCGCGTGCGCCTCGAGGCGGTGGTGGTCGACGTCGACGGCAACGAATCCGTCACGGATCTCGGTGAGTACGTCGGCCAACCGATCGAGCAGGCGCCCGAAGGCGACGAGCTCGGCCACTTGCGGCTCACACTCGGCGACGAGGTCCACCACCTCACGCTCTCACCGACCGACGATCCAACGCAGCTCGAGCTTCGCCTCGACGGCGCGCCGGTGCGGCGCCTCGAGCTCCCGCGCCCCGAGACGGTGGGGCCAGGGGCACCATTCCTGCTGCAGCCGCCTTCCACGCTCGAGTGATCGCGCTCGAGGTGATCACGCTCGAGGGTGATCGCGCTCGAGGGTGATCGCGCTCGACGTGATCCTCGAGTGATCGCGCTCGACGGATCGCGCTCGAGTGATCGCGCTCGAGTGATCGCGCTCGAGTGATCGCGCTCGATGCGGAGTCGGGCGCCGTCGTCGCCCGCGGTGACGTCGAGACGAACGCGCATCGAAGCCTGTAAGCTCGCGCGAGCTCCCGCGTTCGGAGGTCATGATGCGACGCTGCCCCCGGTGTGAGTCCTTCGTCCCCTTGCGTGCTCGCCTCGTCGGACAGCCCGACGTCTGCCCCGAGTGTGGTCTGCGCGTTCCGTCGGCCGCGCTCCGCTCGCTGCGCAACGTCGCGGCTGGCGCGAGCGCGGTGATGACGCTGATGGCCTGCTACGGCGCGGCCTACTACGAGGGCCCGCCGCCTCCGGCCGATCCCTGCGAGGGCTACGATCAGGACGGCGATGGCGTGTGCTCCGACGTCGACTGCGACGACGCGAACGCACAGGTCGGCGCGTGTGGGGCGGGCGGCGAAGCCGAAGCCTCGGATGCCGCCGTCGAGGGTGAGTCGGTCGACGAAGCCAGCGACGAGAGCCTGTGACCCTGTGACCCTGTGACGTATGCGGCACGCGTAGCACGCGAACGCCGATCGCTCTCGTGCCACCGCGTGCCAAGACCACCTTCGCGCCCGGTCGCCGTCCTGGCAGACTCTCTGCACAGCTTCGTTCGAAGCTGGCTGATCCCGCGCGCGGGAGTCGGCGAGAAGTCGGCGGCTGACCCCGCCGACCGGTCGAGAAGTCGGATCCGGCCAAGAAGTCGGCTTCGTCGGAGGGAACGTCATGATGATCCGCTGCCCGCACTGTTCGAGCTTCGTGCCCGTCCGCGAAGACGCCGCCCCGACCTGCCCCGAGTGTGGGAAGGCGCCCAGCGTGGACACCACGAACGCGGAGCGCCCGAGCGCGAAGCGCGTCGAGCCGAAGCCCGAAGCGACCCCGCGAAGGACTCAGTCGAAGACGGGCGCCTCGTTCGTGCGCCACGCGAAGAACGTCGCGCTCGGCGTGAGCACCGTCGTCACGCTGATGGCCTGCTACGGCGTCGCGTACGAGCCGCTCGGCTGCGAGGACGATCCCTCCGAGGATCTCGACGGAGACGGCTACTGCCGCGAGTACGACTGCGCCGAGGGCGACCCCGCGATCCACGACTTCGCCGCCGATCCGGAGGGCGACGGCATCGACACCAACTGCGACGGAGTCGACGGAATCGCCGGAGACGCCGGATGAGCGACGCCGGTGCGGCAGCTCGGCCCCGAGGCACGCGCCGCCTCGACGTCCTGCGCACGCGCCCGCACCCCGCGTACGTCGTCTGGGAGCTCACGCTCGCCTGCGATCACGCGTGTCGACACTGCGGCTCGCGCGCGGGCGAGGCGCGCTCGAACGAGCTCACGACGGACGAAGCGCTCGACGTCGTGCAGCAGCTCGCCGCGATGGGCACCCGCGAGGTCGTGCTCATCGGCGGCGAGGCGTACCTCCACGACGGTTTCCTCCACGTGATCCGCGCGCTGCGGGCCGAGGGCATCCAGGCGTCGATGACGACGGGTGGGCTCGGCGTCACGGCGGAGCTCGCGCGCGCGATGGCGGACGCGGGCCTTCAGCTCACGAGCGTGAGCGTGGACGGCCTCGAGGCCACGCACGATCGGCAGCGCGCGCGCACCGGGAGCTTCCGCGGCGCCCTCGCGGCGCTCGGTCACCTGCGCGAGGCGGGCATCGCGATCGCGTCCAACGTCAACGTGAACCGCCTGAACCTCGGGGAGCTCGAAGGCCTCTACGAGGTGCTCCGCGACGCCGGCATCCGTGCGTGGCAGGTGCAGATCACGACCCCGCTCGGGCGCGCCGCGGATCGGCCGGAGATGCTGCTGCAGCCCTGGGATCTGTTGGAGCTGATCCCGCGCGTGGTGGCGCTCAAGAGACGCGCGAAGGCGGATGGAATTCGCGTTTGGCCGGGGAACAACCTCGGTTATTTCGGCCCCGAGGAGGGCGCGCTGCGCAGCGCCGATCCGGACGACGCTTCGGAGCATTGGCGCGGCTGTCAGGCCGGCAAGCTGGTGCTCGGCATCGAGAGTGACGGGGCGGTGAAGGGCTGTCCGTCGCTGCAGACCGCGAGCTACGTGGGCGGACACCTGCGGGATCGTTCGCTCGCGTCGATCTGGGACGAGGCGCCCGAGCTCGCCTTCGCGCGAAAGCCGCGGGAGCTCTGGGGATATTGCGCGGAGTGCGCCTACGCCGAAACCTGCCAGGGTGGCTGCTCGTTCACCGCGCATTCTCTCTTCGGTCGCCCGGGGAACAATCCGCTTTGTCATCACCGCGCGCGCGTGCTTCGGCGTCAGGGATTGCGCGAGCGCCTCGTCCCGACCGAAGCCGCGGAAGGGCGCCCGTTCGATCACGGCCTCTATCGGATCGAGCTCGAGCCCTTCGACGCCCCCGATCCGATCGCCGAGGCGCGAGAGCTCGTGAAGATCGGCCGCAAACCCAAACGCGCGGAGAAGGCCTGGCGTACGGCCTGACGCCCGATCATTCGCCGCAGTGCTCGAGGTCCCACTCGAACGCCCGCCGAACCGGGGGATCCACGATCTCGAGGTCGTCGGTGCGAATCGAGACGATCCTCGCGTGCTCTCGTGCTTCGTCGCATCGGCGATCGCGCAACGCGGTCGCGGCCGTCAACGCATGCTCGCAAAGCTCGTGGTCGGCGCGACGACACACCTGCCCGGCCCACTGCATCCACGGTTGATCGCCGTGACCTTCGTACAGGTCCATGAGGCGGGCATGCACGTCCTCGGCCGGCAACCCTTCGACGTGGACATCGCGCTCCTCGAGGACGCCGAGTGTGACGGCGCCGAGGATCGCCACGAACACGACGGCGGAAGCGCAACCGAGAGCTCCCGAGCGCTTGGGAGCTGCGTCCTCGGGTTCGACGGACTCGGGCTCGCTCATCGATCCGTCCTTAGCGCGTCAACCGCGCTCGATCACCACACGCTCCGCGTCGATCCCGCGTTCCGCGAAGAGGGCGTCCAGGCGCTCCGCGAGCTCGGCGACCTCGGCGGGGCGATCCGTCACGAGGACCGGGATCACGCGGCCCTCGTCGAGGCGGAGCCGAACTTCGACGCCTTCGCGGGAGCCCAATCCGCGGGAGCCCAGGCCGAGGCGCATCCGCACCTCCGGCATGCCCGCCACGCGCCCGACCTTGAGGCTGCTCAGCACTCGCTCAGCGAGCGCGGCGGCTTCCGCGGCGGCTTGGGAGGTGCCCGCGATCGGTGTGGTCGGGGCGCTGCGCTCGATCGGGGGCAGGAGCGCGGGCGGGGGCGGGGACCAGCGCGGCTCTTCGTCGCGCGGGGTGTCCCGGGGCTCTCGCCGCGCGCGGGGCTCGAACGACTCGCGCGCCTCACGGGCCTCACGACCTCCGAGTTTGCCGAGTTTTTCGGCGTCGCTGGGAAGCTCCGGGCCGGTCGCGGGGCTCGGGTGCGCCTTGCTGGCGGTCTCGGGCCCCCCGTCGCGGAGCTTCAGGGTCTTGTCGCTCTGTGCTTCGAGGAACGCGCGGAAGCCTCGGGTGGCGATGCGTTCGGGGCGGGGCTCGCCGCGGCGGCGCTCGTCGGAGCGGACGGCTCCAGCGCGGTCGAGCGAAGAGCCAGGGGAGGCGGGGGCGGTGGGGCGCGACATGGGACTCCTCGTCGAGCGCTGGAGGGGCAGACGCGCTCGGACGTGGAGGAGGCTCGGCCGCACCGCGAGACGGCTGCGTGGGGACCGTGGTTTGAGTGATAAGCTCGCGCCGTGACCGACAGTTACGTCGGACGGGACGTCGCCGGGCAGTTCCGCATCCTCCAGAAGATCGGCGCGGGCGGCATGGGCGCGGTCTACAAGGCCGAGCAGCCGGACATGAACCGGCACGTCGCGATCAAGATCCTGCACCCGCGCTACCTCTCGCGGGCGGATCTGGTGTCGCGTTTCCGCCGCGAAGCGCGGGCGATGAGCCACCTCTCGCATCCGAACACCGCGCGCGTCTTCCTCTACGGGCAGCTCGACGACGGCGCGTGCTACTTCGTGATGGAGTACCTCGAGGGCCGGAACCTCGCGCAGGTCGTGCGCGCGGAAGGTCCGATGGACCCGCTGCGCGCGTGCCGGATCATGGCGCAGGTCTGTGGCGCCCTCGACGAAGCCCACCGCGGCGGGATCGTGCACCGCGATCTCAAGCCCGAGAACATCTTTCTCACCGTGCAGGGCGGCATCGAGGACTTCCCGAAGGTGCTCGACTTCGGCCTGGCGAAGGTCACCGAGAAGCAGATGCGGCCGGGCTCGATGATCCTGACCCGCGAGGGCATGGTCTTCGGGACGCCCGAGTTCATGAGCCCCGAGCAGGCCCGCGGAAAGACCCTCGACGCACGCTCCGACATCTACTCGCTCGGCGTGATCCTCTACGAGCTCGTGACGGGCAAGCTGCCCTTCGATGCGCGCCAACCCATCGAATACATTCAGCTTCACGTCAACGCCGAGCCGATCCCGCTCTCCCAGCGGACGCCGGAGCGCTCGTTCCCGCCCGGGCTCGAGGCGGTCGTGATGCGCGCGCTCGCGAAGGAGCCCGAGCAGCGCTGGGCGTCCGCGGCCGAGCTCGGTCACGCGCTCGAACAGATCGCGAACGGGCAGCCGGTGGGCACGCCGACCCCCACGCCGCCGACCACGAACCCGCAGGTCGCGTTGCCGCAGACGCCCCCGCAAGCGCAGCCGGCGCCGCAGCCGCAGCCCGTCGCGCAGCCGCAGCCCGTCGCGCAGCCGATGCCGCCTCCGCCCTCGCCGATGCAGACGAAGCTGCCGTGGATCGTGCTCGGCGCGGGCGTGCTCCTCGCGCTCGGGGGCGCGGTCGCGCTGGTCGTCGCGCTCACGACTCGCTGAACGACGACGCCCGACTCGTCGGTGTCGCCGTCGCAGTCGTCGTCGACCTCGTTGGCG
>CALJLK010000108.1 GCA_937982655.1 uncultured Sandaracinus sp.
TGGGCGGAGCGGATCGGCGGGCCGAGGGTGCGCGCTCCCTCCTCATTCTCATCCCTCACCGGAGGTGCTCTCGATGTTCGTCCGTTCCCTGTTCTTCGTCGTCGTGCTCGGTTTCGGCTCCGCCTGCGGAGGTTTCCAGCTCGACCCCGTCACCCCCACCGCCACGTCCGACGCCGTCCGCCCCGTCGGCCAAATCGTCGTCTCGCTCGATCCTTCGATGGAACAAGATCAGCGCGAGGTCTGCGAGAAGAAGGGCGTCGCCACCGAGATGCAGCGCGTCCTCGCGGAGAGCCTCGGCGCCACCGGATCTGCCGAGCACCCGCGCGTCGAGGTCCGCATCACCTCGATCCGTCACGCCGCGTTCGGTCCGAGCCGCATGCACACCGAGACGCGCCTCGTCGCGCCCGACGGCTCGGTGCTCGAAGAGGTCTCGCTCGACTCGACCAGCATTCGATCCAAGGCGATCGGCCGCGTCGCGCAAGACATGGTCCGCCAGCTCGCCGACGCGATCTGATCGCGCGTGCTCGTCCACGAAGAAGCCGCGTCCTGCAGAGGGCGCGGCTTCTTCGCGTTCGTCGCGCGAGTTGATGACGAACCCGCCGACGCGGCCTCGAACGAAGAGCCCTCGGACACCGAGGCCTCCGTGAGCGTCTCGTCGACCTTCGGCCCACACGTGCCATGCTCGCCGCGTGAAAGGCGGCGACCACCTCGAGCTCGAGGCCACCCACATCGATCTCGACGGACAGGGCATCGCCCGCGCCGAGGACCGCGAGGTTCGGGTGCCGGGGCTCTTCGGCGGCGAGCGCGGCCTCGTGCGCATCGAGCACGTCTCGCGCGGTGGCCCGGTCGCGCACGGGCGGCTCCTCGAGCTGCGCATCGGCGAGCGCGCGCCGATCCCGTGCACGCAGCACGAGGCCCGCGAAGGAAAGTGCAGCGGCTGCCCGCTGATGCCGCTCTCGGGCGAAGCCCAGCGCCTCCAGAAGAAGGAGATGCTCGCGTCGCTCGGCCTGCACGTCGATCGCGTGATCGGCGACGGGCGCGAGCTCGGCTACCGCGTGAGCAGCAAACGCGTCGCCTTCGGCGGCCCCGGTCGCCTGATGCTCGGCAGCTTCTCGCGCGGCTCGCACGTTCCCGCCGACATGCACGGCTGCGTCGTCGAGCACCCCGCGCTCTCCGCCGCGGCTTCGGGCATCGTCCGCGTCGCGCAGCGTCTTCGCGTTCCCGCCTTCGACGAGCGCCGCGGCGACGGACTCCTCCGGTCGGTCTGGCTTCGACTGGTCGCGCCGGACGTCACGTCGCGCGTCGGCCACACCTCACAGGTCGTGGTCACGCTCGTCGCGACCTCGGAGCCGTCGCCGGACTTCGTGCGCGGCATCGCGGAGCTCGCGGGCGTGCGCGTCGTCGCGTGGTCCAAACACGAAGGCGTCGGCAATGATCTGCGCGGCGAGGCGCCGATCCTGCTCCACGGATCGTCCGACGATCACGGCCTGCTCGGCTTCCTCCAGCCGAACGCGCCCCTCGCCGAGCGTATGTACGAGACGCTCCTCGCCGACGAGCACGACGTCCCGCTCGAAGGCGCGCACGCCTTCGATCTCTTCGCCGGCTCCGGCGCCACCACGCGCCGCCTGCGCGAACGTTTCGCGAAAGTCGACGCGTGCGAGAGCTACCCCGAGAGCGCGGCCGCCCTCGGCGTCGCGCCCGAACGCGTCGAGGACTTCTTGGCCCGCACGAACGTCGCCCCCGACCTCGTGATCGCGAACCCGCCCCGCAAAGGCCTCGGCGATCGCGTGGTCGATCAGCTCCTCGCCTTCGCGCCGCCGCGGGTTCAGATCATGGCCTGCGGCCCGAAGGGCCTCGCGCACGACCTCGAGCGCCTCACCGCGGGCGGCTACCGCCTCACGCAGCTCCTCGCCTTCGACACCTTGCCGCAGACCCCGCACGTGGAGCTCGTGGCGAAGCTGGTGTGGCAGTGAGCGTCCCGCTTCGCGGCTCGCCGACGTCGCTCGCGCCCGCTACGATCAGGTTATGAGCACGTCCGAGAAGCTCCTCGACGAAGCGTTGCAGCTCCCGCGAGCCGAACGAAGCCGCCTCATCGCGGCGCTGGTCGCCAGCCTCGATGACGCGGCGGACGACGTCGATGCGACCGACGAGTGGGCGAGCGAGATCGCGAGCCGTGTCGCGCGCGTCCGCGCCGGCAGCGCGGGCATCGACGCCGCGGAGGTCCACGCGCAGATCCGCACCGCGCTGCGCTCCCGCTGATGCGCGTTCCATGAGCACGAAGCGCAAAGAGAGCCCCACGAAGAAGTCGGCGGCTGACCCCGCCGACCCGGTCGAAGAGTCGGACACGATCCGCTTCCATGCGCCGATGGAGACGCTCGGATCTCGCACGATTCTTCGACTTCCGGAGGCCGCCAGCAAAGCGCTTCCATCCCGTGGACAGGTTGCGGTGTGCGGCACTTTCGCGGGACAGATGTTCGAGACGGTGATCGAGCCCGACGGCGAGTTCGGTCATTGGATGAACGTCGACGCGCGGCTTCGAAGTGCAGCTGATGTCGAGAACGGAGCCGAGGTCACGGTGGAGATCACACCGACCAAGGACTGGCCCGAGCCGGTCGTCCCGCCCGACCTCGCCGACGCGCTCTCGACCGCTCCGAGCGACGTTCAATCACTCTGGCGCGCCATCACACCCATGGCCCGCTGGGAGTGGGTGCGCTGGGTGAACGAGACCAAGAACCCCGAAACCCGGAAGCGCCGCGTCGAAGTCAGTCTCTCCAAGATGAGCAGCGGCAAACGCCGCCCGTGCTGCTTCAACCTCGCCTCGTGCACGGACCCGGAGCTGGCGAGGAGCGGCAAGCTCCCGCGGAGATGAGCACGGTCAATCGATGCCGTGCGAGGCGACGCGGCATCGGTATCGACAGGGCTTCATACGCGGTGTGAGCACCGGTACGGGTTCACGCGAAGGCTTCGGCGACGAGCGCGAAGCTGTGCATCCGCGCCTCGAAGGAGTGCGCGCTCGTCGTGATCATCAGCTCGTCCGCGCGCGTACGTTTCGCCAGCGCCGCGAGCTCGTCGCGCACGCGCGCCGGCGAGCCAATCACGTGCGACGACATGAACGACTCCGCGGCGGCCCGCTCGGCCGGCGTCCACGCATGCGCGAGCGCCTCCTCCACCGTCGGGATCGGCGTCGGCGCGCCGCGGGTCAGCCGCGCGAAGGCGAGCGCCATCGACGTCGACAGCCGCCGCGCTTCTTCGTCAGTCGGCGCGCAGAGCACCGCGACGGCCACGATCGCGTGCGGTGTCGCGTCGCCGGCGCCCACGAAACCTTCGCGGTAGAGCCGCATCGCGACGTCGGTGCCGGCCGGCGCGAAGTGGTGCGCGTACGCGTAGGGCAGGCTGCGCTGCGCGGCGAGCCGCGCGCCGTAATCGCTCGATCCCAGCACGTGGATCGGAGGCCGCGCGCCTTCCCCGGGCACCGCGCGAATGCGCGCGTACGGGTGTCCCTCGGGCCAGCGCCCGGAGAAGAAACCCTCGAGCTCGTCGAGCTGCGCCGCAAGATCGCCCGCATCGCGTGGGTCGTTCGGCCGTCGCAACGCGAACGCGGTCAGTCGATCCGAGCCCGGCGCGCGCCCGACCCCGAGATCGACACGACCGGGGAAGAGCGCCTCCAGCGTGCCGAAGCGCTCCGCGACCATCAGCGGCGCGTGGTTCGGCAACATGATCCCACCCGAGCCCACGCGAGTCGTCGAGGGCGCGGCGGCCACCTGCCCCGCGAGCAAGTCCGGCGCCGCGCTCGCGATGGTCGGCATCGCGTGATGCTCCGCGAGCCAGAAGCGCGTGAACCCGAGCGCCTCCACGTGGCGCGCGAGCTCGATCGAGCGACGCAGCGAGTCCCCGATCGACACCCCCTGGGACACGGGCGCGAGATCGAGCACGGAGAACGGGACCGGCGGCTTCATGGATCTCTTCTGTCGCACGGACCGCCGACGCGTCACGCGGGCGTCAGCGCGAGCGCGTGCGCGTCGTTCTCGACGGTGCCCTCGGCGCACGCTCGTCGAGCTTCCGAGCGGTGCCTTTCACCGGTTTCGGCTGGCGCTTCGAGGGACTCCGAGCGGCGGTCTTCGCTTCTTCCGTCTCGCGCCTCGAAGCACTCCGAGCCGCGCCCTTCGCGGCTTCCGTCTCGCGCTTCGAAGCACTCCGCACCGCGCCCTTCGCCGGTTTCGGCGCGCGCTTCGAAGGACTCCGAGCGGCGCTCTTCGCCGGCTTCGCCTCGGGAGCGTCGGCCTTCCGCGGCGAACCTGAGACCTTCTCGGCCAGGCCGGCGGGGTCAGCCGCCGACTTCTTCGGAGCACGCCCCTGCAGCGCGTCGAGGTAGTCCCCCAATCGATCGAAGCTCGCCTCCCAGAAGCGCCGATAGCTCTCCGTCCACTCGGCGACCTCACGAAGCGGCGCGGCTTCGAGCTGGCACGGACGCCACTGCGCGCGTCGGCCCTGCGTGATGAGCCCAGCGCGCTCCAACACCCGAAGGTGCTTCGAGATCGCCGGCCCGCTGACGTCGAAAGGCTCCGAGAGCTCTTTGACCGTCGCGGAGCCCTCCGCGAGGCGCGCGAGGATCGCGCGGCGCGTGGGATCCGCGAGCGCGGCGAACGTCGTGCTCAGCGCGTCGCTCACGTCCGCATCCCCGCCACGTGCGCGGCGAGCTTGTCGAGCGTCTGGAACCCGAGCTCGACGGCGCCGAAGCCGATCACGTGCGCGCGCTGCTCGGGCGTCGGGTGGAGCTGACGAAGCGTGACGACGGTCTTGCCGTTGCTCTGCTCGTCGAAGGTCACGGTCACGAGGAAGCGCCCCGGATCGTCGTCGATGTCGGAGCCGTGCTCGAACACGATCAGGGAAGGGCGCTCGATCTTCTCGAACACCATGCGGTTCCCCCACACCGTCCCGTCGGGCCCCCGAAAGTCGAAGCGCCAACGCCCGCCGACGCGAATGTCGATCTCGTGCGTGGTCACCTCGAAACCGTGCGGCCCGAACCACCGCACGATGTGCTCCGGCTTCGTCCACGCCTCGAAGACCAGCTCCCGCGGCGCGTCGTACACCCGCGCGATCACGGCCTCGCGATCCAGTGCCCACTCGTTTCGTGCGTCGCCCATCGTCTCCTCCAGGGTCGAGTTAACCGAACGGTTATCTAACCGATGGGTTAGATCAGACGCGGGACGAGGTCAAGCGAGCTCGAAGATGTGCGACGCTGCCGCGTGACGGGCAGTCAGGCCGGCAGACCGCCCGAAGCGGCGACGCGCGGCCCGGCCCCAGCTCGAGCCGCGCATCGGTGCGTCGGTCGTACGGAACGAGTCCGGAATCACGTGGAGAATCCAGCGTGATCAAGCCGAGTTCGAAGGAGACCTCGCAAATCGTGCCGCGGAAGCGGCGCGGGTTCTGGAGCGGGAGCGTTCTCCCCGAGCCCTCGTACGGTACTCTTCGAGGCGGGGTGAACGTCGAGTCGGCAGAGCGATACGTGCACGACAACGCGGGGCGCCGACCGCCGAGTGTCGCGATGCGGTCCTGCGCATTCCTATTGTTGTTCGCGTGTGCCGTGCCGCGCGCGAGCACGACGGTGCGGGCGACGACTCCACCGCCGGCCGCGCCATCCGAGCCCACACGATGCCGCGAAGTCACCGAGGGCGACGGCTGGACGCGCCTCGAAGACTGCCCGGCCTCGGGGTGGTGGGGAGCGAACGCTCTCGACGCCTCACGAGACGACGCCTCGCGACGCGAGACGCGAGCGCCCCGCGCCGAGGCGCGGGAGCGACTCGCGGCGCTCGGGCTCACGGTCCCCGTCGGTGCGAGTTTCCGCGAGGTCGAGATCGTGCGTTACGACGTCTGGGGTCAGGCGCAGACCGAGCGCGCTCGCGGGATCCTGCTTCCGCGGATGCCGGGCGAGCCTGCGCACGCGTTCGTCGACTCGTGGTCGCCGTGGCCCGTGCGCGCGTTTGGCCCGGAGATCGACGCGCTGTCCGAGTGTGAGCGAGCCGAGCTGATCCGGGAGCGCGCGCGCGAGCTCCGTCGAGCGCGCGAGGCTCGCCGTGAAGCCGGTGACGAAGACGCCGAGTGGTCGAGCGAGGAAGAAATGGAGCTTCCGAGGTTGGCGGCGGCGGCGTGTCAGGTGTGGCTCGTGTGGCCGCTGCTCGACGACCTCGGGCACCCGGAGGTCGCGGACCGAGCGTTCGGTGACGCGTCGGCGAGCGAGATCTTCGGCTGGGCCGTCGGCTCGATCGTGGTCCGCGTGTTCGAACGCGCCGTCACCCACTACATGCAGGCCGAGGACGACGTCGCCCGCGCCGACCTCACACTGCTCGCGCGCGTGATGCCGTTGCTCGACGGTCTTCCTCACCCACCTCGGAGCGACCACCTGGAGACGGTTCCCACCCTGCTGGCGGAGCTGGAGCGGCGTGTCGGCACGCCACGGGCCACCACGCCCGACGTGCCGACCGAAGGCCCCGTGGATGCCTCGTCGACACACGCGTTGATCGCCTCGCTGGAGGAAGTCGGCGCTCGGCAAGGCGGGCAACCGGGAGGGGTCGAGCTCTCGCGTGATCCAGGGGTCGACGCGCTGATCCGCATCGGGGAGCCTGCGGTACCTGCGCTCTTGGAGTGCCTGGAGCACGACGCGCGCCTCACCCGCTCGGTTCACTTCTGGCGGGAGTTCGTGCCGAATCGAACGGTGCTCGGTGTCTTCGAAGCCTGCTACGTCGCCCTCGCGAACATCCTCGACGAAGACTTCTACGAGGTCGTGGCGACCGGCGACAACCTCACGTCGTCTCGGCGTCGCGGATTGGTCGTGCAGGCCGTGCGGGCGCATTGGGAGCGTTGGGGCTCCGTGCCGCCCGTCGAGCGGCGCTGGCAGATCCTGTCGGACGACGCGGCGGCTCCCTCCCGCTGGGCCGCGGCCGCCGAATGGCTCACCACCGGCGGCGATCGGCGGGAGTCCACGTACGTGTTCGTGTACCCCGAGCCGGAGCGAGAGATGGGCGCACAGCTTCGTCGTGACCGGGACGAGGCGCTCCGGGCGCTTCTGGTTCGTCGCGCGGATGAAGCGCTGCTGCGGGGGGCGTCGGAGGCTGCCTGCACCTTGGTGAGCGCAGCACTCGTGTGGGCGAACGGTCCCTCCGAGGGGGTGACTCCCGTGGCGCGCAGTTGTGTGCGTGATCGCTGTGTGTGCGGTGGCTGGCTCGCGGAGACGCTCGGTCCGGGCGATGCGGTGCTCGCCGAGGAGTGGGTGCGTTCCGCGCGCATGCTCGAACCGTGGAGCTCAGACGAGACGGCGATTTCGACGGCGATTCTTCTCCAAGAGCACCCGAGGGTCGCGCGTGAGATCGATCGCCAACTGCGCATGTGGCGTCCGGAAGCCGTCGTCGACGGTCATCTCGACACCGCGAATCGCTCGCCGGTGGTCGACCGCGTGTGGCAGCTCGCGCGGCATCGGGCGAGCGCGCGGGAGGCTCTCCTTCGTGGGCTGAGATCCCGCCGACTGGTCGCGCGCTTGGAGCTCGAGGCTGGAGAGCCGATGCTTCGATGGGAGGACGGTGGTGCGAGCTTCGAACCGTCGACGCCTTTCGACGCGCCGCGTTCACTTCGAGTCGCGGACTTCGTGGCCACCACGATCGCGAACGACCTCGGCGTGCCGTTCTCGTTGACGTGGGCGCGGCCAGAACGCGACGCGGCGATCACGGAGCTACGTCGGCGAGTCGTGCGTCACCCAGATCCTTCCGTGACCCCAATGACGCCGGGCGCGGACGGGAGCCCCGCTGGCGACGCGCGCTGAGCGGAGGAGAACGCGCCATCGGAGGTGCGTGATCCCCCAAGTGCCTCGTTCGGTGCTCTTCCGCCGCGGAGCCAACGACCTGCCTGGTGGCAGACCAAAGCAGCTGCGCGGCCCGGCCCAGCCCGAGCCGCGCGTCGGTGCGTCCGTCGTGCGGCTTCTTGGCGGTGGGCATGAGCTCCAAGAAGCACGTGCCGGCTTCAGCGCAGATGATCGACGCGCTGCAGCGTGCGGGTATCGAGCTCTCCAGAGAGGGATCGAAGGTGTCGTTCGAAGCGACGTCTCTCGAGATCGAATTCTTGTGCGAACGGCTGGGCGCGATGTCGAAGTTCCTGGGCTGAGGAGCGTGGTCGAGTGCGCGAAGTGAAGGTCGTGGCGAACCAAGACTTGATTCGAATGTCGCGCAAGCGACCGTCGACCCTCTACGAGATGAAGGCTCTCGAGGAGTTGGCGCGGCGAGCCACGCGCGGCCAGGTCGACCTGGCCATCGCGATCGAGCTCACGGTGGAAGCGTGTCGCTTTCACCCCCCGATCTTCAGCGGATCGCCGGGGGTGCTCGCGGCAGCGGTTTTCGATGCAGCGGAGCCGTAGGTGGCAAACGCTTTCTGGGCGATGGCGCGTGCGCGGCTCGACCCGCTGAGCTTCGAGGTGCTGGAGTCACGCTTCCGGTGACTCCAGCACCGCTCACATCCGCTCGATCACCTCGATGCCCATCAGCCCGAGCCCCGTCTCCAACTGCCGCGCCGTGAGCACGCAGAGCCCCAAGCGGCTCTGGCGCTGCTCGGACTCCAGCACCGGGCACTCCGTGTAGAAGCGGCTGAACTCCGACGCGACCGCGAAGAGGTGCTCGGCGAGGACGTGCGGGGTGGAGTCTTCCGCGGCGCGTGCGACGACGTCCGGGAAACGCAGCAACGTGCGCGCGAGCGCGAGCTCGGCGGGCTCTTCGGGGACGACGGTGGAGGTGAAGCCCTCGTACGCGACGTCGCCCTTGTGCAGGACGGACCGCACGCGCGCGTACATGTACTGGAGGTACGGCGACGCGTTGCCCTTGAAGCTGATGAGCTTCTCCCAGTCGAAGCGGTAGTCCGTGGTGCGGTTCTGCATCAGGTCGGCGTACTTCACTGCGCCGATGCCGAGGATCTTCGCCGCCGCCGGCCACTCTTCTTCCGGGATTCGCAGGCCGCCTTCTTCCGCCTTTTCCCGAATGGTCTGCAGCGCGCGCTCTTCCGCTTCGTCGAGCAGGGACGCGAGGGTGAAGGTCTCGCCGTCGCGCGTCTTGAAGGGGCGGCCGTCCTTGCCGAGCACGGAGCCGAACGCGACGTGCTCGAGGCGCATGGTCTCCTCGAGCAAGTGCGCGAGCGCGAAGAGCTGCTCGAAGTGCAGCGACTGCGGCGTGCCCACCACGTAGACGCCGCGGTCCGCGTTCCAGCGCTCGCGCCGGTACTGGATCGTCGCCACGTCGCTCGTCGAGTAGAGGAACGCGCCGTCCTTCTTGCGGACGATGAAGGGCTCCTTCTGCTTCGCGAGCCGCTTGGGCACCGGCAGGCCCTTCTCGGCGAGCTCGTTGAAGAAGACGCAGATCGCGCCGTCGTCCTCGCGCGCGAGGCCCTTCTCGAGGAGCTGCTCGACCACGCCCGGGAGCCGCGCGTCGTAGGCGCTCTCGCCGAGCCACTCGTCGAAGCTCACCCCGAGCCGCTCGTACATGCGGTCGAGCGTCGCGCGCGTCGTCGCGACGAACTTCTCCCACATCGCGCGGTTGGTGGCGTCGCCTTGTTGGAGCTTCGCCAGCTCCGCGCGCGCCTCGGCCGCGAAGGCTTCGTCTTCCTTCGCGCGTTTGCTCGAGAGCTTGTAGACCCGCTCGAGCTCCACGAGCGCGTCGCCCGCGAGGGCGGCTTCGTCGCCGTACTCGCGCATGCCGACGATGAGTAGACCGAACTGCGTGCCCCAATCGCCGAGGTGGTTGTCGCCGATCACGTCGTGCCCGACGAAGCGCAGGAGCTTCACCAGCGAGGCGCCGAGGATGGTCGAGCGCAGGTGGCCGACGTGCATCTGCTTGGCGATGTTCGGGCTCGAGAAGTCGACGACGATGGTCTCCTTCTTCGCCACCGGATCCACCCCGAGGCGCGCGTCGCCGAGCATCGCGGTGAGCATGCCGCCGATCCAACCCGCGTCGAGCGTGAGGTTCACGAAGCCAGGCCCCGCGACCTCGGCCTTCGCGATCTCGGGCCGCGCGAGCAGCGCCGCGGCTACCGGCTCCGCGAGCTCGCGCGGGTTCTTCCCCGCCTGCTTCGCGAGGGCGATCACGCCGTTGACTTGGTAGTCGCCGAACTTCGGATCCTGCGTCCCGCGCAGCAGCGCGTTCGGCGCCTCCGGCAGCGAGAGGGTCTCCTTCAAGACGTGCGCGGCGACGTCGGCGAGGTGCTTCTCCAAGAACATGGCCGCGTGGCATAGCCATGGATGCGCGCGCCGTCCACGTGGTGGCGCGAGCGAGCGTGGGCTCTACGAAGCGACGATGCGCTCTGCTTCCGCCTTCGTGCTCTCCCTCGCGCTCGCGTGTGGGACCTCCGAACCCTCCTCGCCTCGCCCTTCGACGGAGCGTGAAGAGCCCGCGCCCGCCGTGCGCGAGGAGACCCGCGACGGTGCGTCTCCTCCGCCCGCGGCGTGGGTCGAAGCGCGCGTCGAAGAGTCGCTCGCCCGCATGAACGCCAGCGACGCGGGGCGGCTCGTCGCGCAGAGCATCGAAGCGCACGGAGGTCTCGCGACGTGGCTCTCGAAGGGCACGATCGCGTTCGAGTTCGACTACCGCCCCCTCGCGCAGCCCGAGCGACGCATGCGCACGTACCAGCGGGTCGATCTGTGGAGCGCGCGTGCGCACCACGAAGAGATCGGCGCGCTCCCGTCGACCCCCGTCGGCGGCGCCGTCGCGCCCGACGCCACGTTCGACTCACCGCTCGCGACGTTCGGCTGGGACGGCCAGGAAGCGTGGATCACGCCCAGCGCAGAAGCGTTCCCGTCGACCGCGCGGTTCTGGTCACTCACGCCCTACTTCTTCCTCGGCATGCCCTTCGTCGCGGCCGATCCGGGCACGCGCTACGAGCGGCTCGCCGACGCGGAGCTCGACGGAATCACGCACCAGCTCGTGAAGCTCACGTACGAAGACGGCACCGGCGACGCGCCCGACGACTACTACGTCCTCTACCTGCGCCCCGACACGCATCGGCTCGCGGCGCTGCGCTACGTCGTCAGCTACCCCGGCTTCTTCGCGCCGGGCGCGCATTCACCCGAGAAGCTCATGCGCTTCACCGAGCCGACGACGGCGGCGGGGCTGCTGCTCGCGACGCGCCTCGACACCTACGCGTGGTCCGAGGCCGGTCCGGGCGAGAAGGTCACCGAGATCGGGATCTCTCGGATCACCTTGGGCGAGTCGTGGCCGGACTCGATCTTCGTGCGCCCCGAAGGCGCCGAGGTCTCGGCGCTCGCACCCGCCGAGTGATCGGCATCCCGCGCTCGAATCCAACGGAGGGCACGAACACGAATCGATCGGCGGCGCCGGGGAACCCGGTTCATGAATCGCCGTTCATCGGCTTGACGCGGTGCGGCAACGACGCCAGCCTTCCCATCCTCGACGACCTCGGCGCAACCTCGCCGACACCTGGAGGAAACACGTGGCGCAGCCGATCAACCGCTACAAGACCGACCTTCGTGACTTCTCGTTCCTCCTCTTCGAGCAGTTCAAGCTGCAAGACGTCCTCGGGGCTGCGCCCTACTCGGACTGGGACGAGGACACCTGCAACACCGTGCTCGCGCAGGTCTACGAGTTCGCTCAGAAGGTGACCGGTCCGCTCAACCGCGTCGGCGACACGCAGGGCTGCAAGCTCGTCGACGGCAAGGTGATCGTCCCCGAAGGCTTCAAGCAGGCGTGGGACAAGCTCTACGAGGCGGGCTGGCGCGTGCTCGGCGCGTCGTCGGAGCACGGCGGCATGGACGCCCCGATGGCCATCTCGGTGCTCAGCGACGAGCTCCTCAGCGGCAGCAACACCGCGTTCAACATGTACCCCGGTCTGTGCCTCGGCGCGGCCGAGGTCATCGCGGAGTTCGGCACCCCGCATCAGAAGCACGAGATCGTGCCGAAGATGATGAACGGCACCTGGGGCGGCACGATGTGCCTCACGGAGCCGCACGCGGGCAGCGACGTCGGCAGCTCGTCCACGACGGCGACGCCGAAGGGCGACGGCACCTACGCCATCAAGGGGACGAAGATCTTCATCTCCGGCGGCGACCACGACATGGCGGAGAACATCATCCACCTGGTGCTCGCGCGCATCGACGGCGCGGGCGCCGGCACGAAGG
>CALJLK010000109.1 GCA_937982655.1 uncultured Sandaracinus sp.
CGGGTTGATGTGGCCGTTCCCACGCACCGTCGATCGTTGGATCGACGAGGTGCTCGCAGAGCTCGACGACCCCGAGCGCGGGTAGCTCCTCGTGCGAGGCGGATTCGGGCGCGGTCCAGGTACGCGGACTTCGCCGGAAGCTCGCCAGGGAAACCGAGGTCCTCGTCGCGCGGCGGACTCCGAACGTGGTAAGCCGCGCGCCAGGAGACCAGATGGCCGATCATACGTGGCGTTTCTTCCGCGCGGGCGGCGTGGACCAAGTCCAGCTCACGACCGCGAAGGACCTGCTCGCGCTCGATCAACTCGATCAGAAGCTGTGGGTCGCGCTCGCGTGCCCCGTGAAGGGCCTCGAGCTCGACGAGCGCACGCTGCAGCTGATCGACACCGACAACGACGGTCGCGTGAACGCCAAGGAGCTCATCGCCGCCGTCAAGTGGGCGGCGGGGCTGCTGAAGGATCCGGAGGTGATCGCCAAGCGCTCGCCGGAGCTCCCGCTCGCCGCGATCGACACCTCGAAGGACGAGGGCAAGGTCGTCCACGACACCGCGAAGGCGCTGCTCGTGAGCCTCGACAAGTCGGACGCGACGGCGCTCGCGGTCGCGGACGTGAAGGACGCGATCGAGAAGTTCAACAAGCAGCGTTGGAACGGCGACGGCGTGGTGCCCGCGAGCTCCACCGACGACGAGGCGGAGAAGAAGGCGATCGCCGACGTGCTCGCGTGCACCGAGGCGCCCGCGACGGACAAGAACGGCGACCCGGGCATCACCGCCGACTCCGTGAAGGCGTTCTTCGAGGAGCTCGACGCGTACGTCGGCTGGCTCGACGCGGGGCAGAACGACGCCGCGCGCCCGCTCGGCGACGCGACCACGGACGCCTACGCCGCCTACGAGAAGGTGCGCGCGAAGGTCGACGACTTCTTCACGCGTTGCCGGGTCGCCGCGTTCGACGCGCGCGCGCTCGTCGCCGTGAACCGCGAGGAGTCCGAGTACCTCGCGGCGGCCGCGAAGGATCTGCAGATCACCGCCGACGAGGTCGCGCACTTCCCGCTCGCGCACGTCGAGAGCGACGCGAAGCTGCCGCTGGTGCAGCGTCTGAACCCGGCGTGGATCGACGCGATGACGGCCCTCCGCGAGAAGGTCGTGGCGCCGCTGATCGGTGATCGGACGGAGCTCTCGTACGACGACTGGATGGCCATCCGCGGCAAGCTCGCCGCCCACGCGGCGTGGGCGAAGGACAAGAAGGGCGCGAAGGTCGACAAGCTCGGCGCCGAGCGCACGCGCGAGCTGGCGAAGGGGTTCCGCGAGAAGCTCGACGCGCTCGTGAAGAAGGACGAGGCGGCGCGGCCGATGGCGGAGGCGCGCGAGAAGGTGGAGAAGCTCCTGCACCTGACGCGCGACCTGATGCCGGTCGCGAACAACTTCGTTTCTTTCCGCGACTTCTATGCGAAGAAGGGGCCCGCGAGCTTCCAGATCGGCACGCTCTACATCGACCAGCGCGCGTGCGAGCTCTGCATCCGCGTCAACGACGCGGCCAAACACGCGACGATGGCCGCGCACTCGAAGAGCTACCTGCTCTACTGCGACCTGAAGAACGCCAAGGGCGAGACCATGCAGCTCGCCGCCGCGATGACGAACGGCGACGTCGACAACCTGATGGTCGGCCGCAACGGTCTCTTCTACGACCGCAAGGGCAACGCCTGGGACGCGACGGTCACGCGCATCGTCGACAACCCGATCAGCGTCCGGCAGGCGTTCTGGTCGCCCTACAAGAAGTTCCTTCGGCTCGTGGAGGAGCAGATCGAACGCCGCGCGCAGGCCGCGCAGGCGGAGGCCGACGCGAACGTGACCGCGGCGGCCGAGCAGACCGACCAAGCGGCGTCCGGTCAGCCGCGTGCGCCGCAGACCCCTCGCAAGCTCGACATCGGGGTGGTCGCCGCGATCGGTGTCGCGGTCGGCGGCATCACCGCCGCGATCGGCGCGCTGCTCGAAGCGTTCTTCGGGCTCGGCTTCTGGATGCCGCTCGGCGTGATCGGCTTGATGATGCTCATCAGCGGTCCGTCGATGGCGATCGCTTTCCTGAAGCTGCGCCAGCGCAACCTCGGCCCGCTGCTCGACGCGAACGGCTGGGCGGTCAACGCGAAGGCGAAGGTGAACGTGCCCTTCGGCGAGTCGCTCACGAAGGTCGCGACGATCCCGAAGGGAAGCCAGCGCGATCTCCACGATCCGTTTGCGGAGAAGAAGCGCCCCTGGAAGTTCTACCTGTTCGTGCTGCTGCTGCTCGGGCTCGCGCTCGGCTGGTACGTCGGCAAGCTCGACTCGTACCTGCCGGAGAAGGTCCGCAGCACCACCGTGCTCGGCGAGGCCGCGCCGGCGAACGTTCGGGTCGTGGAGGAAGAAGCTCCGGCGGCCGAGGGCGCTGCGGAAGGCGAAGCCGCGCCGACCGAGTGATCGACCCCGCACGGTCGGGTGCACGGAAAGCCGTCGCATCGCCGAGCTCGCACGAGGGGCGCCGACACGGGTCGCGCGCCCCTCGCGCGTTTCGCGCGATCGTCAGGGTCGAACGTCGTGGTTCGAACACACCAGGTCGGTCGGGTTCGACCGCACGCTCGCCGCACGGTGCCTCCGTAGCGCCATCGCGGTCGTCGCGACTACGATCCCGACATGACCGACCTCTTCCGCGAGCAGGCGAAGGAGTGGGACCAGCGCCCGATCCCGCAGCAGATCTCCGACGCCGTGGTGCGCGCGGTGCGCGACGCGATCCCGCTGCGTGCGGACACCGTGCTCCTCGATTTCGGCGCCGGTACGGGCCTGCTCGCGTCGAAGCTCGCGCCCCACGTCGCGCGCGTGGTCGCGGTCGACGTCTCGGAGGCGATGCTCACGCAGCTCGCGACCAAACCGGAGCTCCAGGGCAAAGTGGAGATCGTCTGCCGCGACCTCGTGCAGACGCCCGCCGAGCCTGCGCTGGACGGCACGGTCGACGTCGTCGTGAGCGCGATGGCGATGCACCACGTGGCCGACACGCGGACCCTGCTCGCGCGCCTGCGCACGACCCTGCGGCCCGGCGGACGCCTCGCGATCGCGGATCTCGACTCGGAGGACGGCTCGTTCCATCCGCCCGGCGTCGAAGGGGTCTTCCACACGGGCTTCGATCGCGACGCGGTGCGCGCGCTGCTCGAAGAGGTCGGCTTCTCCGACGTGCGTTTCGTGACCGCCTGCGAGGTGCACAAGGAGGAGCGCGCGTATCCGGTTTTCCTCGTGACCGCGATCGCCTGAGGCCGAATCTCGCGCCGTGTCCTCGGATTCGCGCGCACGCCTCTTCGTTCGCGTGGTCCATCAAACGCGATAGACGTTCGCGTGGTGAGAGAATCACGCTCGCGAACAAACCGTGTTCTCTGCGAGCGCGTTGCGTCGCATGGATCTCTCGGCGCGGCCGACCCGTTCGTTCTCAAGGCCCACCGCGCGTGGGTCCACTGCGGACGTCGCCGTCCACGTCGCCGACCACGACCACGTCAACGATCACGTCCACGTTCGGCGCGCGTTTGGGCAACGTCGAGTCGCCACGATCGACGTCGGGCACACGCGACGCTTGGCACCGGACTTGAACACGAAGGGCCTCAGCGACCGAGTGGCACGAGGTGGCATTGGAAATCGACGCCACCCGGTCCGACGAACCACGTCCGACGCGCACGAACGCTCGTTCGCCGACCTCGACTCGACCTTTCGGAGGCTCCTCGATGCGAAAGCTCTTCCGGCTCCTTCCGCTCCTCACACTGCTCGGCTGTCCCTCCTCTCATTCCGTCGATCCGGACTCGATCCCGAGCCCGGTGACTCCGACCGAACCGCTCACGGTGGGTGACACGGTCTCGGTGTCGCTCGGCGTCGACGGAGGTTTGGTGCAGGTCGGGGAGCTCGCGCTGCGGGTGCCCGCGGGTGCGCTGGCCGAGCCCACCACGATCCGCGTGACCGCGACCTCCGCGACCCTCCCCGACGGCTTCACGTCGTACACGCCGGTGTTGCGTTTCGAGCCGGCGGGCCTCGTCTTCCGCACCCCCGCGACGATCGAGATCCCGTTCGCGGGCGACTCGCGCCTCGCGACGGTGTTCTGGACCGATTCGGCGGGCGCCTTCACCGCGCTCCCGACCGAGATCGACGGAGCGATCGCGCGCACCACCGTGGCGCACTTCAGCCAAGCGTTCGTGGGCACCGCGTGCGAAGGCGCCGAGTGTTGCCGTCGCGCGGTGGGCGCGGTCGACGTGCTCTTCGTGGTCGACAACTCCAACTCGATGGCGGAGGAGCAACACGCCCTCGCGCGCGAGATCCCGCGCGTCGTGCAGGCCCTCGCCACGGGAGACGCCGACGCGGACGGCGTGCAGGACTTCCCGGCGATCGCGTCGCTGCGCACGGGCGTGGTCACGACCGACATGGGCACCGGAGGCGCCGTGGTCCCGACCTGCACCAACTCGCGCTTCGGCGACGACGGCATCCTGCGCACGCGCGGCAACACCGCGATCGCGGGCTGCGAAGCGATCTACCCGTCGTTCATGGAGCTCGCGTCCGGCACCGAGCCGATCGAGACCTTCGCGAGCCACGTCGGCTGCGTCGCGACGACCGGCACCAACGGCTGCGGCTTCGAGCAACAGCTCGAGGCGACGCTCAAGGCCCTCACGCCGAGCACGTCGACCACCCGTTTCGTCGAGGCGACGACCGGCCATGCCGACGGACAGAACGCGGGCTTTCTTCGCGACGACGCAATCCTCCTCATCGTGATGCTCACCGACGAGGACGACTGCTCCGCGATCGATCCGGAGATCTTCGATCCCGCGAGCACCGTCTACGGGGGCGACCTGAACCTCCGCTGCTTCCAGCACCCCGAGGCGGTGCAGCCGATCGACCGCTTCGTGCAGGGTTTGATCGAAGCGAAGGGTGACGCGGTGCGGCTCGTGTTCGCCCCGATCGCGGGTTTCCCGGTCGACCTCGAAGGTGAAACGGTCGCGACGATCCTCGCCGACGACCGCATGGAGGAGCGCGTCGACCCCGCGATGCCGTCGCGGCTGGCGCCCGCGTGCAACCGTGGCTCCCAAACGGCGTTTCCGGCCCACCGCATCCTCCAGGTGGCGCAGGGGCTGGAAGCGGACGGCGTGGCTTCGGTGCCGGGGTCGATCTGCCAGGACGACTTCGGCGGCCCGATCGCGCGCATCCTCGACCGCGTGTCGTTGCGGGTCGGCGGCTCCTGCGAGTGAGGTGATCTGGCGGCACGGAACGCGTCGGTGCGCGTCTGCCGAGGTCGCCCGTGCTGGAGTTCCCTCAGCCGCGTTGACACATGGTCATGCGGCGACGAGCTCTCGCTC
>CALJLK010000110.1 GCA_937982655.1 uncultured Sandaracinus sp.
GAGCCGCGAAGCTACGAGCGAGTCCCCGACGCGCTCGTGGCAGAAGCGATTCGACGGGTCGCCTGACGGCGACGCTCAGGTGACGCTCGGCCTCACGGCCGGCTCACGTCATTTCGTGGATCGACCGCGCCCGCTCTTCCGCACGGAGGAGCGGGCGCGTCGCCATTCGCGCGCGGCACCCGCCGTCGCCGAGACGCCGAGCGTCAGCCCACGTCGACCTGCGTCACTCGCCCAGGCGCGAGGGCTCGAAGAGCGCGGGCGTCACCGTCGCGTCGCCGAAGCGCACCTCACGGCGCTCGAGCACCGTCTCGGACTCGAGCGTGGTGCCGCGGACGGTGCGCGCGACGAGGCGACGCGCGACCCAGATGCCGTCGACCTGCGCGACGTCCTCCGCCTGCACGTACTTGAAGCGGCCGTCGAGGAGCGTCGCCTTCGAGCGGAGCACGAGCAGCGTGCGGCGGGCGATCCAGACCTCGATGCGCGAATATCCGAGCTCGTCACGGATCGCGTCGGTGCGTGGCGTGAGCGCGAGCCGCCAAGAGCGCTCGCCGCCCACGTCCTCCTGACCGAGCAGCGTCGCGTCGAAGTCGTCGGGGTGACGCCGCGTGAGGTCCGCGAAGGTCAGGTCGCTGCCGAGGAACGAACGCGCGCGACCGGCGCCGACGATGCGCGTGGTGCGTCGGAAGGCGGGCAGGTGTAGCCATTGCTCGTCCGTGCGCGCGTCGTCGTAGTCACGGGTCAGCAGTGTGGTGCCCGCGACGTCGCTCGGGCTCTCGAAGCGCACCAACGTGTGGAGCGAGCCCTCGCCGCGGAGCCCGAGGATCGAGAGGTCGCGGACGCGGGTGGCGCCGCGCGCGTCGCGGATCGTCATGCGGACGCGCGCGCGACCGCGGTCGCCTTCGTCGCGCGCGTGGACGGCTTCGAGGATCGCGCGCGCGTCGTCGGGGACACGCTGCGCGTGCGCAACGGGTGGGCTCACGGAGGTGGACGCGATCAGGATCGCAGCGAGCGCAGAGACGAGGACGGACGAGAGGAGGGGCTTCATGGCTCACCGAAAGGAGTCGAGGCGACCTTCGACGCGCAGGTACGCGCGATCTTCGCGCGAAAAGCCGTCGAGGATCGATCGGCGCGGACCGTCGAGGTAGGTTGCAGCACCGAGCGCGACGGAGAGCTGGTCGTGGGCGCGCCACGTGAGCTCCGCGCGACCGAAGGCACCTCCGCGCAGCGAAGGTCCGGTGGCGACGATCACCGCCTCGGCCTCGAGACGATCCCGGAAGAAAGCGTGCGCGTAGCGGCCCGCGATCGTGGGCACCTCGAAGGGCCAGAGGAGCTCGCCGGACGCGTGCGCGTAGCTGGCTTCGACGTCGAGCACGCCACCACGGTCGTTCGTCCAGCGTAGGCCGGCGAGGCCGCGCAGCATCGTGCGCTCCGCGATGGGGAGCTCGTTGGGAGTCTCGCTCTTCAGGTGGACCGGACGCGCGAGATCCGCGGCGAGCTCGATGCGCACGACGACCGGACCGAGCGGCACCGCCAGCGTGCCGCCGACCAACGCGAAGCGACGGTGCTCGAGGCGCAGTCGCACTGGATCCGCCCGGTCGGCAGGGTCAGCTGCCGACGGATCGGTGGCGAGGTCGAGCCCGTCGGTGACGAGCACGCCGATCGGATCGAGGAGCGACGCCGCGTGGAGCGCGAAGGTCGCGCGCGAGGCGTGAAGGACGTAGCGCGCGAAGAGCTGCTGGCTGTCGGCGGCGAAGGGTCGCGGCGCGTCGCGCCAACGCACGTCGCGCTCGAGCGCCACCGGACCCAGCGGACCGAGCGCTTCGAGCGCGGGCTCGCGGAAAGGGGAGAACGCGTCGAAGGGCGCGGTCTTGAGATCGAAGCGGGCCTCGTGCACGCCCGTGATCTCGACCCGGTGCGCGCCTCGTCGAAACGACACCCGCGTGGAGAGCCGCGAGAGCGTCGTGCGGGTCGCGGCGCCGAGCCCCGGCGTGCGGAGATCCTTCGGATCCAGATCGAGCGGGGAGAGCAAGAAGCCCTCACCCCAGCCGAGGCGTTGGAAGCCGAGGGTCAGCGTGACGGGGCTCGCCGCGTGCTCGCCGCCGTCGACGTGCAGGTAGGTGTCGAGCGGGCGTACGAGCCAGAGCATCGCGGCGCGCGAGTCGTCCGGGAGCTGCCGCGCCGCGGGATCGGCTTCGAGATGGGCACCGAGCACGACGCGCGCGTGCTCACCGCGGTGCTCCAGGTGCAGCTGCGCGCCGAAGCGCGCGAGCGGAACGCGCGGTGAGCGGGCGAGGGCGACGTGGGTCTCTTGGAACAGGAGCGCGTGGACACGGAGCGCCGACGGTGCGTCGTCCTCGGAAGGAAGCGAAGGGGCGCTCGCGGCGAAGCCGACCGAATCGGCGTCGAAACCCACGGCGTCACCGTCTTCGTCTCCCGAGTCCACGTCCACGTCCACGTCCACGTCCACGCCCGAGCCCGCGTCCGAGTCGGAGCCCGAGACGCCCTGCGCGTGCCCGAGACCGCTCGTCGCCGCGAAGACCACCACGAGCACGACGACGCCCACGACCCGTGGAGCGCGCATCGTGGCGCGGAGCAGCAGCGGATAGATCACGAGATCGCCGAGCAACGCGAACACGACCGCGAGGCCGGTCATCGAGCCCACCATCACGAGGAACTCGAAGTCGCTCGTCACCAGAACGAGGAAGCCCCCGCCCACGACGAGGCTCGTGAGCACGAGCGCGCGGCCGCTGGTCCGAATCGCGGTGTCGATCGCGAGCTCGATCGCATCGCCCGCGCGCAGGCGCTCCCGCACGCGGCCGATGAGGTGCAGCGTGTCGTCCACCGCGACGCCGAACGCGACGCTGAACACCAAGAGCGTCGAAGGCTTCACGTCGAGCCCGAGCGCGCCCATCGCGCCGAGCATCGCGAGGAGGGGCAGCACGTTCGGCACGAGGGCGACGAAGCCGTGCCAGAGCGAACGAAAGATCGTGCTCACGAGCAGCCAGACGACCAAGGTCGCGAGCGCGAGCGAGGTCGCGAAGCCGTCGACGATGTCGATCAACGTGACGTGCGCGAGCCGCAACACGCCCGTGAGATCGGCGCGCACCCCCGCCGGCGGCGGGTCGTCGCGCAGCCGCGTCTCCCAGGCGTCGAAGAAGGGGCCCATGCGCGCGCTGCCGAGATCGACGACCGACGCCACGATCTGTGCCTCGTGCTCGGCCGGACGCCACACCTCGTCGAGCCCCGACGGCGCGGCCATCTCGAGCAAGAGCGAGAGCTGCGCGATCTCTTCGCGCGTGCGTGGCGGCGGCAGGTCGAGCGCACGCGCCGCGGACGCGAGGAAGTCGGGGGGGCCGAGCACCGTGCGCACGGGTTCACCGCGACGCACCCACTCGGTCGTGCGCGCCATCCACGCCTGCGCCTCGGGCTCCATCAGCGCGTCGCCTTCGCCTCGGATCCAGAGCTCGACCGAGAACGGGCCGAGGCCCTGCTCCTCGAGCCACGTCAGATCGCGCATCAGCGGATGATCGGGATCGACGTCGTCGATCATCGTCGCGTTCGTCCGAAGGCGCGTGGCCCCTGCGACCGCCACCACGCACAGCACGAGGATCGCGCCGAGGAGCAGCGCGCTCGGTCGCTTCGCGTGGCGACGCGCGGCGCTCGTGAGCGCGTCCACCCCGAGATCCAGCCAGCGCGTGCTCGTGACCGGTCGCTCGACGCCGAGATCGAGCAGGAGCGGCAGCACGAGCATCGTCGACGCGTAGGTGAGCATCACCGCGAGCGAGGTGAAGATCGCGAGCTCGACCACGATCGCGACGTTGCTGGTCGCGAGGCTCGCGAAGCCGACCGCGGTGGTGAACGAGGTGTGGAAGCAGCTCCGGACGAGCGAAGAGAACGCACGCGCGATCGCCTCACGGCGCGCCAACCCGAGAGCGCGCTGGGCCCGCACCTCCTCGACGAGGTGGAGCGCGTCGCAGACCCCCACGATCAACACGAGCAGCGGCACGAAGCTGGTGAGCGCGCTGATGGGGGTTCCCGTCGCGCCCATCACGGCGAGCGTCATCACGATCGGAGGGACCAACGAGCCGAGGATCGCGAGCACGTCACGCAAGCGCCGGAGCACCACGAAGAGCAAGAGCGTGACGAGCGCGATCCCGAGCGAGAGGAAGCGCGTCGCGTCGCCCTGCACGAGCCGAAAGCCACGCGCCTTGAGCACCGGGAGACCCGCCACGCGCACGACGGCGCCTCCGGCGCGGAGCGGCGCGAGCCTTCGCTCGAGCGAGGCCTCGAGCGCGAGCTGCCCTTCCGGGTGATCGCGATCTTCGGGCAAGGTCGCGTGGACCACGAAGGCGTCCGCGTCGGGATCGAAGAGTCGACCGACGAGCAGCGGATCGTCGCGGCGCGATGCGAGTGCCTCCGCCGCGCGCGACGGATCGGCGAACGGCGCGTCGACCCGCAACGAGAACGGGTCGTCGGGGTCCGCGGAGGCGAGCTCCACGTTTCCGATCCACGTGACGTCCTCGAGGCCTTCGTCGTGCAGTGCCCGCGCGACCGCACCGAGGCGCGTGTGCGTCCGCTCGTCGAGCGTGCCTTCGACGAACACGCTCACCCGTCGCGCGGCGCCCGCGAACGCCGCGGCGTGCTCCTCGAACACCTGCCGGCGCGGATCCCAGGTCGGCAAGAACGCTTCGGCGTCGTAGTTCGGGCGCACGCGCGCCGCGAGCACGGACGCGAGCGCCGCCAGCACGACGACCGCTGCGAGGGCCTTCGTGCGACGACGAAGCAGCGCCGCGAAGAGCGCCTCGAGACCGCGCGGTGCGTTCAAGGCGCCTCCGGACCTCGTGCGTCGCCCGCGCGCACGCCGACCGCCTGCACGCCGACCGCCTGCATGTCTGCTACTTGGAGTGGGCGCGCGACGCCGAGGAACACGCCGACTCCCGCGACGAAGGTCGCCAGCCCGAAGAGCACGAGCATCGGCGTCAGCGGCAAGAGGACCAAGGCGCCGACGAGCTGTCCGACGATCGACACGTAGAGCAGCCGCGAGAGGAACACGCGGCCTCGCCCTTCGATGAAGCGCGCGCCGAGCGGAGCGCCGACCACCACGACCGGGACGCAGGTCCACCAATACGCCCATGCGTCGGGGGCAGGGCCGCCGTCGAGCGCGCGGAGCGCGAAGCCGAAGGCGCTCCCGATCGCCATCAGCACGACCGAGGTCGGCGTCGCGACGGTCTCGGACACCCCGAGGCGCAACACGAGCACCGAGAACACGACGATGTCGAGGCCGGTCCCCACGAGGCTCGACACGACGCCGCCGAGCAGGCCTGCGACCGCGAGCCAGCTCCGTGACGTGGTCGGTGCGCGCTCGGCGTGATCGGCGAGATCGGCGCGCGCAGCATGATCGGTGCGTGCGGTGTGGTCGTCGCGCTCGGCGCGAGCGGCGCGCGAGTGGCGGCTCGCCCGCACGTGCGCCAGCGCGAAGGCGGCCCACAGCGAGCAGAAGAAGATCTTCACCGCGGGCCCCGAGAGGTGGGGCGCGACGAAGCGCAGACCGAACGCGAGCCCGACGATCCCCGCCGGAGCCGCCCACCGCAGCGCGTCGGTCGCGATCGGCGTGCGACGCGTGAGGATCACGAGCGCAGCCGCGCCCATCCCGACCGTCTGGCACATCAGCCCGAAGTCCCGCGCGATCATCGGCGGGATCGCGAACAGCAACGTCATCACCGGAAAGGCGATCGCGCCACCGCCCTCGCTCGTCGCGCCTGCGACGAACGAGCCGAGGAGCATCGCGACCCCGAGCGGCCACGTCTCGTGCAGCGGAAGATCGCGCGGCACCGCGAGCGCCCAGCCGAGCCACACCGCGCCCACGAGCAGCGGCCACACGATCTGCGCGCGGAGTCGAACGTGGGCGGCGGAGCTCACGAGCTCACCTCGTCGTGGCGCTTCTCGAACCCGCGAAAGGGTCCTTCGTGGAAGACGGGAAAGTCGACGCGATGCGCGCCCGTTCCGTCGGCATGCACCAACGTGTTCGAGCTCTCGATCGCGATCGGCGAACGCAGGAGCATCCGCAGGGCTTCACCCCAACCGAGGATCACGAAGCGCTCCGGAAAGTGCCGAAGCAACGCGCGCCGCACCTGCGGAAGCACCGACGCGGGTGCGCCCGGAAAGAGGTGGTGCTCGACGTGATGACTGAATCGCAGGTGCAAGAAGTCGAGCCACGCGGGTAAACGCAGCGAGACCGTGGTCGCGAGCACGTCGCTCTTCGCCGGGTCCTCGACGTGCCCGCAGAGCAGATGGTTGGTCGCGATGTAAGCGCCCGCGAGCGTGGCGCCGACGAAGTAGGAGAGCGCGAGGTAGAGCGCCATCGCGCCCGAGAAGCCGGAGAGCGCGAAGAGCCCGATCTGCACCGCGCCGTTCGAGGCGCCCTCGAGGATCGCGCGACGTCGCTGCGCGGGCGAGAGCCGCAGATCGTAGAGCTGGCCAGTGCGCAGCACCGAGTGCCAGAAGAGGCTCGTGTGGTAGCCGAAGACGCTGGTCGCGAAGCCGAAGATCGAGCCGGAGATCGGGTGCGCGGAGCTCGGGAAGATCCAAGGCACGAGGTGCTCACCACCCGCTTCGAGGATCTCGGCGCGCGTGAGGCGACGATCCGGATCGCGTCGCGACGCTTCTTCTTTGTGGTGGAGCTGGTTGTGGGCGCGGCTCTGCGTGGTCGCGGTCGCGAAGATCGCGAAGGTCCAACCGAGGTGGACGAGGACGACCCGAAGACGACGCGGCATGCGCACCGCGCCGTGACCGAGCTCGTGCGCGGCGAAGGCGGCGACCATCAGCGAGTGCCCCGCCGGTAGAGCGAGCAGCGCCGTCGCCCAGAGCGGCCACGCCGAGGCGTGCCGCGCCGTGGTGAGACCGAGGCCGATCAGGATCGCGAGGTGGACGAGCAGGTGCACCACCACCGCTCGGTCGGCGCGCTTCGGCGCGAGATCGAGCTCCGGCAGCAACGCGCGCCGGTAGGTCTGCCGCGAGAGGGGTGGTAACGCGATCCGCGCCGACACGGCTCACCAGATGAACGGGACCAGGCGCGCAGTGCGAGCGGAGTAGTGCCGCCACGCCTCCCCGAAGGTCGACGCGAGCACCTTCTCTTCGACGAGGATGCGATGCATCACCGCGATCTGGCCGGCCGGTCCGCC
>CALJLK010000111.1 GCA_937982655.1 uncultured Sandaracinus sp.
GAGCCAATGCTCGAAGAGCGCGTCACCGCCGGCGGCCGCCGAGGCCTCGAGCTCCTCGAACGCGCGACCGCTGCGGTTCCAGACCAGGAACGCGCGCGCGCGACACACGTGGGTCAACGCGGCGCGGGCTTCCTTCCGCTCCAGGGTTCGGCACGCGTTGCGGGCACGGCGGTAGTCGCCTTCCGCGAAGGTCACGCTCGCGACCTCGTAGAGCGCTTCCAGCGATCCATCGCGGAGCCGGGCGGCCTGGGTCAGGGCGCGCTCTGCCTCGCGGTAGCGGCCCGCACGCGCGAGGGCACGACCGTGGGCGCGCTGCGCGTCGGCGTCGCGCGGGCTCTGGCGTGCGGCCGCGGCGAGCGCGTCGAGGTCGGTCGGAGATTGCGCGAGCGCGGGGGACGCGAGCGCGGCGACGAGGACGAGCGAGGACAGACGCATGGAGGTGCCGTGGGTGACCGAGGGCTTCGGGCCTTCGGATCGGAAGGAGGGCCGAGCGCCTCGCGACGCGCGGAGAGCCCGGCAGACGCGGCAGAGGCGTTGGATGTTCAAGGTACACTGGCCAGGCGGCGCGATCTGAGTTTGTGGGGCTGCGGGCGCGGTTGTGCCGCACGCGTGGTCGTGGCCGTGGTCGTGGGCGGGGACGGACGGTGAGGCGATGGCGCGGAGGTCGGTGTGCGACGTTTTCGTTCACGTCGCCGTCTCCGTCCACGTCAACGCTCACGTCGACGCCGACGTCACGTGCCAGACGTGGTCCGCACCTTCGCAGTGCGCGTCAGCCCCGAAACGGCTCACGCGCTCACGCGAACTCTCGGCGGATTCTCAGCTCCCGAGCTCGGCCAGCCGGCTCCGCGCGTCGCCCGCTTCGTCGGCCTCGGGAAACCGCGTCACGAGCTCTTCGTAGGCCTGCCGCGCCTCCGCGACCTCGCCGGTCTGGCGGTGCACGTCGCCGAGCAAGAGCAGCGCCTCGGCTTCGAGCCCGCTTCCGTCGTACGAGCCGAGCAACGTGCGCAGTCGCAGGATCACCGCGCCGTACGCGTCGCGACGCAGGTAGAAGCGCGCCGCGTAGAGCTCGTGCTGTGCGAGGAAACGCAGGCACTTCACGATCATCGGCTGCGCCTCGGCGACGCGGTCGTCTTCCGGGAAGTCGAGCACGAAGCGCCGGAGCTGACGGAGCGCCTCCAGAGTCGGGCCCTGATCGCGCTCGTGGGTCGGCGGCGAGAGCAGCCACTCGTCGGGGATCTGCTCGAAGTGGGCCTCCGCGATGCGGAAGCGCGCGTACGCGATCTCCGGATGCGACGGTCGAAAACGCACGAACTGCCGGTAGGCCGCGATCGCCTCCGCCCACTCCTTCGCCTTCATCTTGCAGTCCGCGAGGCGTAGCTCCGAGAGCGCGGCGAAGCGGCTGTAGGGGAAGTCGCGGCGGATCGCGGAGAACATCGGCTCCGCCGCGAGGCAATCGTCGTCGCGGAACTCGAGAAGCGCCGCCTCGTAAGCCCCGCGCGCGTCGCGTCCGTAGCTCAGCGCGCTGCGCCCCTCGCCCGAGGTGTTGGTCTCGCAGGTCGCCCCGAGGCAGAGCAGCGAGAGCAGCGGGATCGTGAGCAGGCGGCGCATCGGCCCGTCGAGGTAGCGCAGCCCTTGGCCCTGCACAAGCGAGCGGGCGTCGGCCCGGCTTGCGCGCCTCGACGGCTGGCACCACGACCGGGGCCATGCGCGCAGCTCCCGTGGTCGCCTCTCTTCTTCTCTCCCTCCTCGCTTGTGGAGGAACCCAGAACGAGTCGTCGACCGAGCCTCGCGTCGGCGCGCGCGCTCCCGAGTTCGAAGCGCCCGACCACACCGGCCAGACGCGCACCCTCGGCGAGCACGCGGGCAAGATCGTCGTCCTCTACTTCTACCCGCGCGACGCCACCCCCGGCTGCACCACGGAAGCTTGCGCCTTTCGCGACGCCTGGGATCGCATGCAGGCGGCCGGCGCGGTCGTGCTCGGTGTCTCGACCGACGACGTCGACTCCCACCGCGCGTTCGTCGAAGAGCACCAGCTCCCCTTCGCGCTCCTCGCCGACACCGACGGCCGCATCGCGCAGTCCTACGGCGTCCCGGTGCGGATGAACTACGCCAAGCGCATGACCTTCGTGATCGACGGCGAAGGCCTCATCCGCCGCGTCTTCGAGGAGGTCGATCCCGCGGTGCACGTCGACGAGGTGCTGGCGGTGATCGACGAGCTGCGCTGACGCGTTCGGAACGCGTCGCCGCACGACCGACCACTCCGCGATTCCTCCACATCACGACCTCGCTTCAGTTCTCGAAACGCTCGCTTCCTCCGTCCACAACTGCGAAACTTCCGCTCGCATGACCCTCTCCGGTTTGGAGATTCCGCAGGCGGACCGTTTGGAGCGTGTGATCGACCGAGTGCGAGCCGCCGTGGTCGGCGAACCCTTCGCCGCCGGTGGCCCACGCGACGAGGCGTACTACCGAAGAGCCGCCGTGCTTCTCGGGTGGTTGTCCGTCGACGGCGCGCCGACGGACGCAGGGGCTCGTGTCACCTCCCTCACTGGCACCGACGCGATGGTCCGCGCTGCGGTGGACTTCGAGAGCTCCACCATCGGCCGAGCATGGCTCGCGTTTTCCGCAGCGGAACGACTCGAAGATCTCGATCCCTCGTCCGCGGGTCGGTTCCTCGAGCGAGCCACGACCCTCGCCGCCCCAACCGCCGCCCGCCGCGCCGTCTCCTTGCGACAGTGGCTCGAACGCAGTCAGTCCGCGTTGCGCGAGAAGCCGGACCTCGCGCGTACGTTTCGAGGAGAGAACGTCCCCGCGAGACACGATCCCGTTCGCGCTTTCCTCGCGTCGGATCTCGACCTCCGCCTGCCCACGCGCATCACGAAGTGGGCGCTCCAGAACGGGCTCCGAACCTTCGGTGACCTCGCTGCGATCGACCCGAGCGCGCTCCTTCACGAACGCAACGTCGGTCGTCGGTCGATCGCGCTGACGGACGACGTGCTCCGTGGGGCGACGGGGCTCTCTTGGAGCGAGCTCCACGAGGCGCTCCGCGGAGAGAGCCCCGAGCCGACGAGCGCGGCTGAAGCGACGGCGGTCCCGTCGACGATCCCGACGACGTGGGACGCGCTCCGCGCAACGTTCCCCGAGCCGCTTCGCCCGATCTTGGTGCGTCACGTCGATCTGCCGACACGCATGAGCAACTTCTGTGAGCGTCGAAGCATCGTCGACGTCGCGGGCCTCCTCGAGTGGAGCGCCGAAGCGCTGGCGGCGGAGAAGAACCTCGGTCGCGGAAGCATCCGCCAGACCGCGGACGCGCTGCGTCGCCTCTGGACGGAACGCGCGCTCGCGACACCGCTCGCGACGTCGGGGTCACCCGAGTCACCTGACGTGACGCACGCGCTCGATGGGGTGTCCACCGGCCATCCGTCGCTCGAGTCGGAGGGTCCGTGGCTTCGCCTGCTGCGGGAGAGCATCCGACAGCTTCCCCCCGTGGAGCGCATGGTCATCACACGCCGCGCAGGGCTCCACGGCGATCGAGCGACGCTGCAAGAGCTCGGGGAGATGCTCGGAGTCTCGCGCGAGCGGGCACGACAGATCGAAGTGAAGGTCGTGGATCGCCTCGCCCAACGGTGGTGGGCGGAGCCCCTTCGCGCGCGCCTGCTCGCGGCGTGCGCTCACGGTCCGGTCGAGCTCGAGCGGCTGACGGACGACGAGCTCTGGGCCGACGCCGACACACACTCCGAGTTGCTCGATTACGTCTGCGAGCGTGTGCTCGACTGCCCGCTGCGCGTGGTGGAGGTCGCCGGCCGCACGGTGCTCGCGGCGATCGCACGTCGTCCGCTGGATGAGCTCCGGTCACGGCTCGCACACGACCTGAAGGCCCTCACGTTTCCGGTTCCGATCGGGCTCGTCCGAGGCGTCGTCGCGCGTCACGCGGGCGAATCGAAGTTGGACGAGCTGCTGTGGCAGGAGGTCGAAGGCGACCTCGTCTTCGGGAACGATGTCGTGCTCGGGCTCGGCGGACGCCGCAACGCGGAGCTGCTCGCGTTCCTCCGCGGCTCGCCGGAGCCCGTCCCCGTTCGCGAGCTCGAAGCTCGTTTCGGTCGTGGGCATCTCCCCGACGAGGTGATCTACGTCGAGCGCGGGGTCGTGGGACTGCCGAGTCACGTCCCCGACTTCGAGCTGTGGACGCGACGGCTCGTACCACTCTGCGTCGCGACGATCCTGCAGGACGATCCGTCGCGGCAGTGGTCGGTGGTGGAGCTGCTGGACCAGCTCTCCGAGCGCGTGCAGCTCCCGGAGTGGCTCGGACACTGGCATCTCGCGTCGATGATTCGGGTCGATGGAACGCTTCGCTACCTCGGTCGATTGCGCGTGGCGCTCGATCATCGCGACGCCCCGGAGGAGCGCACCTACCTGCGTGACGTCGCCCTCCAGGTGCTTCGCTCCTCGGGCGCGGCGATGCGCAAGGACCTGCTCTACGCGACGCTGACGGAGTCCGCCGCATGCTCCGAGCTGGCGTTCACCACGATGGTGCTGCGCGCACCGTTCGTGCCACTCGACGACGAACGCATCGGCCTGCTCGAGCGGGACCTACCGGGTGGCGCAGATGCGGCCGCGGAAGCGGTCGAGGCGCTCGAGTCCGAGTTGGAGACGCGGGGCGTCGGGCTCGCCCCCGCCGAAGCGCTGGACGTGGTGCACGAGCTCGAAGGTCCCCACGCGTCGTGGACGATCGAGATGGTGCGCTCCATCGCACGCGACGCGGGCTCGCTGAGGGTGAATCGTTCGGGATCGATCGGGCTCGCGGAGTGGGACGACGAGCAGATCCCGACGCGGCGCGAGCTCGTGCGGGAGCTCGTCCGAGCCCACGACGGGCGGGTCGCGGTCGAGACGGTGCAAGCGGCGCTCGAGACACGCTTCGGAGGACGCGTCACGCGCGCGACGCTCTACAACCTCGCGCACGCGAGCGGCGCGCAGCTCCGCGGCGACGAGGTGATCGACCTCGCGATCGCGGTGGCCTCGACCCCGCCGCCGGCCGCGCTGCCCGATCCGCTCGCGCTGCCGGGCTTTCCGAGGGCCGCCGTCGAGCCCTTCGCGCGGGGGCTCGATCTCACGCTCGATCCGGACGAGCTCGCCGCCGCGGTGGAGCGACATCTGGGCGAGCTCGAAGAGGCTCACCGCACCAACGAGTTCTTGGATCCGCAGGAAGCGCGCGCGGTCGCGGCGTCGTGTCGTCGGTTCTTGGAGCGCGCGCGTATGGCGAGCGGCCCGACACGCACGCTCGCGCTCGCCGCGGTGCGCTACTTCGTCCTCACCGACGACGCGGAGTCGGACTTCGAGGTGGGCGGCCTGGACGACGACATGGGAGTGCTCGACGCGGTCGCCACGCACCTCGGTTGGTTCGACTGCCGGGTCGCGCGCTGACCTGCCACCAGCTCGCGATGACGCGAGCGTGGTCGCACACGCAGGGTCCGCTCACGCAGGAAGCCTCGGAACGCGCGGACCCGAGCTGCTCACCACGAGCTCGTCCCGCGCGCGTGTGCACGCGACGTAGAGCAAGCTCCGATCGCGTTCGCGCGTGTCATCGCGTTCGGGGTCGTCGTCGTGCGATCCCTCGGACGAGACCTCCAACGCTTCCGTGTGCGCGACCCACACGCACGCGAACTCGAGCCCCTTCACGCGGTGCAGGGTCGCGATGCGTACGTGCTCGGGTGCGCCGACGTCGGCGCTGCGGCGAATCTGCACGGTCGTGATGCCCGCCGCCTTCAGCGCACCGGCGATGGCGTCGAGGCCCGTCGGGGCGACCACCGCCAAGGTCCGCGGCGCGCGCCCCGCGTCGAGCCAGGTGCGCACTTGCGCGACGAGCGCGGAGAGCTCTTCGGGATCGGTCGCGAAGTGCACGACCCGCGGGGCGGGCCCGACGCGAAGGGAGCGAAAGTCGCGTCCCTCGTCGACGCCTTCGTCGAGGTCGTCGACCTCCACGCCACGGTAGAGCGCGATGGCGAAGCGACGGATCGACTGCGTCGTGCGGTAGTTGAGGCGCAAGCGGCTCGATCGGCGACCTCGCACGTGGATGCCGGCTGCCGCGAGCGAGGTCTTGTGCCCGTAGATGCGCTGATGCGCGTCGCCGACGAGGAAGAGGTCGTCGTCCGTCTCGGGCACGAGCGCGCGGAGGAAGCGCAGTTCCGAGAGCGAGAGATCCTGCACCTCGTCCGCCACCGCGGCCGCGTAGCGCCGCACGGGGCGCGTCTCGAGGAAGCGTCGCGCTTCTCGGATGGCGTCGGCGTGCGTGATTTCGCCGCGCTCGACGAGCCGGGCGCGGAGCTCTTCGAAGACCTTCCAACAGACCTTGCGTTGCGCGCGCGTGACACGCAGGCCGCGGCCGGTCCGTTTGGCGCGGAGGTAGTCGTCTTCCGTCACCAGATCCTGCGCGTGCACGACGTATCGGAGCTCGTCCGCGTAGTAGGCGGTCGCGGTCGGCAAGCGCGCGGCTTCGAGCTCGGCGCGGAGCTCGCGCACCACGTCGTCGAGGAGCTCACGCGCGTCGTCGTCCGCCACGAGCGTGAAGGACTGCCCCGCGTCGTTCTTGAGCACGGTCGCCGCGAGCCGATGCAGGTTCTGCACGTCGATCCGCTCGCGCTCGGGTCCGCAGAGCCGGTCGAGGTGGTGCGCGATGTCCGCCGCGAGGTTCCGCGTGAAGGTGGTGAAGAGCACCTTGCGAGGCTCGCCGCGCTCGCCGCGGTCGTCCGTATCGAGGCGCTTGGCGAGCACGCGCGCGCGGTGCATCGCGACCACCGTCTTGCCCGTGCCCGCGCCACCCAACACCCGAACCGGCCCCTTCGCGTGCATGGTCACGAGCCGCTTCTGACTCGGGTGGAGGAAGAGGCGCCACGTCTCGAGCGGCGCGTCCAACATCGACGCGAGGTCGGCGTCGTCCTCCACGAGCGCGAAGCCCGCTGCGGTGGGCGCACGCTCGAGCGCGCGCTCGAAGTCTTCCGGGTCGACGCTGACGTTCTTCGTGACCTCCAGCTCGGCGAGCGCGCCCTCGAGCGTGTCGCCAGCCGCCACCAGGTAGAGCGCGTCCGAAGCGTCGCTCGGCAGGTACGGCAGGAGCGCGTCGAGGTCCGCTTCGGTGCGCAGCGCGAACACCGCGGGCACCAACGGCTCGGGGACACCGAGCAACAGAAGGTCCGCGCGCGAGCGTCCGGTGAAGAGCCGCCCCTCCGGCACGACGTCGACCGCGAGCGCGGAGGTGCGCTCGGAAGAAGTGCGGCCGGAAGAGGCGACGGCCGCTTCGTCGGCGTCGGCGGCCCCCAGCTCTTCGAAGATCTGGAGCGCACCCGTGAAGGCGTTCACCTCGAAGCGTTTGCGCTTCGCCCACGCCATCGCCTCGTCGTGGTGGTCGACCCAGACGAGCAAGAACACGTCGCCCTTGGGCGGGTGGATCACGATCGCGCGGTAGTCGAGGCCGATGCGCACCGTGCGCACCTTCTCGTCGCGCATCCCGGCCAGCGGCTCGTAGTGGATCGCAGCGGAGGTCGGATCCGATTTGAACTTCTCCACGAAGCTCCGGATCTTGGATTGAACCTTCTTCGGCATCGCGCCGTAGGCCTCGAAGAAGGACATCGAGAAGGCGACCTTCGGCGTCATGCGTCGCTCCTTCGTTCGGCGCGGCTCGCGAGCTCGTCGGCCACGGCTCTCGCCGCGTCGAGCTCCTTCACGCGATCGAGATCCACCAGCACGAAACTTCGCTCGGCCCAACGCGCGCGCTCGCGATCCGTCACGTCGTAGGCGAAGACCGCATGCGCCTCCGCGAGCACCAACTGCACGTCGCTCGGCGGGCGCTCGAGGTCGAGCTCTTCGCTCGGGGGCGGAAGGCCCGCCTCGTGGAGCATCCGCCAGAACGCCGCTTGCTCCGTCCATTGCTCGACGATCGGAGCCCACTCGGGCGCGTCGCGCGGACCTTCACGTTCGGTCGACGTCGTGTCCTCGGCGATGGGCGCGACGCTCGGGAGCTCCGCCGCGAGCGAAGCATCGGTCACGAAACGAAGCGTCGCCCCGAGCTCGTCCACGAACTGCAAGATCACGTGCGCGTCGAGCCACGCGTTCCAGTCGCGCACGTAGTCCGAGTCGCGGCGCCGCTCCACCGCGTCCTGCAGTCGCAGCACGAAGGTGTGCGCGCCTTGGAGCCGCGTGAGGCCGAGCCACGCCGCGCCGTGGCGTGCGAGCCCCCGTGCACGAGCGGGCGGCGGCACCTGCGGATCGAGCAGCACCGAGAGATCCGCGGTGGGATCCCCGAGGGTGCCCTGCACGAGCCGACGAGCGGCGTCCTCGGCGAGGCGCGCGAAGCCGCTCTTCGATCTGGGCGTCGCTGCGTCCACGGGTGACGCGGTCGAAACACTCGACGCGCGCGGTGGGTCGTGGAGGTACGCGAGGAGGAGCGCCATCGCCCCCGTGGTGTCCGAGAGCGCGTCTCCCACCACGAGCTTCTGCGTGCGCCCGAGGACCACCGCCTCGTCGAGCGACGCGAAGCGGCGGCGCGCGGTCGGGCCTTCGCACGCGTCGAGGTCGGCCCAGGTCACCGACCAGACGCGGTAGCGCCCGGACTCCAGGATCGCGGAGCGTTTGCGGGCGTCGTCGTCGAGTCGGCTCGCGTCCTGAAGAGCAGCTCGGCCGATCTCCGCAAGCCGCCCTACTGGACGGCGCGCAGC
>CALJLK010000112.1 GCA_937982655.1 uncultured Sandaracinus sp.
GAGGCGAAGCGGCCGCAAGTCCGCGAAGCTGAACGATTCCGTGAAACTATCGGGCCGCGCGTAAGCGCGGAGCCGATGAATCACGTCGACGTCGTCACGTGTCGAGCACGACGCTCGTCGGTCGAACCCGAGGTCGAATCGCGAAGCACACACCCTCCGCGATTCACGCCACGACCGCGGGCTCACTCCTTCATCCGCAGCACCACCGCGTGCCAGCGCTCGGAGCTGCTCGCGAGATCCACGATCAACACCGCCTCGCCCGCCGCCACGTCGGCGCGCAGCCCTCGCTTCTTCAGCCGCGCCTCCAGCGTCTTCGCGAGCACGTAGCGCGTCGCGAGATCGAGGCGGAGCTGCTCGAAGGTCGCGTGCGGCGTCCAGAACAAGCTCCACACCACGTCCGCGAGCCACGCCGCGTACACGTCGCGCACCGGTCGCGCCTCCGAACGTTCGGTCGCGCGATCGAAGCCGATCGACCACGGCCGCTCGAACGCGGTCGGCTTCGCGCCGAGGAACCGCTCGCGCAGGAGCCCCGCGTAGATCGAGAGCGCCAGGTGGAAGCGGCTGTCTCCGCCGCCGCGATCGAGCAGCTCCGACACCTCGGCCCAGGTGTGCTCCTTCAGCTCCGGGAAGGGCTCGCGACCGAGCGCCTCCTCGATCGGCATCCGGCTCGCGAGCGCCTCGAGCAGCTTCGACTCCTCCTCCACGTAGCGCGCGAAGCTCACCTGACGCCGCTTCGACAGGCGCATGCGATCGCCGACCCCGTGGCTCGGACGGATGCGTACCCCCACCGTGAGCTGCGGCTCCGCGCTCTCGGGCGTGACCGGCGCGCCGATGCCGACGTTGAGGCACGAGCAGCGGTGCTCGACCGTCACGCGACCTCCGACCGGGGTCGCGGTGACCCCGAGCGGGAAGCGATGGCAGCTCTTGGGCTTGAGCATGCCGCCCATCGGCTCGTGCAGCGCGCAGAGCTGATCTTCGCGCAGGAACGGGCACGTGCCGTCGAGCCGCGTCGCGAGCACGTGAGCCTTCGCGAGCCCGTCCCAGCCCGTGACGCCCGGATGCACCATCGCGAGCCGCTTGCGCTCCTCGCGCGACACCGGCCCGAGCGCGTGCATGTCGCTGCAGCAGATGCCGTCTCCGAAGCACGTGTAGGTCGCGCCTTCGCGCACGATCAATGGCCGAAGAACCCCCGGACGCTTCATCTTGGTCACGCGCGCACCCCCAACACCGGCCGCTCCGCCAGATACACCACCCCGTGGCAGGCGGGCACCGGATCCGCGTCCTTCGGGTTCACGAACACACGCCCGCTTCCGTCTTGCCAACCGATCACGAGGACTCCGTGTTTGGCTCGCAGCGCCGCCGCGAGCTCGCCGAAGGTACCGCGCGGCGTCCCGTCGGGGACGTCGCCGAGATAGAAGTTGCTCGCGCCCGCCGCGACGATGCGCGCGGTGGTGTCGCCCACGCCCGGGAACGCGATCGAGTGCACCAACATCGAGTACCCCACGTGTTGAGACTCGATCACCTCGTCCGCGCCCGCTGCCCGTGCGTGCTGGGCGTTCTCGTCGTCGAGGATCTCCGCCACCACGTGCAGCGGCTTGCGACGTCCCGACACGAGCGGGTTCTTCGCCAGGTACGAGCGCATCGTGAAGAGCGTCAGCAGGGTCGTGGCGTCCGCCTGCTGGGGGGTCGCGCGCCGTGAGCCGATCACCAGCACCGCCGCCGCGTGCACGAGCCGCACCTTGTCGAGCTCGCTCTCCTTGGTCGGATCACCTTGCACCCACGCGATCTCGGGCGCGATCCCAGCCGGCCGCGCGCCCGGTCCGAAGAGGACGATCTCCGCGTCGCGCAACGCACGCTCCTCCACGAGCGCCCGCAAGAGCCCGTCGAGACCGTCCTCGAAACCACAAATGATGACGTGATTGGCGCGACCAGACATTCGAAATTGATCCTCCCGAATCGTGAGCACCGCGCTCAAGAGACTGTGGCCCACGATACCGGCGAAGAGCGCCAGCGTGAGCAACCCCGCGACCATCAAGAAACCCGCGATGATCCGACCGAGCTCCGTGACCGGCGTGACGTCGCCGTAGCCGACGGTGGTGATCGTCACGAGCGACCACCAGAGCCCCTCCCCGAGCGACGCGATGCCGTCGGGATGTCCGCGCTCGACCAGGTAGAGGCTCGCCCCGCCGAGCAGCGTCTCGACCGCCAGGATCGAGAACGCCGCGAGCCAGAGCGCGCGATCCTGATCGAACGCGTAGAAGAGGCTCTTGAACGGGTTGCCGTAGCGGAAGAGCCGCTCGGAGCGGAGCAGCCTCAGCAGGCGCAGGAGCCGCAACCCCCGCAGCCCCGGGTGCAGCGCGAGGATCGTCAGCAGGTCGATCAGGTTCAGCGGGTGCAGCAGGTACGCGAGCCGGTGCAGCACGTGCGTGCGCAACGCGTGGGTCGGAGGGCGCTTGAAGATCGTGAGCGCGGGCGGGTGGTACGTGAGCACGCGGAGCGCGAGCTCGACCCCGAGCAGACCGAGCAGGATCTGATCGACGAGCAACACGCGCCGCAGCGTCTCCCCCTCGAGCGCGGGCTCGATCAAGAGCAGCACCAGCGCGAGGATCACGAGCGCCCACACCACCCGATCGACGATCACGAACGAACGGGCGGCCGGATCGTGGAACGCGCGCCGAAGCCCGAGCGGGATCCACGTCTGGACCGCCGGAACGGCGGTGCGCGGCGGACGCGGAAGCTCGGAACGGCGGCCGGTCGTCGGCATCGGCGGAGGAGGCGACCACGGACGGCGGCCCACGTAAAGGATCGTCGCCACCCCACACGGGCGGCGAGCGCGATGGCCCATCGATCCCGCTCGGGCCGCGGACGGCGTTGACCTCCGCCCACGAGGCTTCCATTCTCGCGCGCCGTGAGGGGAAGCCGAGCGATCCGACGTCTCGTGAGCGCACCGTTCGGTGGGCGCTGCGCGGGCTCGATCGTACTGCCTTCGTTCGTACTGCTTTCGTTCGCGCTGCTCCTCTTCGCGCCCTCGCTCGCCGCCGCGCAGCCCACCGCCGTCGAGTCCGCGAGCTCGCGCCCCGTGGTCACGATGGTCGCGCTCGCCGCGCTCTCGATCGTGCCCTTCCTCTTCATGGCCGCGACGAGCTTCGCGAAGATCAGCGTCGTCCTCTCGATCCTCCGCAACGCGCTCGGCACCGGCCAAGTGCCCTCCGGCACCATCCTCAGCGGGCTCGCGGTGATCCTCTCGCTCTACGTGATGACCCCGGTCGGCCAGCAAATCGCGGAGGTCGCGGGTCCCGCCGCCGCGCGCATCGACGCCGACGATCCCACCTCGTCGTCGAGCATCGACGCCTTCCTCGAAGCGCTCGACGCTGGCGAAGAGCCGCTGCGCGACTTCCTCGAGCGCAACGCGGGCGAGAACGAGCGCGCGCTCTTCCTCGACCTCGCGCGCCGCAGCCGCGACGCCGATCGCCGCGACGAGGTGACGGGCCGCGACCTGCTCGTGCTCCTCCCCGCCTTCCTCGTCACCGAGCTCGCGGAGGCCTTTCAGATCGGCTTTCTGATCTTCTTGCCCTTCCTCGTGATCGACATGGTCGTCGCGAACGTCCTGCTCGCGCTCGGCATGCACATGCTCAGCCCGACCACGGTGAGCCTGCCCTTCAAGCTCCTGCTCTTCGTGCTCGTGGACGGCTGGTACCTGCTCGCGCGAGCGCTGGTGCTCGGCTACCTCTGAGCGCGCGGAGGCCCCGGTCCGTCCGTCACGCGATCGCGCGAGCACTCGCGCGCTCGAATCGGGCGCCGACTGCGATCTCCGTCCCTCGCGATCGCCGGTGCAGACGGAGCTCTCGAAGCCCTCGCGCACCTCCGGGTGCGGCGTCGGACGACTCGCGTGCTCGGGTCCTCAACCGCCCACGAGCCGCACGATCCCGTACGCCACGAGCAGCACCGCCCACGTGATCGCCGCGCCGCGCTTCTTCGCGACCCACGCGCTCACCGGTGTCAGCACCGGTATGAGCGCGAGCCACTTCCAGCGCGGCGCGACGTCGGACCTCGCCACGATCCACAGGAGCGCCACGTGCGTCACGAGGAACGCCGCGAAGAGCAGGATCGCCGTCGCGAGGAGCGCGATCGCCTCGGTCACGCGTCTTCTTCCACCCGCAGCGCGCGCGGCGCCTCGTGGCAATACGCGAGCCGCGCGATCTCGGAGAGCGCTTCGCGCACGTCGCCTTCGCGCGCCTCGTGCGTGAGCATCACGAGCGTCGCCGGATCCGAGCTGCCGCCGCGCCCGCCCTCCTGGACCATCTGCTCGATGCTCACGTCGAAGCCGCCGAGCACACCCGCGATGCGCGCGAGCACACCTGCCTGATCGGCCACCGAGAAGCGCAGGTACCAGCGGCATCGGTGCTCCGCGCTCGGCCGCACGCGCATCGCTTGCAGGCTCTCCCCGCGGAACGCGCGGGTCGGGACGCGCGCGTGCGAGTCGACGAGCATGTTGCGCCCGACGTCGACGATGTCGCTGACCACGCTCATCGCGGTCGGCAGCGCGCCCGCGCCCGGACCGCTCATCAGACACGGCCCGAGCATCGCGCCTTCCACGAACACCGCGTTGAGCGCGCCGCCGATCGACGCGAGCACGCTCGACTTCGACACCAGCGCCGGGTGCACCCGCAGATCGAGCGCCTCCTCGCGGCCCCACTTCACGGGTCGCGCGATCGCGAGCGGCTTGATCACGAAGCCGAAGCGCTCCGCGTAGCGCATGTCCACCGCGCCGACGGTGTCGATACCCTCCTTGAGGATCTCGCGCGGATGCACGCGCGCGCCGTACGCGAGCGTCGCGAGGATCGCGAGCTTGTGCGCCGCGTCGCCGCCGCCCACGTCGAGCGTCGGATCCGCCTCCGCGTAGCCGAGCCGCTGCGCGTCCTTCAGCACGTCCGCGAAGTCGAGCCCCTCGTGCTGCATGCGCGAGAGCACGTAGTTGCTCGTGCCGTTCACGATGCCGCGCAGCGCGACGATGCGATCGGACGCGAGCCCCTCGCGCAGCACGCGGATGATCGGGATGCCGCCCGCGACCGCCGCCTCGAAGTAGAGGTCGACCTTCTTCTGCTCCGCCGTCTCCAGCAGCGCGTCGCCTTCTTCCGCGAGCAGCGCCTTGTTCGCGGTCACCACGTGTTTGCCGAGATCGAGCGCAGCCTTCACCAGCTCTCCCGCCGGGTGGAGCCCGCCCATCACCTCGACCACCACGTCGACGTCCGGATGTGTCGCGACGCGCATCGCGTCTTCGGTGACCAGCGGCGCCGACACGATCGCGTCGCGCGGCTTGGACAGATCGCGCACCGCGATGCCGACGATCTCGATCGGCGCGCCGAGGCGGCCTTCGATGGTGCGCGCGTTGTCGTGCAGGAGCCGCACGATGCCGGTGCCGACGACGCCGCATCCGAGCAAGCCGACGCGAACCTTACGAGTCATGAGGGGCCTTTCCTGATCCCGAGACGACACGAGCGCCCTCGTCGGCGGAGGGGGATGCGTGCGCTTCGACGAAGCTCACCGCGAAGGAGTCGATCGCGCTCGGCGCGTCGCCACAGCTCTTCGGGCGCGTGCCTTCGAGCGTGGACTTTCGGACGTCGAGCGCGTGCTCCTGGGCGTCGTCGCCGCTCGACCCCTGCACCACGAAGCGCGCGCGCCATCCACTCTCGGTGCGCTCGGTGGCTACGTGCGCGACGTCGTTCGGTCGGAGCCGCCCGAGCCTGCGACGCAGCGCGAGCTCTGCGGCCTGAGTCGGCTCGTCGAGGCTCACGCGTCCACGCGCGATCTCGAGGGGCACGGCATCGTCGAGCAGCGACGCCACGTGCTCGACCGTGAGGTAGCCGAACGCGTAGCCGTCCGGGAAACGCACGCTCGTGGCGGCGAAACGATGCCCACCGAGGTGGCTCGTCTGCCAGACGTCCGCGCCCGCCGCCGCCAGCGCGTGAAAGATCGGCATCCCACGCAGCGCGCAGCAACGATCGCGTTTGCCGTGCGTGCACACGAGGTGCAGCGGGCGCTCGAGCCGCTCCGCCTCCACGACCTCCCCACGCGCGGCCTCGATCATCGGCACGCTCGCGAGCGACTCCACGCTCCACGCGACCACCCGATCTTCCGCCGGCATCGCGAGCATCACGCGCCGCGTCGTCGCGCCGCTGGTCCGAGGACGCCGCACGAGCTGGAGCCGGCTCTTCGGGATCGCGGCGAGCCAGCCTTCGATCACCGCGCGCTCGCCCGCGATCCCGGCCGACGCGATCGGATCGCGATCCCAGACGCCCGGCTCCTCCACGAGGATCCACGCACGCGCGTGCGCGGCGGTCCCCGCGAGCGGTTCCTTCATGGCCTCCGCCGTCTCCGCGCAGAACGGGTCCGCGATCGGCAACGCACGGCTCATGGGAAACCCGAGCTCAGATGTGCTCGCCGGGGCCGAGCGGCAGCGGGCGCTTCATCTCTTCGTCCGCCGCGTCGGTCCACGTCTGACGCCGCGCCGCGATCTTCGCGTTCCAGGCGTCGAAGGTCTCGCGAATCTGCGCCGCCCGACGCTCCGCGCGCGCCTTGAAGCGCTCGAGGGAAGCGCGCTCCTCGCCGCTCGCCGCCTCGATGGCCGCCTCGACCTCGCGCAGCACGAGCCGCACGCGCCCGAGCGCATCGATGTAGTTCTCGCGGCGGGCGAAGCGCTGCGCTTGCACCATCCACACGTCCCAACGCTCACGCGGGCTCGGGTCCATCATGACGGCGCGGAGTCTACCCGCGGCGCGGGGATCGTGCACGTCGGACGTGCAGATCGGGGCGAGAGGACCACGAGCTCGAAAACACGAACGATTCCGATCCCCTGCGAGAGCTCCTGTCGCGACTTCTCGTCCTGGTCGGCGGGGTCAGCCGCCGACTTCCAGCGCCCGGCCCGGCCGTCGGGTCATCCGACCTCGATCGCACGAACGACCCGGCCTTGACGAAAGCGGGTCGTTGGGTGATGTTTGGTTGGTCAACCAACCAATCAATGCCGTCACGTCGCGCCGCGAGACCCTCCGACACCGAGACCCCATGGCCCGCCCCTCCAACCGAGACGAACGACGCGCGCAGATCGTGGACGGCCTGCTCCGCGTGCTGCCCGAGACCGGCTACGAGCGCGCGACCATCCAGCGCATCGCGGAGGCGGCGGGGCTCGGAGCGGGGCTCGTGCACCACCACTTCGCGTCGAAGCTCGAGATCCTGCTCGCGCTCGGGGAGCGGCTCGCGGAGCTGGTGTCGGGTCGTCAGCGCGAGGCTCGCACGCCGCGCGCGCGGGTCGACGCGTGGATCGACGCGCACCTCGCGCAGGGCGACGACGCGTCGGCGGAGGCGGTCGCGTGTTGGGTCGCGCTCGGCGCGGAGGCGCTGGTGCACCCGGAGGTGCGCGCGTTGCACCGCACGTTGCTGGAGCGACGCCGCGCCGATCTCGACGCGCGGTTGCGCGAGGTGTGCCGCGACGAAGCGCGCAGTACGCGTGGCCTCGACGTGCTCGTCGCCAACGTGCTCGCGACGGTCGAGGGCTACTTCCAGATCGCGACCACCGCGCCCGACGTGATCCCGCGCGGCTCGGCCGCCGGCGCGACGCGCGCGATGACGCACCGACTGCTGGACGCGATGCCGGCCCGCGAGAGCGCGAGCGAGCCGGACACCGATCCCTCGACGTCACCGGGGGATTCCGCCGCTTCTGCGAAGAGCGGATCCGCGAAGCGCGCGTCGACGAAGCGCGCCTCGTCCGAGAACGAACCGAAGCCCGAGACCCCGCGTCGCTCGCGCGGTCGGAAAGAAACGTCATGACCTCCCACGATCCCTCCTCGCTCGGCGTGGTGCCCGAAGGCCTCTCGATCCTCGCGCTCGGCACCGGCGACGCGTTCAGCGCCACCCGCTACGGCGCGTGCCTCTCGGTGGAGCACCGCGACGGCGACCGCATCCACCGCGTGCTGATCGACTGCCCCCACCCCATCCGCAAGATCCTCCGCGAGGCCCGCGACACCTCCGACCTCGACGTCGGGAGCTTCGACGCCTGCGTGCTCACCCACCTGCACGCGGACCACGCGAGCGGCCTCGAAGGCTGGGCCTTCTTCCATCGCTTCGCGCTGCGCCGCCCCGCGACGCTGCTCACGCACCCCGCGGTCGCGCGCGATCTCTGGGCGCATCTGCAGCCGAGCATGGGTGTGCTCCTGAACGCCAAGCGCGAGCCGGTCGCGATGCGCGAGGAGGACTACTTCGACGTTCGCACCTTCGTGGATTCGATCGAGCTCGGCCCGTTCCGCATCGAGGCGCGCACCGCGTGGCACCACATCCCGACCATCGCGCTCCGCATCCACGCGGGCGGTCGGTGCTTCGGCTACAGCGCCGACACCGCCTTCGACCCCGCGCTCTTCGAGTGGCTCGCGGAGTCCGACCTGCTCGTGCACGAAGCCAACCTCGGGCCCGCGCACACGCCCTACGCGGAGCTGGCGAAGCTGCCCGCCGAAGTGCGCGCGAAGATGCGGCTGGTCGCGTTTCCGGACGAGCTCGTCCCGACGGATGTCGAGCCGCTCCAGCAGGGCCGGCGCTACGTAGTTTGAGGTGACGAGATCAGCGCGAGCCGCACGAACGGCGAGTCCAGACCACCGTACGAGCGAGTCCAGACCACCGTACGAGGTACTCGGAGGATCCCCCTCTGGCCGCCGGGCGCCGC
>CALJLK010000113.1 GCA_937982655.1 uncultured Sandaracinus sp.
CGCGGGGGTCTTCTTCGCGGGCGTCTTCATGCCTGCGATTGCTACTGCTCTTCATCGCGTTCGATCAACTCGGCGAGGTTGAGCCGATCGCGACGCGCGACGGTACTGCTACGCGCATGACTCGACTCGCGGTGTGCGTCTTCGTCGTCGGTTGCTACTCGAGCGGCGAGCTCGGCGTGCCCGACGTCGACCCTTCGATCGACGCGGGCGCGGTGCGCGACGCGACGGTCCGCGATGCGGCGCTGGATGCGCGCCTCGCATCGGACGCTGCACCCGATGCGCCCGCCGACCGCGATTCCGCGACAATTCCCGAGGAGTGGGTCCCGCTGACCCCGGCACAGGCCGAGTGCTTCGGGCTCACGCACCCCGACTGTGCGTCGTGCCACGTGGCCCCCGGCACGGACGTTTGGGTGCTGCGGCCTGGATTCGCTCCGCCGCCACCCGGTGGAATCCTCTTCGAGCCGCGTGACTGCCTCTGATCTTCGGCGTCGGTTCGTCACGACCTTTGACCCCGACGCCACGGGGCCGTAACACTCACGACACCGTGGTCCCCCAACCTCGGCCGCAACCATGGGCTCACGTATCCTCGTCGTGGAAGACGAAAGCGACCTCGCGGAGTTGGTCGCTTTCAACCTCAAGCAAGCGGGGCACGTCGTCACCACGGCGGGCACCGGCGCCACCGCGCTCGCCGAGATCCGCCGCCAGCGTCCGGATCTGATCGTCCTCGACGTGATGCTCCCAGACATCACGGGGCTCGAGGTCTGCCGCCGTTTGCGGCGCGAAGAAGGCACCGCGCGCATCCCCGTCGTGATGCTCACCGCCAAGGGCGAAGAGGTCGACCGCGTGGTCGGCTTCGAGGTCGGCGCGGACGATTACGTCACCAAGCCCTTCTCGCCGCGCGAGCTCCTGCTGCGCATCGAGGCGATCTTGCGGCGCCTCGGCGCGCCCGACGAAGAGGGCCCGCAGACGTTCACGATCGGCGAGCTGGTGCTCGACATCTCGGGCCATCGCGTGACGGTGGCGGGCGAAGAGATCGGGCTGACCGCGCTGGAGTTCCGGCTGCTGCTGGATCTCGCGAAGCGCCGCGGGCGCGTGCAGTCGCGCAACGCGCTGCTCGAGCGCGTGTGGGGCTACGCGCCCGGCATCGAGACGCGCACCGTCGACACGCACGTGAAGCGCCTGCGCGAGAAGCTCGGCGTCGCGTCGGACTACATCGAGACGGTGCGCGGCGTCGGCTACCGGATGCGCTCGGAGATCTGAGCGCGCTTCGTCACGTCGTCCGACGCCACGCGTCGCGGGGCTCACGAACGACGTGCTCATGAACGACGTGCTCACAAAGGACGCCATCGCTCAGCCGAGCGCGCTCGGATCGCCACCCACACCGCGCCACACGTTCGCGAAGTCCGCCGGAACCGGCGCCACGAGGACCAAGCGACCTTCGGCCGCGACGTTCGGCAGATCCAAGGCCGCGCAGTGCAGCATCACGCGCTTGGCACTCACGACGCGTCCGTTCGCGCGCGTGACGCGGCGCTCTCCGCCGTAGATCACGTCGCCGAACATCGCGCTGCCGACGTGCGCGCAGTGGACGCGGAGCTGGTGGGTGCGTCCGGTCTCGGGGAAGAGCGCGAGCAGGCTCAGCTCGCCGCGCGCGCGTACGGAGAAGCGTGTCGCGGAAGGCTTCGTCTCCGGATCGTCGAAGGACACGAGGCGTCGGCGTCGATCGCGCGGGTCGACGGCGATCGGGAGCTCCCAGCGGCCTTCGTCGTCGGCGGGCGCGTTCGTGACGAGCGCGAGGTAGGTGCGCCCGTACGCGTGTGCGCGGCGCGCTTCGAGCAGCGCCTCGGTCGCGCGGGCGGTGCGCGCGAAGGTCACGAGGCCGCTCACCTCCGCGTCGAGGCGCGAGGTCGGGTGCAGGCGGGGCGCGCCGGGATCGAGCTCGCGTACGCGCGACACCAAACAGTCTCCGCCGTCGGGGGAGGTGGTCGGCAATCCGCTCGGCTTGTTCACCACGAGCAGCTCCGCGTCGCGGTGCACGATCGGAATCGGAATCGGGATCACGCGCTCACGCTCGCCGCGTCCTCGACCACCGCGCGTTCGAGCAGCCGCACCTCGCCGCGATCTCCGTCGAGGCGCACACGATCGCCGGTGCGCAGTACCGCGGTGCCGTGCTTCACGTTCACCACCGCGGGCACGCCGTACTCGCGCAGCACGATCGAGGCGTGCGAGAGCGGGCCTCCGAGATCCGTGATCACCGCGCCCGCGACGAGGAAGAGCGGCGACCAGCCGACGTCCGCTTGGCCGACCACGAGGATCTCGCCGCGCTCGAACGCGGCTGCCTCCATCGGCGTGCGCACGACACGCACGCGACCTTCGACGAGGCCCGAGCTCGCGGGGAGCCCCGTGAGGACGTCCGAGCGCACCGCGCGCGTCTCGCTCACTGGCGGCGGAAAACCCACGAAGGTGTCGGGCGGATCGGGGAGGGCACGATCGCGCTCGAGCTGACGACGGCGCTGACGGATGCGGTTGGCGACCGCGGCGCGACCCGGGTGGCGAAGCGTCTGATGCAGCTCGTCGAGCGTGAGGAAGAACGCGCCATCGGTGCCCGCGTCGGGCTCGAGCAGCGCGATGCGGCGCGACGCATCGAGCGCGACGAGGCGGAAGAAGCCGAGCACCTCCGTCACGGTGCCGCGCAGGCGCTCGCGGAGACGGAGGAAACGCTGCACGAGCGTCAGTAGGTGACGAAACGCGGGCAAGAGCGGTGCGGGGACGACCTTGGCGAGCTCCGCTTCGGCGGCCTCACGCACGCGGCGCTGGCGCTCTTCGACCACCAACGGACCCGTGTCGCCGGTGCCACGCAGGTGGATCTGCAAGGTCGCGAAGAGCAGCGTCGGATCCTCGCGCCAACGCGGCTCCGCGATCTCCGCCTCGCGGGTGCCGCGGTGACCGAACGCTTCGAGGAAGGCCTCGAGCGCCTTGCGGGTCGGGCCGCGCGGGAGATCGTCGGTGTGCAGCTTCGCCGGATCGGCGGCGAGCAGCGTCGCGCACGCTTCGGGTTCCGCGCGCGCGGTCTCCGCGAGGTACCAGAGGCGCAAGCCCGGCGCCGCGCTGTCGAGATCCGCGAGCCCGGTGAGCAAATCGCGCTGCAGCGCGTCCGCACGATCCTTCGCGAAGAGCCGCAGCGCGGTCGTGAGCGCGACCACGCTGGAGAGCAGGTTGCCGTAGACGGTGAGCATCACGGTGCCCGACGCGTCGAGCAGGCGCTCCACGTCCGCGAGCACGCGGTCGAGCGGGTTCGACGCGAGCACACGAAGATCGAGCGAGAGCAGGCGCTGACGTTCGCCCGCGAAGTACGCCTCGAAACGATCGATGCGGTCTTGGAGGTCGTAGTTCTCCTTCGCGAAGCGCGCCGCCGTCCACGGGAGCCGCGCGAGGAAACCCGCGCTGCTGCGCGACTCGACCTCCGCTTCGAGGCGGTCGACCTCGCCGCCGCCGCCGAGCGCGAGGATGGTCTTCGGGCGCAGGCCCGGGACCTGCGAGAGGATGCTCATGAACTCGGTGAGGTTCAGGTAGATGCGTCCTCGGAAGGCACCCACGAGCTCGGCGTCTTTCGGCACCGTGCAGCCGATCGAGCCGAACGCGCGGCGAAAGCCGAGCTCGCTGAAGCTCGAGAGGATCGACCACGTGAAGGGCGTGGCCACGCCGGGCAGCGCTTCGCCGACGTTCACGTTCGACCAGACGAGGTGCGCGCGCGCGTGGGGATCGGCGCGACGCTTCTGCCACCGCCGCGTGCCAGGCTGCAGCGCGACGGTGACGGGACGCGCTTGCAGCAGGTAGAGCGTGTCGCCCTGGATCGCCCACTCCACGTCGCGGGGCCCGTGGAAGTGTTGCTCGATGCGGAGCGCGAGCTGCGTGAGCTCTTCGAGCTGCGCGTCGGTGAGCGCGAGCCGCTCGCGATCGGCCGCCAGCACCACGCGCACGTGTTTGTCGCCAATCACGCGATCACGAGGCACGCCGGTCGCCTTGTCGATGCGCAGGGTGTCGGGCGACACGCGCCCGTCGACGATGCCGCTGCCGAGGCCGTACGCGGCGTCGATCACGATCTCGCCCGCGTCGCCCGTGAGCGGGTTCACGGTGAACATCACGCCCGCGACGTCGGAGGGCACCATCGCCTGCACGACCACGCCGACCACCGCGTCCGCGTCACCGACCCCGACGCGCCGCAAGTACGCGAGCACACGCGGCGAGAACACGCTCGCCCAACACACGCGCACCGCGTCGAGCATCGTCTCTTCATCGCGCACGTGGAGGATCGACTCGTGGAGACCGGCCGCGGAGGCTTCGTCCTGATCTTCGCGGGTCGACGACGACCGCACCGCGACGCTGATCGCGCCCTCGCGTCGCAGCGAGAGGTACGCGTCGCGCAGGCGTCGCTCGAGATCGGCGGGCAACGGCGCGCGGCGGACCTTCTTCGCGATCGCTTCGAGCTCGGTGGCCGTCACGTCGGCGGTGAGCAGCGCGGAGGGCAGCTCGTGCGGCTCGAGGTTCGCGCGGAAGAAGGTCTCGCACGCGACGCCCGAGAGCGCGTAGGCGGCGGGCACCGGGAAGCCGGCGCGCGCGAGCGCCGCGAGCCCACGCGCTTTTCCTCCGAACTGCGCGGCGCGGCGGGGCACCAACGTCTCGACTCGGCGAAGCAGACCCGGCATGTGGGGGCGGAGCATAGCAGCCGGGCGGGGTCCGTCGGGGGCGGGGCGTGTCCCTCGGTGAACGTTGCGCGACGGGCTCGCGATCGAGCGCCTCCCGCGGCAGAGTCACGCGCGATGAGCACACCGATCGACGAGGTGGAGACGTCGGCGGCTGACCCCGCCGACTCGGTAGAGACGTCGGCGGCTGACCCCGGCGACTCGGTAGCGACGTCGGCTGACCCCGCCGACTCGGTAGCGACGTCGGCGGCTGACCCCGCCGACTCGGTGGACAAGGTGGAGCGCGACGTTCGCTACTTGGTCGCGCGTTTCCGAGAGGTGCTGGAGGAGGCGGGCGCACACGAGCTCGTGGAGCTCGTGCCCTGGCGCGAAGGCGCGACGCCCGCGCGCGAGGTCGCGGACACGACGCCGACCGAGCAGCTCGCGCAGGCGCTCTCGATCGCGTTCCAGCTCCGCAGCATGGCGGAAGAGAACGCCGCGATGCAGCACCGACGCCGGCTCGAGCGGGACGAAGGCGCGACGTCGGTGCCGGCGCTCTTCGCGCGTTGCCTCGCGGATCTGCGCGCGGCCGGCCACGATCCGAGCGCGACCGCCGCTGCCCTCGGCCGCGTGAACGTGGAGCTCGTGCTCACCGCGCACCCGACCGAAGCCAAACGCGCGACGGTGCTCGAGCACCACCGGCGCCTCTACCTCCTGCTCGTGCGGCGCGAGAACCAGATGTGGACGCCCGCGGAGCGTCGCCGCATCGACGACGAGGTGAAGGCGCTCCTGCACCTGCTCTGGGTGACGGGCGAGCTCTTCCTCGAGAAGCCTGACCTCGCCTCCGAGCGTCGCCACGTGTTGCACTTCCTGCGGCACGCGTTCCCTTCGGTGATCGCGGGCCTCGACGAGCGGCTCGCGCGCGCCTGGGAGGACGTGTTCGGCGCGCCGCTCCCGTATGCGCCCGACGCGCCCGCGCCGCGCCTCACGTTCGGCACCTGGGTCGGTGGCGATCGCGACGGACATCCCTTCGTGACGGACGAGGTGACGGCGCAGAGCCTGCGCGAGCTCCGCGCGGCCGCGCTCGCGTCGATCGACGAGCAGCTCGAAGCGTTGGCGAGCACGCTCAGCGTCGCCGACCCCGCGATCCAGTCTCCGATCGTTCGGTCGGCGCTCGAAGCGAGCCGCACCGCGCTCGGTGCGCACGCGGACGCGGTGCTGAAGCGCAACCGCGGTGAGCCGTGGCGCCAATGGATCAACGCGATGCGCGCGCGCCTTCCCGCGAAGGTGCCATCGGACGTGACGCCCTACGCGAGCGCGCGCGAGCTGGTCGAGGAGCTGCGGGCGTGTGAAGCGAGCCTCGTCGAGGTCGGATCGCCTTCGCTCGCGCAGCTCTACGT
>CALJLK010000114.1 GCA_937982655.1 uncultured Sandaracinus sp.
CGTAGCGCAGGCGCTTGTACGCGACACGCAGACGATGACGCGCGGTCGCGTCGCCAGTCAATGCCTCCTGCGCCAGTTGCCACACCTTGCGTGCGCGCTTGTCGAGGCAGCGGGGGGCGAACACGTCCAGACGACGGGTCCCGCGTTCGGGCAGAGCCTGGAGGGCGGCAGTGAAGTCGAGCAGCAGACGCGAGTAGTCGCCCGCACTCAGCACACTGCCCGCCACCTGGCGATTGACGGCACAGCGTCGCCGCGCGTAATCGGTCAGATCCTGCGCCTGCGGGCAGTCAGGGAAGGCGGCAAGGATCGTCGGCAACGTCTCCGCAAGGAAGACGTCCCAGTTGCGGGTCTCGCCCAGTTGCCTCGCCAGCGCTTGCCAGAGTGGATCGAAGTCGGCCACGAAGGCCTCCGGGAGGCGTGGCTTCCAGACGCGAATGGCGGACCGCAGACGACGGATGGCAACCCGCGCCTGATGCACGAACTCGGGGTCATCACTCTCGCAAACACCCCTCTCATTGCTCTGCAAGTGCCTGAGGCAAGCCAGGGCGATCGTGCGAAAGCCGGCGATGACGCTCATGCGGGCATCGGTGTCGACTGGTGCGGCCTTGACGGCCTGCAGCGGCAACTCGGTCAGCCTGGCGTATCCGCGCTGGAGATTGCTCGCCGCTTCCGGGACTTCGTGGCAGGTTTTCGCCACCCGCCTGCGGACCTCCGCCGCCGACCTCACGCGCACCAAGAAACAACGCCGCAGCCCCTGCGGCTGACTGAACCGCGAACCCGAGGAGGACGCGAGGATCGCCCACGATTTTCGACCGATTCGCGCTGCCCGTGCCCGGGCGAACGTTCGGCGCATCGGCTCCACGTTCCCCTCGCGCTCACCGACACACGCACTCGCGCCGCACACCACCAAGGACCGACATGGGCCTCTTCGAACGTTACCTCTCACTCTGGATCGCCCTCGCCATCGGCGCGGGGGTGCTGCTCGGCTCGGTCGCGCGCGACGCGATCGAGGTCGTCGCGTCGCTCGAGATCGCGCGGGTGAACCTCGTCGTCGCCGCGCTCATCTGGGGAATGATCTACCCGATGATGCTCAAGGTGGACCCGGCGTGCGTGCGCGACGTCGGCCGTCGACCGAAGGGCCTCGCGCTCACCCTCGTCGTGAACTGGCTGATCAAGCCCTTCACGATGGCCGCCCTCGGTTGGCTCTTCTTCCGCGTCGTGTTCGCGGGCCTCGTGCCGCCCGAAGAAGCGAGCGAGTACGTCGCGGGCATGATCCTGCTCGGCGTCGCGCCCTGCACCGCGATGGTCTTCGTGTGGAGCCACCTCACGAAGGGCGACGCGGCCTACACGCTCGTGCAGGTCTCGGTGAACGATCTGATCATGGTCGTGGCGTTCGCGCCGATCGCGGGCCTCTTGCTCGGCGTCTCCGACGTCGTGGTGCCGTGGGGCACGCTGCTCGTCTCGGTCGTGCTCTTCGTGGTGGTGCCGCTCGCCGCGGGCCTTCTCACGCGCAAGCTCCTCGCGGATCCGCGCCGCATCGACGCCCTCGGCGCGAAGCTCAAGCCCACCTCCATCGTCGCGTTGCTGCTCACCGTCGTGCTGCTCTTCTCCTTCCAAGCCGAGCTCCTCGTCGCGCGCCCCGAACGCGTCGCCCTCGTCGCGGTGCCACTGTTGATCCAGAGCTACGGCATCTTCGCGATCACCTACGCGCTCGCGAAGTGGATGAAGCTCCCGCACCCGGTCGCCGCGCCCGCCGCGATGATCGGCACCTCGAACTTCTTCGAGCTCGCGGTCGCGGTCGCGATCAGCCTCTACGGTCTCGACTCCGGCGCGGCCTTCGCGACCGTGGTGGGCGTGCTCATCGAGGTCCCCGTGATGCTCAGCCTCGTCGCGTTCGCGAACCGCACGCGCGGCTGGTTCCCCGAGGCGGCAGCCGAAACGCCGGTCTGATCGAGACAGCTCTCGGCGCATTCGCTTGGTTCGGTCGCCTGACGGCGACGCTCACGTGACGTCGGGCTTGCTCCCTCCGGTCGCTCGCTGAAAACGTCAATCCGACCAGAAACAAAGGAGATTCATGCGTTTCGACAGTGTGCTCTTCCTCTGCGTGGCGAACTCCGCCCGCAGCCAGATGGCCGAGGGCCTCGCGCGCGCGCGCTTCGGCGCTCGGGTGCGAATCCAGAGCGCGGGCTCGCAGCCGTCGCGCGTGAACCCCTTCGCGATCGAGGTGATGGCCGAGCGCGGGATCTCGCTCGACGGTCACGCGTCCAAGAGCGTCGACACCATCGATCCGAGCACCGTCGACACCGTGATCACGCTCTGCGCCGAAGAGGTCTGTCCCGTCTTCCTCGGCAACGCGCGTCGCCTTCATTGGCCGATCGAAGACCCCGCGCCGCCGCTCGTCGGCGAGGCGCCGCACCTCGATCGCGACGCGCTGCTCGAACGTTTCCGCACCGCGGCCGATCGCATCGACGGGAGGCTCGCGATCCTCGAATCGCTGCGCGATCTGCCCGAGCCGCTCGCGCCGATCGAGCACCACCTCTCGCTCCGCAGCCGCGACGTCCCGCGCAGCGTTCGGTTCTACGCGTGGCTGCTCGGGGTCGAGCCGAAGGAGTGGACGCACCGCTACGCGACCTTCGTGAGCGCGCCGCTCGCGCTCAACTTCGTCGTGCTCGTCGACGACGGGATCGCCATCGCGCAGCCCAACGCGCTCTACCACCTCGGCGTCGCGCTCCCCGATCGCGCGGCCGTGATCGACGCGTACCACCGTGCGCGCGCTCTCGGCGCCACGATCGAGAAGCCGCCGCGCACCACCTGGCGCGGCACACCGCTCCACGAGCTCTGGCTCCGCGATCCGGACGGCAACCTCGTCGAGCTCTACGCGCGCCTCACGGACGCCGAGCTCGCGCAGCGGCCGCACGATCTGGAGCCGACGGCGCTGGTCTGAGCCGAGCCCGCCGTGATTGCCGCGCGGCGTGGCGTCGCCGTGATTGTCGCGCGGCGCCGGGTCGCCGTGATCGCCGCGACACGCGTCGATTGCATGGGGCGCTCCGCCACGCCGTGGCGTCCACGCCGCGGGCTTCGCTCGCAAAGACAGGACAATTCGGCGGCACGCGCGCTGCTCCTCTCGTGCTTCGCGCCCGTCCACGTCGTGGCGGCGCACACCGAGGAGGTCCCCATGACCGTCGAGCACGAATCCCGTCCGCAGGAATCCAGGGTCCGTCCGCGTGAAGGCCGCGAGCCGGTGGGTGTCTTCCCGCTGCACCGCGAGCGCGCCGACGACGCCACCCTGCGCCTCGATCACGGCAAGGGCACCGTGCCTCCGATCGCGACCTCCGCGTGCCTCGACGAGGCGTTGTGTGCGCGGCTCGTCGCACGGCTCGAGCATCGCCTCGAGCTCGTCGAAGCGTCGGGTGCGTTGCCGACCGGCAGCCGTCGCGCGTGGCGCGCGGAGCTCGCGGTCGTCGCGTGTCTCGACGAAGAGGAGCCGTGCGCGTCGGTGCTCTGCGCCGCCGCGTGCGACGCGGTCGCGCATCGGTTGTGGTCGAGCCCGAGCTGCTGGAGCGGCGCGGACGATGGGACCGCGGTGCGCGATCTACACACCCACGTCGCGTCGGAGATCGAACGCGTGCGCGCGCGCAAGCAGCTCCCCGACGCGCACCCGCTCTGGGCGGCCGCGCTCACGATCGGCGATCGGCTCTGGCTGCTCGGCGAGGGCGAGGCGATCGTCTACCTGCAGACCGCGAACGGCGCGCTCCGCACCACGGAGCTGCGCGACGGCATCCTCTCGACGCGGCTCGACGTCGCGGAGACGCAGGGCCTCGCGCTCGCGCTCGGCGAAGCGTGCGGGCGTCTGGAGGACACGCTCGTGGCCGATCGGCTCGCGAGCGAGGACCGCCTCGACGTCGTGGTCGCGGACCTCGCGGAGCGGTCGCGCGTCGCGGGCGGACGGCGCGGCGCGTGGATCGTCGCGCGTTTCGTGGACGCGACGTGATCGCAGTGACGTGATCGGAGGCGCGTCGTGCGGCGTCGTTCACGCGCACTCGTGGTCGTCGTCGTTCGTCGACACACCGGACCGTCGTCGCCGTCGCCGTCGCCGTTCACGACCACGACCACGTCCACTCGACGTGATCGCGCTCAGCGCGCGAGGTCCATCCAGTCGCGCAGCTCGCCGGTGACGAAGCGCGGCGCCTTCTGCAGCGCCGCGACGTCCTTCGCGCCCACGAGCAGCATCACCGCGCGCAGCTCGTTCTCGACGCGCGTGAGGAACGCCTCCGCGCCCGCGCGGCCACCTTGCGTGAACGCCATGAAGACGTGGCGCGCGAAGCCGGCCGCCGAGGCGCCGAGCGCGATCGCCCGTGCGGCGTCGTAGCCGTCGCGCATGCCGCCGGTCGCGATCGCCGCCATGCCCGCGGTCACGACGTTGTGCACGCTCGCCGCGGTCGGGACGCCCCAATCCCAGAGCAGCTCGCCGAGCGTCTTCTGATCGCCCGTCGCGCGCAGCGTCTCCACGCCGACCCAGCTCGTGCCGCCCGCGCCGCTCGTGTCGCAGGTGCGCACGCCCGCCGCGAAGAGCTTGCGCGCGGTCTCGATGCTGATGCCGTTGCCGGTCTCCTTGCCGACCACCGGCACCGGCAGGGCCTTCACGAGGCGCGCGATCGTCTCGGTGCCGCCCGTGAAGTCGCGGTCGCCGCCCGGCTGCACGAGCTCCATCGCGGGGTTCAAATGCACGCAGAGCGCGTCCGCGCCGACCTCGCGGATCATCGCCGCGATCGTCTCGGGATCCATGTCGCGCGCCTGCACCACGCCGACGTTGCCGAGGAGCAGAACGTCCGGCGCGTGCTCGCGCACCTGGAAGGTCCACGCGGTGTCGGGCCGCTTCTGCATCGCGCGCTGGCTGCCGAGGCCGAAGCCGTAGCCGCGCTCGTTCGCGATCGCCGCCAGCGTGTGGTTCACCTCGGCCGCGCGCTCGTGACCGCCCGTCATCGCCGCGATCACGATCGGCGCGCGCAGCTTCTTGCCGAGCAGCGACACCGAGAGATCGATCTCGTCGACGTGCAGATCTGGAAGCGACTGATGGACGAGGCGCACGCCTTCGAGGAGCGTCGTCTGCTGCTTGAACGCGACCGCGTCGGTCGCGCAGAGGTCGAGGTGATCGGCCTTGCGCTCCGTGATGTCGAGCTTGCCGTGCTCGCCGTTCTTCTTCGCGTCCGTGGTCACGAGAGCGCCCATGATCGTATCCCTTTCGAGCCTGCGCGTCCGTCCGGCAACCTGCTCGGGTGGTCGCGCGCTTCGGGCTGCCGTGTCGGCGAAGCCCGGATCCGAACGCGTGGCGCGTTGCGGCCGGCCTTTCCTGCACCGCGCGGGATTTCCAGCAAGGCACCGAAGGGCGAGCGGTCGCGGAGCGGGGGCGAAGCGTCGTGGGCGCAGGGCGAGCCGAGACCCGATTTTTCCCGAGCGATCGACGCTTTCGGAGTCCGCCGTTCGTTCGCGACCGAACGCTCGTTTCGCGTTTGCGTGCCCGAGTCGCGCGGCGTAGACGCGCCGCATGACCGACGTCTCCGCGCGCCTGCTCTCCGTCCGTGACCGCATCGACCGACGCCTCGTGGCGTACCTGAAGGACAAGCTCGCGGAGGTGCGCGCGACCTCGCCAGACAGCGTGGAGCTCGCGGAGGGCATCGACGACCTCACGATGCGCGGCGGCAAGCGGCTGCGCCCGATCGTGCTCGACGCGGCGTACCGCGCGGTGAAGCCGGACGGCGTCGACGATGCGAGCACGGGCGTCGGCGCGGCGCTCGAGGTGTTGCAGTCGTACCTGCTCATCCACGACGACTGGATGGACCAAGACGACGAGCGCCGTGGCGGTCCCGCGGTGCACAAGATCTACGAGCGCAAGTACGAGACCCACGTCGCGGCCTCGCTCGCGATCCTCGCGGGCGATCTCGCGTGCGCGTACGCGTGGGAGCTCTTCTTCGAGAGCCCCTTCCCCGCGCACCGCCAGGCCGAGGCCAACGCGCGCTTCGTGACGATCCAGAAGGAAGTGATCGTCGGTCAGCACCTCGACTGCACCGCGAACCCCGACGTCTCGCGCATGCACGACCTGAAGACCGGCTCGTACACCGTGCGTGGCCCGCTGATGCTCGGCGCGCTGCTCGGCGACGCGACGAAAGAACAGATCGACGCGCTGCTCGCGTGGGGCAACCCGCTCGGCGAAGCGTTCCAGCTCGCCGACGATCTGCTCGGCACCTTCGGCGATCTCGAGAAGACCGGGAAGCCGGGTGACGATCTGCCGCATCGCAAGCGCACGAGCCTCGTGGCGGAGTGCGAGCGCCTGCTCCCGGTGGGCCGACGCGACGCGCTCGATCGGCTCATGAGCGGCAAGGGCGAGCCGAGCGACGCGGAGGTCGCGGCGGCGGCGGAGCTGCTCGTCACGAGCGGCGCGAAGGCCAACGTCGAGAAGCGCCTGCACGAGCTGCACGCGAAGGCGACCGCGGTGCTCGAGCGCGCGCCCCTCGATCGCGAAGGCGTCGCGGTGCTGCGCCACGTGGCGGACAAGCTCGCGCTTCGCACGAGCTGAGCGAGCGAGCGAGCACGAGCGAACACGACCACGAACGTGATCGTCGTCGTCATCATCGTGGTCGTGAACGTGGACGTGGTCGTGAACGTGGACGTGAACGTGGACGTGGTCGTGGACGGCGACGTGTTCGGCGACGTAGGCACGTGTTCGGCGACGTAGGCACGTGTTCGGCGACGTGTTCGGCGACGCAAACGGCCCACTCGTCCCACCGACGCATCAATCACCTGCGCGTTAGCGGCTCGTTGCGGCGGATGCACCAATCCGCGATCCGCATCCTGGGACGCGCAGTTGGAGCGGCGTTCACTGTTTCTTCGAGCTTCCCGCGGGACCCCGATCGCGCGCCCAAGTGTGTTTGCTCACGAGTTTCGTGATCGCTCTGTACGCTCGTTGCGCACTAGACGGGCAATCAACGCCGAACCCTCGCCCACCTGAAACTGCGAGGTCGAAGGAGCGCTCGACGACGCGGAGGACGCCGCGCCGTGAGGGTGAGCTCCGTCCGGCGTTCGGAGGAACTCATGTCGCGATTCTTCTCCTCTTCCGGAAAGAAGCACAGCCGATTTCGCAAGCCGCCCTGCTGGACGGCGCGCAGCGAGCGAAGCGAACGTAGGCTCGTGGGAGGGGGCCCCTCGGGGCTTTGTCGCACCGCGCTTGCGCGCGGTCGCGACCGTCTCACGGAATCGTGCACCTCCGCGGACTGTGTCCGCTCCGTTGTGCACGATTCCGTTTCGAACCACGCCCCGTGGGGGAGGGGCTGGCGACAGCCCCTCTGGGGAGGAACGCTCACCGTGCTCCTCGCCCTCGCGGGCTGCGCGGGCCTCGACGAGCCCGGCCTGCTCGGTGGCGGCTCGCTCGAAGGCGAACCGATCGAAGGCGACGGCGTGGACGGCAAGGGCGACGAGATCGTCGGCGGGTCCGCGTTCTCCGACCTGCCCGCGGTCGGAGCCCTCGCGTACGGCAGCAGCACCTTCTGCACCGGCACGCTCATCACGCCGACGCGCGTGCTCACCGCCGCGCACTGCATCGAGGGGGTCCGCGTGTCGTCGCTCTCGTTCATCACCGGCCCGTCGAACCGACAGATCCAGACGAGCACGCGCGTCGTGCGCGCAGTGCCGCATCCCTCGTACGACTCGCGTCGCCTCGTGAACGACATCGCGTACCTCGACCTCGCCTCCGCGCCGCCCGGCGTGACGCCGATCGGCGTGGTCCCCTCGATCACGAGCGCGTGGGTCGGTACCGATCTGCTCCACGTCGGCTACGGCGTCAGCAACGGCAGCACGCAGACCGGCGGCGGCATCAAGCGCGCGGTGGTCATGCCGATCACGCAGGTGAGCGCTTCCACCTTCCGCTACGGCGGCAATGGCCGAAACACCTGCAACGGCGACTCGGGTGGACCCGCGCTCTATCGGAATTCCAGCGGACAGTACCTCGTGGCCGGCGTGACGAGCTACGGCGATCAGTTCTGCACGAGCTACGGCGTGAACACGCGCGCGGACGTCTTCCTGAGCTTCCTCGGGGTCTCCGGCGGCGCGCCGAGCCCGGGGCCCACGCCCGGTCCGACGCCCAGTCCGACGCCCGGTCCGACGCCCGATCCGTCGCCCGCGCCGAGCGCGCAGACCCTCACCGACTCGCAGGCGCTCGCGCAGGGTCGCGCCCAGTTCTACGACGGAATCCCGGTTCGCGCGGGCACTCCCTTCCGCGCCGCCCTTCGTGGCACCGGCGACGCCGACCTCTACGTGCGCTTCGGCTCGCGCCCGACCGCGACGACCTACACCTGTCGCCCCTACGCGGGCGACAGCAACGAGGTCTGCGAGCTCACGGTGCCGAGCGGCGCGACCCAGGCGTTCGTGGCGGTGAACGGCTACACGGCGTCGAGCTACACGCTGACCGTCACCTACTACGAATGATTCGGACGTCCCTTCGAACGATTCGGTTTGGAATGACCCAATGAGCGTCCGCGCGAGCTCGTCTCCCATCCCTCTCCCGTGATCGCGCGGTCGCTCTGAGTCCTTGCTCGAGGGTCCGCAGCCCGCCGAGGAGCGTCCGCTCTTCGGCGGGCTGTCGCTTTCGTGCGGGCGGCTCCGCGATCGGGCTCGCGTTTCGTTCGGTCGCGCGTTGACAGCTCGCATCGTCGCGCGCTAACCGTTCCGCCTCGGTCGCGGTTCGCCGAACGATCCGAGGGCGAGAGGCGTCGCGAGGACGCGCTCGATTCGGATGGCGACTGCGGATCGAACCGACCACTGCGCCGGGGCGAACGGGGGCCGAAGGGGTAGCGATGGACGAGTTGCAGGACGAGATCTTCGAGCTCGACGCGATCGACGCGCAGCTCCTGAACGAGCTCCAGGACGACGCGAAGATCTCCCTCAAGCGCGTCGGCGAGAAGGTGGGTCTGAGCGCGCCCGCGGTGATGGAGCGCGTGCGCAAGATGGAGCAAGCCGGCGTGATCGTCGGCTACCACGCGCAGATCGACGCGCGCCGCGTGGGCATCGACGTGGCGGCGTTCATCGGCGTCACGATCTCGGATCCGAAGCGCGTCGACGCGTTCGAACAATGGGTCGACGAGACGCCCTCGATCCTCGAGATGCACCACGTCACGGGCGGGCACACGCTGCTCATCAAGGTGAAGGTGCGGAACACCTCCGCGCTCGAGCAGCTCATCCGTCGCATCCGCGAGCTCGAAGGGGTCTCGCACACCGAGACGATGGTGATCCTCTCGACGCACACCGAGCGCATCCCCGTGCGCCTCGACCTGCCGGACGACGAAGCCGCGCGCCGCCGTCGCAAGCGCCGCTGACGTCGCGCGCGCTCCCTGCCACACTGCGCGCGATGTTCCGCGGGCTGCTGATGTCGAGCGCGCTCCTCGCGCTCTGCGCGATCGTCCCTCACGGCCGCGCGCAAGAGGCCTCGCGAGATGCGACGTCAGACGTCGCCGCGGAAGCCGCTGCGCCGACCTTCGGCGCGATGCGTCGCCCGGAGGTGCGCGTCGGCCTGCACGTGAGCGGCGAGCCGTCGAGCGCGGTGCGCGAGGTGCGCGCGCTGCTCGAAGCGGACCTTCAGCTCGTGCCCGCGATCGTGGTGACGCGCCCCGGCAGCGGTCGCGACGCACGCGCCTACGTGCGACCCCAAGGGGACGGCTTCGCGATCTCGCTCGAGGTCGACGGCACCGACGAGACCACGCCGCTCTTCGTGTCGCACCGCGGCAACGAGCTGCGCGCGCTCGGGCACGCGGTCGCGCGCGATCTCGCCCTCGCGCTGACCGGCGAGCGCCCGAGCTTCGAGGGGCGGCTCGCCTTCGCGCGGCGCGATCCAGGGCGACGCAAACAAGTCTTCGTCGCGGAGTGGGACGGCTTCGCGCCGCGGCGGGTGTCGAGCGAGCACGCGAGCGCGCTCTTGCCGGGCTTCGTGGGCGCCGTGCTCTGGTGGTCGGTGCTCGAGCCGCACCGCACCTTCCTCACCCACGAGCACGCGGCGGGCGGCGTCGTGATGGAGAGCGGCGGCACCGACATGGGCATCGCGAGCTGCAACGACGCGCTCGTGCTCTCGTCGTCGCGCTCGGGCGACGCGGAGGTCTGGCTCGCGCAGCGCGACGGCACGAGCCTGCGGCGGCTCACGGAGCACCCGGGCATCGACGTGAGCCCGAGCTGCGCGGGCGATCGGCTCGCGTTCGTCTCCGATCGCGACGGCACGCCGCGCGTGCACCTCGGACGCCTCGGCGCGGACGGCACGCTGACGTCGTCGGTCGCGATCACGAGCCCGGGCGAGACGCAGACCCCGAGCCTCTGCCAATCGTCGCGTGGCCTCCTGCTCGCGTACACGCGGCTCGGCGGCGCGATGCGGGTGGAGATGCTCGACGTCGACCGCGGTCAGCGTCGCGTGCTCTCACCGCCCGGGATGGCCGCGAAGGATCCGAGCTTCTCGCCCGACTGTCGTTTCGTGGCCTACGTGGCGCGAGGGCGCGGCGTGGTGGTCGCGAGCGTCGACGATCCGACGCGGCATCGGCTCGTGATCTCGGGCGCGGCGGAGACGGTGCGCTGGGGCCCGCCTGCGCGCGCGTTGCCCGTCACGAGCGAACGCGCGAGCGCGTTGGCACCTCCGCGTTGAGAGCAGCGCGTCGTCGAGAGCAGACGCGTCGAGAGCAGGCGGGTCGAGGGCAGGCGGGTCGAGGGCAGGCGCGTCGAGAGTAGGCGCGTCGAGGGCAGGCGCGTCGAGGGCAGGCGCATCGAGAGCACACAGAGATCTCGGACGTCGAGCAGTCGGGAGCCGCGAGAGCTCCTCGCGAGCGATCGCAAGCTTCGCGCGACGTGTGCTCAACGCCGCTCGAGCACGCAGCCGTCCTGGGCTTCGCACTCGCTCGGCGTCAGGTCGTCACACGCGATCGCATCGCCGCGGCAGCCGAGGTCCCAGCGGCACCCGTCGCTCGCCTCGCAGCTCGCGCGCTCCCCGATCGGCGTGCAGCGCGTGGCGTCGACCGTGCAGCGCGACGCGCTCTCTTCCCAACGACAGCTCGGCTGGACCGAGCACGTGCTGCGACCGAGCGCGCTGCAGCCGGGGGCCTCGCTCACGCAGCCGAGCTCCGCGAGGCAGCCTTGCTGTTCGAGGCACTCCGCGCCCGACTCGAAGTCCCAGCACGATTTCGCGACCCCGCGGCACACGCCCGTGGGCGCCGCGCCGTCGGGCAACGGCTCCCCGACCGTGCTCGTCGAGCACGCGACCGAGAGGATCACGAACGAGCCGAAGAGCAAGCGAAGCATGGCCGCACGGTGCCCCCGGACGTGGACGTACGTCCACTCGGAACGTCGACGCGTGGCGCGGCCGATTCCGACGCGAACCAGCGTCGCGTCGGAATCGCGAATCGTGTCCGAGACTTGGACGACACGCGCCCCTCTCGATCCGACGAGCGAACGGGACCCGCGGCCTTCGTCTTCTCACGGCGCGCGATCCGTCGCCTCGGTTCGTGCCCCTTCGAGAGCCGACGTCACGCGGGCGCGTTCACCAACATGCGCGCGAGCGGGCGATCGATGCCTTCTTCGTCGAAGCGCCGATGCACCTCGGCCTGCAGCGTCGTGCGCACGTCGAGGAAGAGCTCGCGCCGCGCCCACACGCTGAACTGCAGGCGCACGCTCGTCGCCTCGAACTCCTGTACGAACACCAGCGGACGAGGCTCGTCGAGCACCCGCGGCTCCGCGTCCGCGATCTCGAGGAGCAGCTCCCGCACGCGCTGGAGATCCGCGCCGTAGCCGAAGCGCAGCACGAGATCGATCCGTCGCAGCGGGAACCTACTCAGGTTCGTGACGTTCGACTTCACCATCGTCTCGTTCGGGATGCGCACGTAGAGGTTGTCGAAGGTGCGCACCTTCACGCTCAAGAGATCGATCGCGAGCACCTCACCCGAGATCCCCGCGACCTCGATCACGTCGCCCACCCCGAAGGCGCGCTCGCCGATGAGGAAGAGCCCGCTGATGACGTTCGAGGCCGAGGTCTGCGATGCGAAGCCGATCGCGACGGTGAAGATGCCGGCCGCGCCGAGGAAGACGCTCAGATCGAAGCCGAGCTCGCGCAGCGCGGCCGCCCCCGCGAGGAGCACCACCGGGTAGAAGCCCGCGCGACGCAGCAGCATGCGGCGCTGCGGATCGACGCGACCTCCGAAGACGCGCCCGAGAAAGCTCCCGAGTAGGCGCGCGAGCAGGAGCCCGACCAAGAAGATGCCGACCGCGCGCACGATCGAGCTCCACCCGATCGAGTCGAACCACGTCTTCAATCCCGCGACGATCTCGTCCATGCGTTCCTCGACCGTGCTGTCCCGCGACCGTGCTGTCCCGCGACCGTGCTGTCCCGTGACTGGGCCGTTTCTCGATCAGGCCCAGAGCGCGCTCAGCGCGTGTTTCCAAGCCGAACGCGCGGGTTCCCGCGGCGGCGTCAGCGCGCGCGCGGTCTTCGGCAGCGCGCGGATCTCGAGGTTCGCGGTCTCGCCGTCGCTCTCGCGCTCGAGCTCCACGTCATCGGTGACGAAGCGCCCGATCGAGTCGTCGAAACCGAGCCGCAGGCGCGTCACCGGCAAGCGGATGCGCTCGACGTTCATCGCGTCCTTCGCGTGGTTGATCAGCGTGACGCGCGTGAGCGCGCGGTTGAGGTTGCGCGGCAGCTCGTCGAGCTCGATCGCAGCCCGCGTGCGCGCGGAGTAGCAGAGCTCGCCGCGCACCGGCGACGGCCCGAACCAGGTCTCGGGCGGCACGATCAACGGGAGCTCGTCGAGCTCGGGCCCCGCGGGCAGGCGAAAGAGAACGAAGAGCGGCGTGCCGACGAAGAGATCGATTCGCTCGCCGGCCGGCAGCCGCAGCGGCTTCACGGGGCGCGCGACCACCGCACGATCGGCCAGACGCGGCATGAGCTCGAGCGCGCGGCCGGCGTCGCGCACGAGCACGCGGCGCTCGCCCGCGAGTGGCGACGCGTCGAAGTCGGCACCCTGCGAGATCACCGCCGCCTCGTCGCCGAGCGTCCCGTCGCGGCGGTGCGCGAGGTGCCACTCGCGTGGATCGCGCTGCACGAGCAACACCAACGCGCCGATCTGGAGGGTGAGCCCCTCCTCCGGCACCTCGTGTGCTCCCCACCACTGCGGGCTCTCGGTCGACTCGGTCATCGTGGCGCTCACGCAACGCCTTCGCCGCGTGGGTCGCGCGATCCGCGGACGACGGTGACGCCGTGACGGAGAGGGTGCGACGGTGCGACGGAGACGAAGTCCTTCGAGCGCGCCTTCGTCACGCGCTCGATCGCACGCTGCCATCGGGGGAGTCTCTGTCGCCAATTCGTGGTGCAGGCGCGGGGCGTGGCACCGTCGTCGACATGGCCGAAAACGAGCTCGAAGGCCGAAAGCGCAAGAAGCGCAAGAAGCGCGTCACCCTCCCACAGATCGGCGCGTCGCCGGGCACGCTCTTCATCGATCCCGAGGCGCCGCGCCCGCGCCTGCGCGTCTTCGGTTACTCCGCCGACGGCCTCGAAGAGCACGCGGCCTGCAGCCTCGCGGAGCTCGAGCGGGTGAAGGCGAAGTACCCGGTGGTCTGGCTCGACGTGGTGGGTCTCGGCGACGAGCAGCTCCTGCGTGCGATCGGCGAGCGCTTCCAGATCCACCCGCTCGCGCTCGAAGACGTCACGCACTCCCATCAGCGCCCGAAGCTCGAGCGCTACGGCGACGACCTCTTCATCGTCGCGCGCATGGTCTTCTCGCCCGAGGACGGCGTGGACATCGACCAGGTCAGCCTCTTCCTCGGCGACGGCTTCGTGGTGTCGTTCCAACAGCGCGAGGCGGAGGTCTTCGAGCCGGTCCGCGAGCGCATCCGCAAAGCCGTCGGCCGCATCCGCACGCGCGGCGCGGACTACCTCGCGTACGCGCTGCTCGACTCCGTGGTCGACGGGGTGTTTCCGGTCCTCGAGTTCGTCGGCACCGAGCTCGAGCGCATCGAGCTCGGGCTCTTCACGAATCCGGAGCCGCGCGCGCTCGAAGAGATCCAGCTCCACAAGCGCGATCTCCTCTCCATTCGCCGCGCGATCTGGCCGCTCCGGGACGCGCTCGCGCTCGTACTTCGCGAAGAAGGCGGGCGCATCACCGAGGACACACGCCTCTACCTGCGCGACACCGCGGACCACACCGTGCAGCTCGTCGAGCTCGTGGAGAGCCACCGCGAGCTCTGCAACAGCCTCGTGGACCTCTACATGACGTCCGTCAGCTACCGCATGAACGAGATCATGAAGGTGCTCACGTTGATCGCGACCATCTTCATGCCGCTGAGCTTCGTGACCGGTCTCTACGGGATGAACTTCGACACCGAACATCCGGCGAACATGCCGGAGCTGCGGTGGTCGTTCGGCTATCCGTACGCGCTCGGTCTGATGCTGTGCATCACCGGTGGTTTGTTGGTTTATTTTCGACGCAAGAAGTGGATTTGAGAGCCAGCCGATACGAGTTGATCGATGCGCCGCTCACTCCTTGCCGATCTCGTGCACGGTGAAGCGCTCCACCTGCATCGTCGGGCTCCAGTGTCCGAGCGGCAGCCCCGCCTTGTGGCGGAGCGCGTCGAGGAAGTCGCGCGGATCGGGCACCTCGCGCCACACCGCCGGCAGGAACACGCCGCGGTGGCGTCGACCACCGAGCTCGTCCTCGATCACGAGGCCGTCGACGCCGGGCCGCACGATCCGCAGGAGCTCGGCTTCGCTCCGCACGTCGAGCGGCGTCGGCGGCGCGAGCACCGAGATCGACACGTCGAGGCCCTCGACCTCGTCGGGGCTCACCGGCGAAAAGCGTGTGTCGTGAAGCGCCGCGGAGGTCGCGTTCTCGATCACGTCGAGCGCAAGCGGCCGCCGCGCCTCCAGCGTGCCGATGCAGCCGCGCAGCGCGTGATCGCGGCGGCGTCGCAGGGTCACGAAGGACGCGCCCGGGGCTCGGAGCGCCGAAGGAAGCGCCTCGAGCGAGAGCGCGGGCGCGCGACCGTGCTCGGCCGCGTGGGCGAGCGAGCGGCGGGCGAGCTCGAGGAGCTGTCGGTCGAGCGCTTCCTGCGCGTGCGAGCGCGGATCGGAGCCGTGCTCGTGCGGCCCGTTCTCGTGCGGCCCGTTCTCGTGCGGCCCGTTCTCGTGCGACGCGTGCTCGTGCGGCCCGTGCTCACGCGGAGCGTGCTCGTGCGTACGCGCTCGCCTCGGCGTCAGCGCGAACGCGCCGTAGCCGACCACCTCGTCGCCCGTGCCCGCGGTGTCGCCGCTGGTGCGTAGATCGAGCGTCGTGACCTCCAGCCCGCGCTTCTTCGCGAGCTCGAGCAGGCCCGCGATCGGCAGCCGCCCACATGCGCTGTTCTCTTCGAACCGTTCGGGCGCGAGGGCCTCGATGGCGTCGCGGGTCTCCGCGTCGGTGCGCTCCGCGATCCGCCGCGGGAGGTAGTGCGAGAGATCGCTGCTGACGATCACCAGCGTGCGTTCGTCCCAGATCGCCTCGAGCGCGCGCGCGACGTCGTGGGGATGCACGTGCCCCACCACGACCGGCAAGACCGGCACGTCACCGAGGACCTCCTGCACGAACGGCAGCTGGACCTCGAGCGCGTGCTCCTGGCGGTGCGGATGATCGTCGATCGTGACGAAGGGAAGCGGCCCGAGCCGCTCGCGCGCCGCGATGTCGAGGCGCACGAGGCCGAGCGGGGTGCGGAGCGCGTCGACGGAAGGGATCGCGAGCCCACGCAAGGGGACGCGGTGCGCGGGGCCGAGGATCACGACGCGATCGAGCCGACCCCGCAGCGCCGCGATGCTCGCGTACGCGCTGCCCGCGATCGGTCCCGAATACACGTATCCCGCGTGGGGCGCGATCAGCGCGACGGGCACCGCGGGGGCGTGACCGCGGGCGTCGTCGAGGTACCCGCGGATCGCCGCGCGAAGCTGCGTGGGGTCCGAGGGATAGAAGAGGCCGGCGACGGCGGGCTCGCGGATCCGCATGAAGAAAGGAGTAAGGGGCGCGCGCGGAGGTGTCGAGCGCGCGCGCTCACGGGCGATCCGCATGCGGTTTCGACGCAGGATCTGCGTGCCCGATGACACCTCGCGATCGCGTGCTCAGGCTGACGCGTCGCGTGGGATCCTCGTGGATCGTGGATGCAGCCCCCCGCGCGCGCCTCGTCATGACCGACTCTTCGTTCCCCGCTCGTCACTACTCCGCGATGCCGGACGGTCGCCTCCGCTGCGACGTCTGTCCCCGCGAATGCACGCTCTCCGACGGACAGCGTGGCCTCTGCTTCGTCCGCGCGCGCGAGGGCGATCGCATGGTGCTCACCACGTACGGACGCTCCAGCGGCTTCTGCGTCGACCCGATCGAGAAGAAGCCGCTCGCGCACTTCTTTCCGGGTTCTTCGGTGCTCTCCTTCGGCACCGCGGGCTGCAATCTGACGTGCAAGTTCTGTCAGAACTGGGACATCTCGAAGGCGCGTGCGATGGATCGTCTGCAAGACGAAGCCTCCCCCGAACAAATCGCGGACGCCGCGGTGCGCACCGGCGCGCGGTCGGTCGCGTACACCTACAACGATCCCGTGATCTTCCTCGAGTACGCGGTCGACGTGGCGCACGCCTGCCGCGCGCGGGGCCTGAAGAACGTCGCGGTGACCGCGGGCTACGTGAAGCCGGAGGCGCGGGCGGACTTCTTCGCGCCGATGGACGCCGCCAACGTGGATCTGAAGGCGTTCACGGAGGGCTTCTACGGGAAGCTCTGCACCGCGGAGCTCGCGCCGGTGCTCGACACCCTCCGCTGGCTCGTGCACGAGAGCCACGTCTGGACCGAGATCACCACGCTCCTGATCCCCGGACACAACGACGGCGACGACGAGCTGCGCGCGCTCAGCCGCTTCGTCGCGGACGAGCTCTCGGTGGACGTGCCGCTGCACTTCTCCGCCTTCCATCCGGATTGGCGCATGCACGACGTCCCGGCGACCCCACCTGCGACGCTCCAACGCGCCCGCGCGATCGCGCACGAGGCGGGTCTTCGGTACGTCTACACCGGCAACGTCCACGACCCCGAAGGGCAGAGCACGCGCTGCCCGAGCTGCCAGGCCCGCGTGATCGGACGCGACGGATACCGCATCACCGGATGGAACCTCGAGGGCGGTCGTTGTGGTGCGTGCGGCACCGCGATCGCGGGGCACTTCGAGGACACGCCCGGCGCCTGGGGATCGCGGCGCTTGCAGGTGCAGCTCGCGACGCGTTGAGCGACAGGACGCCCGGCACCAGGGGATTGCGTGGTTTTCCGCCTCGCGACGCGTCACGCAGCGACGCGCCCACCCCCTAACAGCCCGTTGAAGAACCTCGTTCTTCAACGGAGCCGCGTGTTTTGGGGGAGGCTCCGGTGGGCTTTGCCCGCTGGAGGGGGTCTTTTTGAAAGACCCCAGAACGAAGAGGCAGTCCGCTGAAGGACTCGAAGAGTTCTTCAACGGGCTGCTGGGGCTCGCGTGACTTGCCGGTGCAGCACGCGACGCGTCGAGCGACACGAGCGCCGCCGAGCAGTCGCGCGTACGAAAGGCGTCGACCGCGGTCAGCGAGGGCGCGCGAGGCTCTCGACCGCGTCGAGGAAGACACGCGCTTTCAGGTCCGTCTCCGCGACCTCACGCTCGGCGTCCGAAGGCCAGACGATGCCGCCGCCCGCGAAGTAGCGCACCCGCGCGCCTTCGATCACCGCGGTGCGGATCGCCACCGCGAGGGAGAGGTGTCCGCCGCGCGTGACGTAGCCGTAGGCGCCGCAATAGACGCCGCGATCGAAGGGCTCCAGCGCGTCGATGAGCTCGACCGCGGCGACCTTCGGCGCGCCCGTCACGCTGCCGGGCGGGAAGGTCGCCGCGAGCACGTCGCGCAGCCCGAGCTCGGCACCATCGGTCGTGGCGGGCCGAGTCCGCGCCCGCACCGTCGTCACGAGGTGGTGCAGCTTCGCGTAGGCCTCGACGCGCAGCGGATCGACCACCTCGACGCTGCCGGTGCGGGCGACGCGCGCGAGATCGTTGCGCAGCAGATCCACGATCATCGCGTGCTCGGCGTGCTCCTTCGGATCGCCGCGCAGCGCCGAGGCTTCGTGGGTGTCGGTGTCGGCGCCAGGGTCGCCCGACCGCGCGCGCGCGATCGTGCCCTTGATCGGACACGTCTCGAGCACCTCGCGATCCCAATGGAGGAAGCGCTCCATGCTGCGCCCGATCACCGCGCCGTCGTTCGTCCGCGCGAACATCCCGAGCGGCACCGGGCTCGCCCGCCGCATCGCGAGCGCGAGGGCGAGCGGCTCGCCTTCGAAGCGTCCCTCCCAGCGACGCGCGAGGTTCACTTGGTAGAGCTCTCCACGCGCGATCGCCTCGCGGGCCGCCTCGATCGCGCGGCGATGGTCCTCCGCGGGCGTGGCGTGCAGCTCGGTGACCGACGCGACCACGTCGTGCTCGCGTGCCGTCGTCGACGGGGACACGCTCGGCGACGTCGTGCTCGACGACGTTCTCGACGTCGTGCTCGACGACTCGCGAGCGCCATCGAGGGCGCGCCATCGCTCGAGCGCCGCCTCGTCGTCCGCGAAGACGTAGGCGCGGCCGTTCGCGTGATCGACCCCGATCACCCACGAATGACGAGCGAAACGCATCGTCGTGGCGTCGCGCGCGCGGCTCGGTCGGCGCGGCGCGTGGCCGTCGAGCGCGTCGTCCCAGAGCGCGTCGTACGCGATCCAGCCGATCCACCGCGGCACGTGCGCGCCCTCGGGATCGAGCTCGCGACCCTCGTCGAAGCGGCGCCAGGCGGCGAGCGGTGCACCCCCGGCCTCGACCTCCACGACCTCGTCCGGCGCGCAGGCGATCCAGCTCCAGCGGCCCGCGCGCGAGCCGTCGCCGTCGAGCCAGACGAGCCCCGGTCGCGCGCGCCACGCGAGCACCTGCTCGACCACGCGCGCGTCGTCCCACCGACCCGGGAGCTCCACCGTTCGCACGGCGCCGACCTACCACACGTGAGCATCCCGAGCCCGAGGCGCGCAGCGAGCGGTGAGTGTTCGAAGCGCCGAGCGCCGCCGCGCTCGGTGTGTCGAACGCTCACGGTGCGTCGCCGGTCGCCGTCGCCGTCGCCGTCCACGACCACGACCACGACAACGACAGCGAGACAACGAGAACGATCACGGGAACGACGAGCTCCCGCACGACCCGCGCAGAACCGAACGATGGATCGTGCGCCGCCGCTCCTCTTCGGCGGCTGACGCGGCGCGTGCAGCGAGTAGAGTCCGCCGCGATGTTGAACGTCGACACCCTCGTCTCGCTCGGTCGCCTCGCGGAGATCGCGCCGAGCCCTTGCGGCACTTGGATCGCCGCCGCGATCGCGCGGCTGGAGGACGAGGGCTCGCGCTACGTGCACGACCTCTGGAAGATCCCGGCCGACGGCTCGCCCGCGACGAAGCTCACGAGCGGACCCTGGAACGACCGCGCGCCGCGCTTTCGGGCCGACGGTGCGCTGCTCTTCCTCTCGAACCGTCCGATCGGCAAGAGCCCCGAAGAGGGCGAGGACCAGCGCGCGCAGGTGTGGGCGCTGCCGAGCCTCGGTGAGCCGACGCGCGTGACGGACGAGCCGCTCGGGGTCTCGGAGTTTCGGATCGCGGGCGACGTGCTCGTCGTGAAGACCGACGTGTGGCCCGGCGTGGTGCACGACAAACAGCGCGAGCACGCGAAGGAGCGCAGCAAGCGCGGCCCGAGCGGGCTGCGCTACACGTCGATGACGGTGCGCTTCTGGGACCATTGGATCCCGAGCGCCGCGCCGCACTTCGTGGTGATCGACGCGCAGGGCCGCCGCGATCTCACGCCGACCGCGGACCGCGAGTACCGCGAGACGGATTGGGATCTCTCGCCCGACGGACGCTGGATCGCGACCGCGCGTGCGCTCCTCGAGGACGATCAGATCCACGCGGACACCCTGCGCGTGATCGAGGTCGCCACCGGCCACGTCCGCGAGCTCGGCCCGCAGGCGCGCGTCTCCGTGCACGCGCCGCGCTTCGACGCGAGCTCGGCGCGGATCGCGATCTCGCGCGAGCTCCGCGTCTCGAACGACGCGCTCCCCGGCCGGAGCCTCGTGGTGATCGACCTCGACGGAAACGAGCACGTGCGCGCGCCGGACTACGACCGCTGGCCGGTGCCGGCGCTCTGGGACGGCGACGACGTGATCTGCACGGTGGACGAAGCGGGCCGAACCGACGTGGTGCGCATTGGCCCGAGCCACGAGGTCACGCGGCTCACCGGCGCGCGCACACACGCGAACGTGGTGAAGCTCGGCGATCGCTTCGCGGCGATCCGTTCGGGCGTCACCGAAGCCCCACGCGCGGTGCTCGTGGGCGTTGCTTCCGAGCTGGGCGGTGCGGGCTCGAAGGAGCTGGCCGATCCGAGCGGCTTCGATCCGAACGTGACGCGCGGCGTGCGGATCGAAGAGCTGCAGGTGCCGACCGCGGACGGGAAGTCGGCGGCTGACCCCGCCGACTCGGTCGGGAAGTCGGCGGC
>CALJLK010000115.1 GCA_937982655.1 uncultured Sandaracinus sp.
GGTCTGCTCGCACTCCATGCAGCTCAAACACTCGCGTGGATCGATGGTGCCGTCGTCCGCGATCGCGCGCGGCTCGCAGCCCTTCTGGCAGATGCTGCAGCTCGAGCAGAAGTTGCGTCGTTTCGGTCCGGAGAGCCGGAAGCTGCCGAAGAGCGCGAGGCCCGCGCCCATCGGGCAGAGGTAACGACAGAAGGGTCGAAAGACGAAGAACGACGCGACCGCGAGGACGACCCACCACGCGACGAAGAACCACTCGCGCTTCCAGAAGGGCACGAGGAAGGTGCTCTTGAAGGGCTCGATCTCCGCCGCGCGCTCGCCGACGGTGGCGGACACGAGGAAACTCGCGAGGAGCGCGAAGAGCACGACGTAGCGCAGGTAGCGGAGCTTGCGGTGGATCCGATCGGGCAGCTCGAAGCGCCGGATCTTCAGGAGATCGGCGAGCTTCCGGATCAGCTCGCTCATCGCGCCGTAGGGGCAGACCCAGCCGCAGAAGACGCCGCGGCCCCAGACGACCGAGACGATCGCGATGAAGATCCAGGACACGAAGAGCAGCGGCTCGACGAGGAAGAGGGTCGGATCGCCGCCCCGCGCGACCACCTCGACGAGCGTGAGCATCTGCGTGACCGAGGGCTGCGCGCCGAGGTAGACACCGACGAAGACGAAGCTCACCGCCATGCTCGTGACGTGCAGCCCTGCGAGCACCTTGGCGCTCGTGAAGGTCCAGCGACGCAGCGCGAACACCGCCATCACGAGGAAGAGCCAGATCGCGAGCGCGATCACGTCGACGAAGCGGCGATGCCACGCCTCTTCCCAGATCGTGCGCTCCTCGGGTGGGTTCTCGACGAAGTAGACGCTCGCCGGGAGCTGGTGGGTGGCAGGGAAGGAGCGGAACTCGCGCGTGAAGGCGCCGCGCGAGTCGTGGTGGCTGCCGAGAAAGACGAGGTCGAAGGGGCGCCCCGGATCGAGCGCGCCGCCGCGGGTGAGGAAGACCGCGCCTTCGCGGAAGCGCGGGGCGTCGGGCGCGGCGACGCGGCCGAGGTTCTGGTAGTCGGTGTCGCGGAACTGCACCTCCTCGAGACCCTGTTGGACGCGGACCCGGTCGAAGATTCCGCCGCGCACGAAGGCCGAACCCTTGAAGGAGTTGGTGCCGCGCCCGAGCACCACGAGCAGGTGCTGGCCGGGCTCGAGCTGGGCGACGAGGTGATCGTAGTCGCCCGTCGCCAAGAGTCCGCGGCCGATCGCGGGCGCATCGGCGATCGTGAACCAGAGATCGACGAAGGGCTCCGTGCGCGGCGGCAGGCCCATGTCTTCTTGGGTGACGGTGAGACGGCCGAAGACGCCCTCGGCCTCCATGCGCGCCCACGACCACGGCTCCCCGTCCGCGACGAAGCGCCCACGCAACGCGGCCTCGGCTTCGAGGATTCCGACCTCGCGACCCACGCGGCGCGCGGCGTCCAAGATCGTGCGGTTGGCGGCGAGGGCGGTCACCGTCGCGCCGCTGATCACGTCCACCGCGGCGAAGACCTGCGGCTGCGGCTCACCGTCGACCTCGCGCGTGACGGTGACCGCGCCGCCGCGTCGCGTGGCCTGACCGACGCTGATCGACTCGTCCGCCCGGTGACCGACGTACCAGGCGACGAAGCCGGTGAGCTGCGTCTCCGGGATGCCTGCGAGCAAGATCGGCTCGGCGTGATGGACCACGCGCGCGCCGGTGATGGTGGCGGACTCGTCGAGCCCGAAGAGCACCACCACCGGCTTGCCGGAGTAGGCTGGCACGTCGACGAGCTCGTTGGAGAGCGCGACCCAACCGACGCGCGATCCGTCGGCCGCGTAGCCGACCGCGTAGCCGACGTCGGTCGCTCCTTCGGACCGATTCGCTGCGCCGCTCGGACGCTCCCGCTCGAAGCGCACCGCGCCCGGCAGCACCTCCGCGCAGGGCATGCGCGCGCAGTCCATACGCGTCGGCGCGGTGCCGTGCTGCGCCCGCGCGGAGGCGGCGAGCACGAGCACGCTCGCGACGACCAGTACGACCCGACCACTCATGCGACTTCTCCGAGGTGGGGGTGCGCCGCGGCCCGAACGAGCGGTCTATAGTGATGCAGCTGGCACCGAGACGGGCCAGTGCTCAACGCGGCTCGACGAGCAGTCGGCCGCGCATCTCGAGGTGCATCGCGTGGCAGAACCAGGGGCAGTAGTACCAATAGACGCCGGGCGGACCGGCGGTGAACGTCGCGCTGTTGGTGTCGTTCGCGTTCACCAAGAACTGCACGTCGTGCTTGGTCACCGTCAAACCGTGTGACAAGTCCTCGACCTGATCCTGGTTCGTGACGATGACGTGCACCTCGTCACCGGTCTTCACCGCGATTTCCGTCAACGCGAAGTTCGGCGCGCGGCTCGTCATGTAGACGCGTACCGACCGCGGCCCCTTTCGGATCACCCGGCTCTCTCGCAGAAGATCGACGCCGTCCTCGCGGGCCCACTCCTCGTACATGCGGAAGCGGGGCGCCTCCCGGTTCTGGATGCTGGTGGGGTGGATGAGGTCGGCCCTCACGATCACCGCGTCGTGCGGCTCGGGATAGGTCGGACCGTCGTGGACGAGCTGCATCGACTCCCCGGAGATGTCGATGAGCTGGTCGTTCTCGGGCTTGAGCGGACCGACGTTGAGGAAGCGGTCCTTGGAGAACTTGCAGAGCGCGATCAGCCACTTGCCGTCGGCCTCCCGCGTTTCGCTCATGCTCGCGTTGATGTGACCGACCTGATAGTGGACGTCGAGACGCTCGAGGATCGGATCGACCTGTGCGCCGCCGTACGCCTCGATCGCCTTGGCGATGTTCCACTTCGTCACGATCGAGTCGATGAAGATCGAGGTGTAGGCGTTCCCACGTCCGTCGAAGGCGGTGTGGAGCGGCCCGAGCCCGACCTCCGGTTCCGCGACGACACAGTCGCGCGGCTCGATGCGGCCCGCGAAGGCGTCCGCGATCTTCTCGATGTCGACCACCGAGACGGTGGGCGAGAGCTTGCCCGAGCAGATGGCGTAGCGACCGGTCGGGTCGACGTTCACGCCGTGGGGGCTCTTCGGGATCGGGATGCGCAGGACGAACTGACCATTCTCCCCGCGTGCGTCGATCACGGGCACCGGCGAGCTCCCGATGCGGATCGTCTGTCCGGCCTCCACCGCACGCGCGATGTTCTCGAGGTTGAAGACGTAGAGGAAGTCGCGCTCCCCCGACATCATCTGCTCGAGCGTCACGCCGCCTTCGGAGTTGTAGGCGGTCGCGAAGGAGTATTTTCCCTGATAGTCGGTGGCGCAGAGGTCCATGTTGCCCTCCACCATCACCTGCCAGCGCACCTCCATCGTCTCGCCGTCGATCGCGGTGTGAAGCGCGGCGTACTGCGTGGGATCCGTCATGTTGGATCCGTCGTTCGGCAGCGGCGTGCGGAACTCGGAGTTGCAGAGCACGAGACCGGTCCGGTGGCGCTGCGGGAAGATGCCGTGCGTGCCCTGCGCGTGCGGGATGTCCACCACCGCGTCGAGCTCCATCACGTCGCAGCGAACTCGCGCGAGGCGGCCGTTGCCCTTGTCGTTCACGTAGACGTAGCGGCCGTCGTAGGTGCCTCCGTCGTAGGAGAGGTGCACGTGGTGCGTGTCGCCGCTGCCGAACCCGCCGAGGACACGCTTGGTCCAGTCGGTGCGGGTGTGACCGGTGGCGGAGTCGTTGTTGAAGACCGGGATGCGCTTGAGCTCGCGCATCGAGGGGACGCCGAGGATGCGGATCTCGCCGGACTGACCGCCGCTCCAGAAGCCGTAGTAGGTGTCGAGCTCGCCCGGCGCGACGTGGGTCGCCGGCGGCGCGTGGCTGTCTGGGGTGGGCGTGGTGGGCGGGGTCTGAGTCGCCTCGCGGTCGTCACCACAGCCCACGATCGCGGCCGCGCCGATCACCGTGGAGGTCTTCAAGAAGAAGCGGCGCCCTTGGCGGATCCGTTCCGCCTGACCGTCCGTCCTCCCCGTCTCTTCCGTCTTCTCCTCCGGGCCCCGGAGCTCGTCGCGATCGTCCTTGCGCGGCATGATGGTCCTCCCGACGGGCCAGCGAGGTGCGGCCATTCGTCGCACCTACGCTTGTCGTGACCAGCGCGCGGGCTCCATGACCGATGTCAGATCGAGCGCGATCGGCACCGCGTGATTGCGGTCGATCAATCGGGTGCCGCGGCATGGCGCTGGACGACGCGGAGCGCGCGCGATAGCAGAGCGCCATGTCGAAGCGCCCGCCGAAGTTCTTTCGTCAGTTCGTCCAAGAGCAGCCCGAGGTCGCGAAGGCCTACGAAGCGCTCGGCGAGGCGGTGCGTCAGGGGCCGCTCTCGGAGCGGGAGGTCGCGTTGGTGAAGCTCGCGCTCAGCCTCGGCGCGCGCCTCGAAGGCGGCGCGCACGCACACGCGCGCAAGGCCTTGGCGGCGGGAGTGGAGCCGGCCGCGCTCGAGCAGGTCGCGCTCCTCGCGATCCCCACGCTCGGCTTCCCGTGCGCGATGGCGGGACGCGCGTGGATCCGCGAGACGATCGAGGAGCACGAGAAGGGCTGACGCTCCGCATCGCGCGACGAAGATCGCCCGCGGCCGAATCGTCGAGACGAGCGTAACCGCTCGTCCGCTCACCCGTCCGCTTGCCGCGCGGTGCTCCTGCGATCAGCACCAGCTCCGGCCGACCTCGCCGCCGTGCAAGAGCTCGCGCACGTTCGCCTCGAGCACGCGGTAGCCGACGTTGCCCTGCAGGCGCTCGCGTCCGTCGTCGAAGACGAAGGTCGGGCTGGCCTCGACCCCGTGACGACGTGCCGAGCGTTGCCCACGCGAGAGCTCGGCGTGTGCGCGACCCGAGCCGAGGATCGCCTCGAGCTCGTGCGACGGAAGCCCGACGCGCTCCGCCACCTCGAGTTGATGGCGACGCTGCGAGATGTCGAGGCCGTCCGCGAAGAACGCCTCGCGCAGGGCCCACGCGGTCGCGCGGAAGAGGCTCGGATCGAGCAGCTTCACGGCGGCGAGCAAGATGTGGCAGCCCATCGACGAGGTCGGCTGGCAGCGCGTCCACACGTCAGAGTGCAGCGTGACGTGGTCGAAGCGCTCGACCACGCCGCGGACGTGGGCGCCGTAGGCCTCGAGGCCACCCCGATCGGCCCAGCTCGCGGCGAGCTTGCCGCGCGCGTCACCAAAGACGTCGATGAAGTGGCAGTCGACCGCGACCTCGGCCGCGAACGCCTGCTCGAGCTCCACGAGCCGCACGTGCCCCACGTAGGCCCAGACACACAGCACGTCCGAGAAGTACTCGAGCGAAATGGGCAGCTCACGCTTCATGCGCGCGTCCTACTGCGAACGCGCGCTGCGGACCACTCCCCGAGCGTGGGCACCCCTCCGAGGGTTTGATCCCGGTCAACCCGTGGTGGCCCCTCGTCCCACACCCTGACCGAAGAAGTTACGTCGAAAGAGTCGTCGAACGATTCTCCGAAAGAAGGTGTGACGATGCCCCTCGATCCCGAGCTCGCGAGTCTCAAGAAGACGCTGAAAGAGATCCCCTTCCCGTCGCGATTCGCGGTGGAGCTCTGCGCGGAGTGCAACCTCGCGTGCTCGATGTGCCATCACCCGCAGATGAAGCGCCCCAAGGGCGTGATGCCCTTCGAGCTGTGGCGTCGTTGCGCCGATCAGGTGGCCGCGCGCTCGCCGCGCACCGAGGTGTGGTTCTCGTTCTGTGGTGAGCCGCTGCTCGAGCCCGACCTCCTGCTCGAGATGATCGCCTACGGACGCTCGGTGGGTCTGCGCTCGATCAACATCAACACCAACGGCATGTTGCTCACGCCGGACCTCGACGACCGCATCCTCGAGTCGGGCATCCACCGCATCGTCTTCGGCGTCGACGGATTCTCGAAGTCGGTGTTCGAGTCCATCCGCGTGAAGGCCGACCGCGACGTGGTCTACGGCAACGTCACACGCCTCCTGAAGCGGCGCGACGAGCTCGGCGGAGGACCCGAGATCAACGTGCAGTTCGTCGTGATGGACTCGAACGAGCACGAGGTCGAGCCGTTCCGCGCGTTCTGGAAGCCGAAGGGCGCCACGCTGAAGATCCGCAACCAGCTCAGTTGGGGCGGCAAGTTCGAGAGCTCGCTCTGCGTGCCCGACGACGAACGCATCCCGTGCCCGTGGGCGATGACGATGATGCACGTCTTCTGGGACGGCCGCGTGCCGCGCTGCCCCGGCGACACCGAGGGCGACGCGAACGAGGAGGCCGGCAACGCGTGGCACGAGCCGCTCGACGTGCTCTGGGCGCGCCTCGGCAAGTTCCGCGATCTACACATGGCCGGCCGCTACGACGAGCTGCCGGAACGCTGCCACACCTGTCAGGACTGGATGACGGGCGCGGCGGTGCGTGAGCATCCAGAAACCACTGCCGACAACTTCGTCTCGGCTGGAGCCTTGGTGCGATGAGGACGCTGTTCCTTTGCGGCGCGACCAACCCGGAAGGCGTTCGCCTTGCGCTCACCGTCAATCGCCACAGTTTCCGGTGGGACACCATCGTCTTGGTGGACGACGACGCCTCCAAGAAGGGTCTAGACGTGCTCGGCGTCCCGATCGTGGGTACGCTCGACGCGCTCCGCGACGCCTCCCCGGAGGACGAGGTCGGCAACCTCATCGCACGCAAGACCTCGACCCGCGCGAAGGTGCGCGAGCGAATCCTCGGGATGGGCCGCCGCCTGGTCCCGCTCGTCCACCCGAGCGTCGATCGTCTGGGAGTGCAGCTCGCGAACGACGTGACGATCTACCCGCAGGCGACCCTCGGCGCGGGCTCGAGCCTCGGCCCCGGGTGCGTGGTCTTCATGAACGGCACCGTCGGCCACGGCGCCTCGATGGGCGAGTGCTGCGTGGTTGCAGCGGGCGGCGTGCTCAATGCGCGCGTCGCCCTCGGCGATCGCGTCTACGTCGGGACCAACGCCGCCATCCTCCCGGACGTCCGCGTGGGCGACGACGCCACGATCGGCGCGTGCTCGGCCGCCCTCTTCGACGTACCCGAGGGCGCGACGGTGATCGGCGTGCCGGGAGAGATCCTCCTGCCCTCGCGACGCGAAGAAGAGGTCACCGTGACGCGCGTGCGCGCCGAAGTCTTCGCGGCGCGCGACGACCACGGGGAGCTCGACGACGACGAGCCCGACGAGGTGCGCGCGTGCCTGGAGCTCGCGTGGAGCGACGTCCTCGGCCGACTGCCGGGGCCTCGCGACCACTTCTTCGACGCGGGCGGAACCTCCGGGCTGGCGTTCGACCTCTGCGCGCGCCTCGCAGAGCTCGGGCTGCCGCTCGCGGTCGCGGACGTGTTCCGCGAGCCACGGCTCGAGGCGCTCGCGCTCCTGCTCGCCGCACGGGTCGGCGCTCCGCCCCCGGCACGCAAAGCTCCTCCGAGCACCGCGCACACGCACGATCCCCTGGCCGAGGTGCGCGCGCGCGCCGAACGTCGAGCCCGCGCGCGCGGTGCTCGCAGCGCCTGACCGACGGTTGGAGACGCGACTCGACATGTGCAGCGCTCCGAAGGCGCGGCGGATGTCGTCGCACCCCGTCGCATCGACGCACGGCGTCCTCGCACGCACGACGTCGATGCACGTCGACACGACGACGGCGCATGATCTTCGTCACCCCCCCGACCCCACGCGGCTTTCGAGCTGCGCGGTGGTTGCTACGGTTTCGAGGTGACGGTCGAGACGATCTACGAGGCGCTGCGCGAGGTGATCGATCCCGAGCTCGGGCTCGACGTCGTGAGCCTCGGGCTCGTCTACGACGTCTCGCTCGAAGGCCACCACGCGCACGTGACGATGACGATGACGACGCCGGCCTGCCCGCTCGGTGAGCAGATCGTGTCCGACGCGTACGAGCGCCTCGTCGCTCGCGGCTTCGAGCCGGAGGTCGTGCTGCCCTTCGACCCGCCGTGGTCGCCGGAGCGCATGTCCGACGACGCGAAGGAGATGCTCGGATGGGGTTGAACACATCCGCCTCCACGGGGACGGCGGTTGCGTCGTCGAGCCCTTCGTCGTCGGGCACTTCGTCGTCGAGCCCTTCGTCGCGTGCGCCACATTCGAGCTCGCCGCATCCGCGCGGCGGCGCGCACGCGGCCCCGGGACCGAACGCGCCGGAGCTCCACCTGCGGCGGCTCTTGCTCGTGTTCGTCGCGGCGACCGCGGTCACCGCCGTCCTCGGAGGCCTCGGCCGGGTCGGCCTCTTCGTCTCGACCACCGCGTCGCTCGCGCCGCGTCACGGACCGGCCTTCGTGCTCGGCGTCTTCGTGACCGTGATCGCGCTCGAGCGCGCGGTCGCGCTCGGCAAGGCGCTCGCGTACGTCGCGCCCATCCTCGCCGCCGCGGGCGCGCTCGGCACCCTCGCGGGCACGCCTCACGCCGCGCATGCTTCGCTCCTCGCGAGCGTGGCCCTCGTCGGCACCAACGTCGTGATCGTGCGGCGCCAGTCCGTGAGCTTCACGTGGCTGATGTTGCTCGGCTCGCTCGTGCTCGCGATCGGCAACGCCGCGTGGATCGCGGGGCGCCCGATCTTCGAGATCGTGCCGACCTGGATGGGCTTCTTCGTCACCACCATCGTGGCCGAGCGCATCGAGCTCTCGCGTCTCGCGCCGACCCCGCGCTGGGCGAGCCGCCTCGTGGTCGCGCTCGGCGCGCTCTTCGCGGTGAGCACGTTCGGTTGGATCCTCCCGATCCCGGAGAACGCGCGGCTGCTCGGCGCCTGCCTCGGCGCGATCGGGCTCTGGCAGCTCCGCTTCGATCTCGCGCGACGCACGATCCGTCGACCCGGTCTCCCACGCTTCGCCGCGCTCGGCGTGCTCCTCGGTGCCGGCTGGCTGATCGTCGCGGCCGCCATCCTGCTCGAAGGAGGAACGCTCCCACCGGCCGGCCTGCGCTACGACGCGATCCTGCACGCGGTCTTCGTCGGCTACGTGCTCTCGATGGTCTTCGCGCACGCGCCGATCATCGTGCCCGCCGTCGCGCGCATCGCGATCCCCTTCCACCCCGTGCTCTTCGTGCCGCTCGCGGTGCTGCACCTCTCGCTCGCGGCGCGCGTGTTTGGCGACCTCGCGCTCCTCCCCACCGCGCGCAGCCACGGCAGCCTCGGCAACGCGCTCGCCCTCGCGCTCTTCGCGATCTCCGTGATCGCCTCACGACTGCGCGCCCCGCGCGCCCGCGTCGAGGAGGCCGGCTGAAGCGCTCGACGTCTCCAGAGACGCGGTGTGAGAACGGTCCGTTGCTTCCGTCGACGTCGATCGCGCACGTCGCGCGCATCGCTCCCAGCGGTCCGATCGCGCGAGCGTTCCTTTGCGTGCTGCTCCTCGCGCTCGTCGCGTGCGAGACGACGCCCGAAGAAGCCTTCGACACCCACGCGCGCCCGGTGCTCGAAGCGCGCTGCGCGTCGTCGAGCTGCCACGGCGTGGTGCCCGGCGAGACCCTGCCGGACGAAGGCTTCTTCGTGCGCATCGACGCGCGCGGGCGCCTCTCGGATCGCGAGGCCGCGCGGGCACGTTCGCTCGAACGCGTGAGCACCCACGCGCCGCTGCGCTCCACCCTGCTTCGTGTGCCCCTCCCCGAGCGCCTCGGAGGCGGGCCACATTGGGGCGGCGCGCTCTTCCCGTCCGAGGACGACGCGGGCCTGCGCGAGCTCCTCCGCTGGATCGAGCACGAGCCGAGCGGAGGAGAGGACGTCGCACTCGAACCGCTCGAACGACGCTTCGAACGCGACGTGCTTCCCCACCTCACGGAGCGTTGCGCGACGGGTGGCTGCCACGGACCGCAGGATCACGCGTTCGGATCGTTCGGGGTCCCCGCGGATCCCTCGGGCGCGTTCTCTCCCCACGAGGTGCGCCACGCCTACGCCGAGGCGCGCAAACACCTCGATCTGTGGAGCGACGATCCGCGTCGGTCGCGCCTCGTGCGCAAGGGGGTCCGACCGGTCCACGGCGGTCTGCCACATCGGCGCGCGCGGTTCGGCAACTTCGCGGGCGGCATGGAGGGCGAGGCGGTCGCGGCGATCGTGGGCTGGGCGGAGGCGGAGCGGGCGGCGTTCGCGATCGAGCCGACCGCCACGCTCGGCCTCGTCTACGTCGAAGGTTCACCGCACGAGCGCGCTCCGTTCGCGATCGCGCCGGGTCCGGTGGGCTCGGTGCTCTGGTACCGACCGCTCGCGGAGCGTGCGGAGGCGGTCGACCTCGCGGGGTCGCTGCATGAAGGCGAGCCGGTGGAGATCCGCGATCCCGCCGTCTCGGACGACGGGCGTTTCGTGGCCTTCTCGCTACGCCGCGAAGTGGAAGCGCGCTTCGCGCTCTACGAGATCGAGCTCGCGACTCGCGTCGCACGACGGCTCTCGCCCGAGGGTGCGTCCTACGTGCAGCCGGCCTACGCGCCGCCGCTCGCCGACGGACGCGCGCGCGTGGTCGCGGTGACGGACGCGTTCGCCGAAGGGCTCGAGCTCGTGGCGATCGATCGCGACGACGGCTCGATCGAGCGCCTGACCTTCACCGCGCATCCCGAGGTCGCGCCGAGCTTCCTCGCGACCGGCAAGGTGCGTGGCAGCCTGCTCTTCGCGACGCGCCGCCCGAGCGCCGCAGGCGTCGAAGGAGTCCTCCTTCGTTTCCCGCTCTGCCACGACCGCGCGCACCACGCCGATCCCGAGTACCACGCGCACTTCGGCGCGAGCACCGCGCCCGCCGCGCCTCACGCCGCGCGTGATCTTCCGGACGGTCGTCAGATCCTGATCCTCTTGCCGAGCGCGGAGCGCGACGACGATCGCGGGGCCCTCGCGGTGCTCGATCGCTCGCTCGGTCCGAGCGTGCCCGAGGGAACGCGCGCGAGCTTCGAAGACCCGCTGCCGCCCTTGGTCGTGCTCGACGCGCGGCCGCGCTTCCGCGATCCCGCGCTGGCTCCCGACGGAAGCGTGTGGGTCGCGGTCGACGAGGGCATCGCCCGCGTGACGATCGACGATCGGGAGGGCGTCGCCACGCTCGCGCGTGAGGAGCTCCGGATCGCGGGGAACGTCCGCTCCCCCGTGCTGGTCTTCGCGCGTCCTCCCGCCGACGATCCGCACGCCGCCATCCACGCGCACGCGCCCGACGCTCGTGGTGAGCTCGAGCTGCGCGACGTGGCGGTCCTCGACTCGCTCCTCGCCGCGCCCGCGCCCGTGGGGGAGCGCGTGCTCGCGCGAGAGGTCGCGTTCCTGCGCCTCGTGCAGGCGCGCGACGAGCGCCACTCCGACGTGCTGTTCACGCTCCCGCTTCCCGAAGACCGCTCCGCGTGGCTCGACGTGCCGGCAGATCGCGCGCTCGCGGTGCAGCTCCTCGACGCGGAAGGAATGCGCATCGACCGCGCGGCGCGGGGCTACTTCGCGCGGCCCGGGCTGCGCGTGACGGGCGGCGTGAACCCCGCGAGCTACGACCACGCATGCAGCGGATGCCACGGCGCGTCGACGGGCGATTGGCGCGACGCCGAGCCGCCCGCGCCCGACGCGATCAGCTCCGCCTCGATCACGCTCTCCTCGCACGCGGGACGCGATCCCCGGCGTCCGCTCGCCCCCGTCTTCGTCCCGGACGAACCGCGCCCCGTCCGTCGCGCGGACCTCGAGCCCCTGCTTCGGCGCGAGTGCGCTTCGTGCCACGCGGACGACGAGGCGCTCGCGACGCTCCACGCCCACGTCGATCTCGAAGGCGCCCGCGCGCGCACGAGCCCGCTCGTGGAGCGCCTGCTCGGACGCGAGCTCGACGCGCATGCCCCGATGCGTCGCACGTGCCCGCCGGGGGGAGCGTCCGACGAGCTCGTGCGGGCGATCGTGGAGTGGATCGAGACGGGCGCGCGCGAGGACTGAGCGATGGGCTGCTGGGTCCAAAGCGTCGCACCACAGCACGGCTTCGCATCCGACCAGCGTCGATTGATCTCGATCCATCGCGGATTGGACGGGCGACAGATCACCAGTCAATCCCGATACTGAAAATCACAATCACCAAACGCCAATCGGCGCGGTGGACGGAGGTTCGAGGTGCGACGACGGGTGTTCGGATGGGGAGCGCTGATGCTCCTCGGTTGGCTCGGGGGGTGCTCGCGGCAGGACGTCGCGGCGCCGCCGGCCGTCGACCGCGCGCCCCGAGCGCCCCACCCACGGATCGGTGTGCTCCTCGTGAGCCACGGATCGCGCTCTCCACGCTGGCGCGAGATGGTGGGCGAAGTGGACACGCGCGTGCGCGCGCGGGTGCTCGCGATCCCGAACGTCGCGTCGCTGCGCTCGGCGTTCATGGAATACACGGAGCCCTCGATCGCGACGCAGCTCGAGGCGCTCGACGCGGAGGGTCTCACCGACGTGATCGTGGTCCCCCTGTTGCTCACGGTGAGCGGACACTCCTTCGACGACATCCCCGTGATCTCGGGGCAACGCGAGGACACCGTGACCGCGAGCCGGCTCGCTGCGGAGGGCATTCGGATCTACGCGCCACGCGCACGCGTGCACATGACGCCGCTGCTCGACTTCACGGACGTGCTCCGCACCAACGTCGAGCGGCGCGTGCGCCAGGCGAGCCGCGACGGAGCGAGCGAGGGCGTGGTCCTCGTGGCGTACGGCGACGAGGAGTACGACGCCGAGTGGACGCGGCTCTTCGAGCAGATTGGTGCGCACCTTCGCGCGCAGCTCGGCGTTCCCGAGGTCGCGCACGCGTGGTGCGGACACCTCGTGCACTACGATCGCGCGCCCACCCGCGACGCGATCGCGCGTGTGCTCCGACGACGGGAGCGAGCGTTGGTGATCCCGATCCTCGTCGCGGTCGACGAACGCTTCCAGTTCGACATCATCGGCGGCGCGGTTGGAGAAGCACGCACGGCGGCCGGCGACGACGCGCGGGTCTACTACCTCCCGGACGCGATCCTCCCCGAACCGGAGGTGGACGACTGGGTCGTGCGAATCGTGAGCGAGACCGCGACGCGGGTGGGAGGTGCGTCGTGAGCACCGTCGTACGGGCCACCGGCGAAACGATCTCCGCGCCGTCGGCGCCCGAGACGGAGCTGCCGGTCACGTCGTCGTCGACCGGGACGTCGATCCCGGTGCGAACGCGTGAGGCTCCGCCGCAAGGCACGGCACGAGAAGTCACGGCTCGAAGAACGACGACGCCCGTCACCGGTCCGCGGGGTCAGCCGCGGACGCCCGAAGCGGAGACGAACGAGCTCGCGCCGGCGACCCATCGGAGCTCCCGCGCGGTGCGCCGAGGGCGATGGCGCCAGACCGCACGCTGGCTCCACCGCGACCTCGGCTACTTCTTCACCGGCGTCGTGCTCGTGTATTCGGTGTCCGGCCTCGCGATGAACCACGCGGAGCATTGGGATCCCGACTTCGTGGTGGAGCGGCGGGAGGTCGCCCTGCCCCTCCCGAGCGACGCGGCACAGGTCGACGACGCCGCGGTGGACAGCGCCCTCGCGGGGCTCGGCGAGCACGGTGCCCTCCGCACCTACGACTTCCCCACCTCCGGGCGCATCAAGATCTTCCTCGAGGACGGCACCATCGCCTCCGAGCTCGGCAGCGGCCTCGGGACGTACGAGTCGCTGCGCCGAAGGCCCGTGCTCTACGGCATGAATCGTCTGCATCTGGAGCCGAAGGGCTGGTGGCTCGCGTTCTCGGACGTGTTCGCGGTGGCGCTCCTCCTGATCGCCCTGACGGGTTTGGTCCTCGCGCGCGGCCGGCACGGGCTCGAAGGACGCGGGAAGTGGCTGGTCGGCGCTGGCGCGGCGCTGCCGCTCCTCGGATTGCTCCTCGCTTGACGCAGCCTGACGCCGCCTCGCTCTTGATCTCGATCAACCGGCCCTCGGGCCGCATTTTTCGCTTTCATCGAAGTCTCGGAGATTCGATGCGGTGCGCTTGCGAAGGCTCACGATCCGCGATGAACCCCCATTGAATCGAAGGCTGTGAAGGAGGCACCACGTCTTCATCCGACGAGGATCGTGCGGTCGAGGGTCGACCGTGATTCGGGTCGGGCGCGGGGGTGACGATGGGAGTCTTCGACGAGGCGGACGACTGGCGAGAGCGAACGCTCGAGGACGTCCTTCTGCACTGCCGAGACCTCGTCGAAGATCCGACCTTCCCGACCGTCGCGCGCTTCCGCGAGACCGGCGGCAAGGTGCTCGGGCACTTTCAGGTCTACTTCCCCGAGGAGATCGCGCACGCCGCGGGGATGCTCCCAGTGAAGCTCCGGGGCGCCCCCTTGGACCCGGACCACGCGGAGTCTCGCTTCGGCTCCTACCTCTGCTCGATCGTGAAGACGACCCTCGAGCTCCCGCTCGCCGGCCACTTGAAGCTCGACCTCTTCGTGAGCCACCCCATCTGCGACGCGGCACGCAACCTCGCCGCGATCTTTTCGCGGAACTTCGCGCATCCGAGCCAGATCCTCTATCTGCCTCAGAACGCCAACTCGTCGCACACCGTGACTTATCTCCGTGCCGAATACGCGCGGCTTCAAGCGGACGTCGAAGCGGTCGCCGAACGTGCGCTCACGCACGAAGATCTCCGCGCCTCGATCGCGGTCTTTGACGAGAACCGGCGCCTCTTGCGCGAGCTCTACGCGCTCAAGCGTGAGCGCCCTTGGGTGGTCGCGGCGGAGGACGCGTACGCGCTCGTCGCGCTCGCCGGGATGTTGCCGCGCGAGGAGCACAACGAGCTCCTCCGCTGGGTGCTCCCCCGCCTGGCGGCGCGCGGTGGCAAAGCGGAGGACCGCGTGCGCGTCGTCTTCGAAGGCGGCTTCTGCGAGCAGCCGCCCTTCGACCTCGTGCGCGTGATCGGCCGCGCTTGCTACGTGGTCGACGACGATTGGTTGATTGGGCTGCGCTACCTGACCGACGACGTCGGCCGCACGGACGACCCGCTTCACGCGCTCGCCGAGGCCTACATCGAGCGCTCGTCGTACAGCCCCGTCCAGCACGACCTCCGCAAACCGAAGGAGGAGATGCTGCTGGCGCGGGTGCGCGGCGCGGACGCGGGCGCGGTGATCTTGGCCGCCGCGAAGATGTGCGAGCCGGGGCTCGAGGAGCAGGTCGCGTACGCGCAGTCGCTCGAAGCGGCGGGCGTGCCGTTCCTCGTGACGGAGCTCGAAGAGAACATGACGAGCTTCTCGGGCATCGAGCTCCAGCTCGAGACCTTCGTGGAGAACTTGCTCTTCGCCTGAGCGGACGGGCGAGCGAACGAACGACGCGCGGCAACGGACGGTGGCAGCGGACGGTGGCAACGGACGGTGGCAACGGGTGGGAGGGACGATGGAGAGGCAATCCGAAGGGCTCGAGGAGCTGGTGGGTCGGGCGAGCCGTCGGGGCGGTGAGCTGGTCCGCGCCTGGTACGCCGATCTGACGCAAGCAGCCGAGGACGGGCGCGGCGCGGCCTACGTGTTCGTGATGGGCAGCTTGAACGAGCTCTTGCTCACGTTCGACTTGCCGGTGGTGTTCCCCGAGGTGAACTCGCTGCAGACCGCGGTGCGCCGAGTGGCCCACGAGTACCTGGAGCGCGCGGAGGATTACGGATATTCCCCGGACATCTGCGGCTACGTGAAGGCGGACGTCGCGGTGCAGCTCGATCGCGGCAAACACCCGATGGGTCGGATCCCGAAGCCCTCGATCGCGGTACTCACGAACGCCTGCAACACCTACATCAAGTGGGCGGAGATCTGGGAGCGACTGCACCACATCCCGGTGGTGACGGTGGACGTCCCGGGTACCCGCGAGGGGGTCACCAAGGGCCGCGCGGACGCAGGCTTCGCGGAAGACCTGCGCTACGTCACCGCGCAGCTCCACGAGCTGATCGCGACCTGCGAAGCGCTCACGGGCAAGCGCTTCGACGTGGACCGACTGCGCCAGACGCTGAGCTACGCAGACCGAATGGGTCGCGCGTATCGGCGCGCGCTCGAGCTCAACCGGCGCACCCCCGCGCCGTTCAACGCCCTCACCGACGGCACCGTGTACCTCGGAGTGGCCAACGCGCTCCGGGGCACCGAGGCGGGCGCGGTCTACTTCGAGGAGCTCGTGGAGGAGCTCGAGCACAAGACGACCTACGGGATCGGCGCGCTCGGAGACGAGAGCTACCGATTGGCGTTCGTGGGGGTGCCTTGTTACCCGATCTTCCGCCGGTTCACGGAGATGTTCAGCGAGCAGGGCGGCGCGTACGTCGGTTCGTCCTATCTGTGGTTTGCGTCGGGCGGACTCAATCGTGATTTCGAGCACGACCTCTCGCGCCCCATCGAGAGCCTCGCGGAGGGCCTGCTTCTCGGCGTTCGGGACGCGATGGACAGCATGTTCCATCACGATCGACTGCTGGAGTCGATGATCGATCTCTACCAGCTCGACGGGATCGTCTATCACCCGATCAAGAGCTGCCGGACGGTGTCGACCGGGCTCGCGGACGGACGGCGCGCGCTCTCCGAGCGGCGGGACGTGCCGAGCCTCTTCGTGGAGTCCGACATGATGGACCGCCGCGTGGTCTCGGAGGCGCAGATGAAGAACCGCATCGACGCGTTCTTCGAGGGGCTCGCGGCGCGTCGAAAGCGTCGCGGCGCGTCGATGGCGGAGGAGGTGGCCCGATGAGCGCGACGGCCGGAGTGGACGTGGGCTCCACGCAGACCAAGGCGGTCTTGGTCGACGAGGACGGGAACATCGTCGGGCGCGCGCTCGGGATGACGGGCGCAGACGTGGTGCGCGCGGCGGAGCATGCCTTCGCGGCCGCGCTCGACGACGCCGGGCTCTCCGAGACCGACGTCGAATACGTGGTCGGCACCGGCTACGGCCGCTACCGCATCTCCTTCGGCCACACGCAGATCACGGAGATCAGCTGCCACGCACGCGGCGCCGTCCACATGTTCCCCGACACCCGCACCGTGGTGGACATGGGCGGACAAGACACCAAGGCGATCCGGGTCGCGGCGGACGGCTCGATCGTCGACTTCTGCATGAACGACAAGTGCGCCGCGGGGACCGGGCGATTCCTCGGGGCGGCGGCGATGGCGCTCGACATCGCGCTCGACGAGCTCGGCCCGACCGCGCGTCGCTCGACCAAGCCGGTGCGTATCAGCACGACCTGCACGGTCTTCGCGGAGTCCGAGGTGCTCTCGTGGCTCGGCAAGGGCAAGCGCATCGAGGACATCCTCTGGGGCGTCCACACCTCGATCGCGACGCGCACCGTGGGGTTGATGCGTCGCGTGGGGCTCGATCCCGCGATCACCTTCTCCGGCGGCGTGTCGCGCAACGAGGCGATGGTGGCCGCGCTCGAAGAGAGGCTCGGTACGACGCTGAACGTGAGCGAAGAGAGCCACTTCATGGGTGCGCTCGGGGCCGCGCTCTTCGCCCGTGATCACGTGCGGGCGAGCCGCGCGCCACGCAGCCACGTCGAGGAGGTGCGCGTATGAGCCTGGTGGCCGGCGTGGACGTGGGGTCCACCTACACGAAGTGCGTGCTGACCCGCGAGGACGGCGCGGCGGTCGCCAAGACGATGCGGCGCACGGGTTTTCGCCTGCCCGAAGTGTCGCGCGCGGTGGTCGACGACGCGCTCGCGAGCGTGGGCGCGAAGCGGCGCGAGCTCCTCTACGTGATGGCGACCGGCATGGGCCGTCATCAGGTGAGCGAGAAGGATCTCTACGTCACCGAGCTGACCGCGGCCGCGCGGGGGGCGATCGCGCTCTACCCCGGGACGCGCACCGTGCTCGACATCGGCGGGCAGACGATGAAGGCGACGCGCCTCGACGCGCGCGGCCGCATCTCGAGCTTCCGCCTGAACGACAAGTGTGCGGCCGGCACGGGGGCGTTCCTCGAGAAGACCGCCGCGTACATGGGGTACTCGACGGAAGAGATCGGCGGGCTGCTCACGACCGCGCGCGGCTCGGTGCCGATCTCCGGCGTGTGCGCGGTGTTCGCGGAGTCCGAGGTGATCAACCACCTCTCGCTCGGTACGGCGCCGGCCGACATCATGCTCGGCGCGGTCGACTCGTTGGTCGCGCGCTCGGTGCAGCTCCTCAAGCGCGCGGGCGGCGAGACGGAGCTCACGCTGGTGGGCGGCATCTTGCGCTTCGAGCGCATGTCGGCCGCGGTAGTGGAGAAGCTCGCGCAGTCGTCGCGGGGCATGAAGGTGAACGTGTTGCCGGGCGACGGAGCGCAGCTCGCGACCGCGCACGGCGCGTCGTTGCTCGGATGGCAACGGCTCGCGCGGCGCGAGGCGAGCGTCGCGGGGAGCGTGCAGGCGTGACGCGGCGGCACCTCGCGACGGTGCGCATGCTCGACGAGCCGGAGCGCGCGCGTTCGTGGTGCGGCTCGACGCGAGCCGCGCAGCGCATGGAAGCGACGACGCGCTCTCGCCGCGAGGAGCTCGCGCAGTCGGGGTGGACGCTCCGGAACCTCTGCGACGCGGCGCGCCTCGAGGAGGCTCGCGCGCTCTACCTCTCGCTCGGGCTCGAGGTGCACCTCGAAGCGCCGTCCGAAGAGGACTTCGACGCCGCGTGCGCGGAGTGCGTCGCGAGCTGCCCGAGCCAGCGCTTCGTCTACACGCGACGGGCCGGAGGGGAACGATGAGCGACGCGAGCGCGAAGAGCGATGCGAGCGCCAAGAGCGACGCGAGCGCCAAGAGCGACGCGAGCGCCAAGAGCGACGCGAGCGCCAAGAAAACGACGACCTCGCTCCCGACACCGCTGACGATCGACGCGTGGCAGATGGTCGCTCCGAACGAGCCGCTGCGACGCACGACGCGCGTGGTGCAGGAGATCGCGGCGCACGAGGTCGTGGTGCGCGTCGCGGGCTGCGGGGTCTGCCACACCGACGTCGGTTACCTCTACGAAGGCGTCGCGACGCGGCATCCGCTGCCGCTCACCCTCGGCCACGAGATCGCCGGCGTGGTCGAGCACGCGGGAGAGGACCACGCAGATCTCGTCGGTCGCTCCGTCGTGGTGCCGGCGGTCATCCCGTGTGGGCGGTGTTGGCTCTGCCGACGCGGCAAGGAGATGGTCTGCGCGAAGCAGATCTTCCCCGGCTGCGACGTACACGGCGGCTTCGCGTCGCACGTGGTGGTCCCGGGTCACGGCCTGTGTCCGGTCGACGACGCGGCGCTCGCGCGGAGCGGTCTGCGCCTGGCCGACCTCAGCGTGATCGGCGACGCCGTCTCGACCGCCTACCACGCGATCGTGCGCGCGAAGGTCGGCGCGGGTGACGTGGTCGTCGTCGTCGGCGCAGGCGGCGTGGGCGGCTTCGCGGTGCAGATCGCGCGGGCGCTCGGCGCGCACGTCGTCGCGATGGACGTGGATCCGAAGCGCCTCACCGCGCTCACGCGCACCACCACGAACGGCGAGCGCGTTCACGGGATCGACGTGCGCGGTCGCGAGCCCCGCGAGCTGCGCAAAGACCTGCTCGCGCACCTGCATGGACACGGGCTCCCGGAGCGCGCGTTCACGATCCTCGAGACCTCCGGCACGAAGGCCGGACAAGAGCTCGCGTTCGGGTTGCTCGTCCACGGCGCGCACCTCGGCGTGGTGGGGTACACGCGGGAGCCCGTCACGCTGCGCCTGAGCAACCTGATGGCCTTCGATGCCACCGCGGCGGGGGTGTGGGGATGTCCGCCGCGCCTCTACCCGGACGTGATCGACCTCGTGCTCGCGGGGAAGGTCCAGGTCGCACCTCACGTCGAGCGACGCCCGCTCCACGAGGTCAACGACGTGTTGGAGGCGGTCCGCGATCACCGCGCATCGCGGCGGATCGTGCTCGTGCCCGACGGAGGTCGGTCGTGAGCCTCCGCGTCGAGCGAACGCACGAAGGCACGCTGCTCTGGCTCGTCCTCGACGCGCCGAAGGCGAACGTGCTCGACGCGTCGATGATCGGCGCGCTCCACCGAGCGCTCGACGACGCGCGATCCGCGCCCAAGCTCAAGGCGCTCGTGATCACCGCCGAGGGGCCGCATTTCAGCTTCGGCGCGAGCGTCGAGGAGCACCTGCCCGAGCGCGCGGGCGCGATGTTGCGCGACTTCCACGCGATGTTTCGCGCGCTCTTCGAGCTCTCGTTGCCGACCCTCGCCGCGGTGCGTGGCGCTTGCCTCGGTGGTGGTCTCGAGCTCGCGAGCGCCTGCTCGTGGATCCTCGCGCATCCCGGCGCATCGTTCGGTCAGCCCGAGATCCGCCTCGGGGTCTTCCCGCCGATGGCGACGGTGCTCCTCGAGTGGCGGCTCGGCGGCGGCGCGGCGCTCGACCTCTGCGTGTCCGGACGCACGGTCGGCGCGATCGAAGCGCGCCGGCTCGGCTTGGTCCACGCGACCGACGACGAGCCCCGCGAGGCCGCGCGGGTCTTCTTCGAAGAGAACCTCGCGCCGCTCTCCGCCAGCTCGTTGCGCTTCGCGGAGCGCGCAGTGCGGCGCTCGCTCCGCGAGCGGCTCGATCGTGAGCTGCCCGAGCTCGAGCGGCTCTACCTCGACGAGCTGATGCGGACCCCCGACGCGGTGGAGGGCCTGCAGGCCTTCCTCGCCAAACGCGCGCCGCGATGGCGCCACGACACCTGACGTTTCTGGCGGCGGCCGTCAGTTCCGACGGCCGAGCCATCCACTCGTCGGCGCGCCCACAAGCCGCTCGACGTACGAACCCGAGGAGAGGTCATGAGCGGCGCGATCGACATCATGTATTACGTGTCCACGCCCGAGTTCATCGCGCGATGGAACGAGGCGAAGGCGGGAGAGCTGGTCTGCCGGATGGAGCGATCGCTCGGAGGGAGCCTCCCGCAGTTCCCGTCGATCGACGCGATGGTGGCGGAGATGGACGCCGCGAAGGTCGACAAGGTCTTCGTGACTCAAACGAAGATGTGGTCGTATCGCAACAAGAAGATGACCATGGACACCCGGCTGGAGGAGGTCGATCAATACCTCACGCACTCGCCGGATCGCTTCGTGGGTCTCGCGGGCTACGACCCCTTCCGCATCTCGGAGTCGCTCGCGGAGATCGAGCACGCCGTGAAGCACCGCGGCTACAAGGGCGTGTATGTCCACATCTACGGCTTCGACATCGGCTTCGCGGACGCGAAGATGTACCCGCTCTACGCGAAGTGCGCGGAGCTCGGGGTGCCGGTCTCGCTGCAAGTCGGGCACGTGCTCGAGGGCATGCCGAGCGATTGTGGGCGCCCCATGGCGCTCGACCGGGTGGCCTGCGACTTCCCGACCCTCAAGATCTTGGGCGCCCACACCGCCTGGCCTTGGGTCGAGGAGCTGATCTCGCTCTGCTACAAATGGGACAACGTCTGGTTCGGGATCGACGCGTGGATGCCACGCTACCTGAGCCCCGCGATCGTTCATTTCATGGACAGCCGGATGGGTCGCGATCGGGTGGTGTGGGGAACCAACGGTCTGCCTTGGGGCAAGAGCCTGGATCAGCTCCAGAGCATGGGGCTCAAGTCGGAGACGATCGAGAAGATCACGCGGGACAACGCGCGTGAGCTCTTCGGATTGAAATAGTCGATGCGAGTCGCCTTCGTCGCGGCGAATCGCGAGCGGCTGCCGAGCCCGGTGGTGCCGCTCGGGCTCGTCGCGGTGGCGACGGCCTGTCCGGAGCGGCACGAGCGACATGTGCTCGATCTCTGCTTCGAGGACGATCCGATCGCGGCGCTGCAGACCTTCGTGGAGCGCGTGCGGCCCGACGTGGTCGCACTCGGGCTGCGCAACGTGCACGACAACGACTACGGCGACACGCGTGGGCGGGTCGACGAGTACCGCGCGCTGGTGGCCGCGATTCGCGAGGTCAGCGACGCGAAGATCGTGCTCGGTGGTGGTGGCTACACGTTGCTCGCGCGCGAGCTGCTCGAAGAGACGGGGGCGGACTTCGGGGTGGCGGGCGAAGGCGAGCTCGCGTTCGCGCAGCTCCTCGACGCGCTCGAGGCGGGCGAGGGGATCGAGCGGGTGGGCGGGGTGCACCGGTTCGTGGACGGCCAGGTGTTCGCGCCGACACGACCGGCCGCGGGGGTCGATCTCGAGCGCACGCCCTTCCCCGATCGTCGGTGGGTCGATCGGCGCCACTATGTCGAGGTGGGCACGGAGTCGGTGCAGACGAAGCGTGGCTGTCGCATGCGCTGCTCGTATTGCACCTACCCCGAGATCGAAGGGCGGCTCTCGCGGCTTCGGCCGCCCGAGCTCGTCGCGCGCGAGCTCGATCACGTCGCGGAGGTCGCGCTGGAAGTCGATCACGTCTTCGTCGTCGACGCGGTGTTCAACCTGCCGCGCCCGCACGCGCTCGCCGTCTGCGACGCGCTGATCGCGCGCGACCGGACGATCCCGTGGACCTGCTACGTGAACCCGATCGACTTCGGCGCGCCGCTCGCCGAGCGCATGGCGGCCGCCGGCTGCTTGGGGATGGAGATCGGCTCGGACTCCGGCTCCGACGCGGTGCTCGGCCGGCTCCGCAAGGGTTTCGACACGCGCGCCGTTCGGCGGACCTCGGAGGTGGCGCGCGCGGCGGGGCTCCGCGACTGCCACACCTTCTTGCTCGGCACACCGGGCGAGACGCTCGACGACGTGCGGCGCACCCTCGACTTCGTCGCGGACCTCGATCCGTCGGCCGCCATCCTGATGGGGTGGAAGGACGCGCACGAGCCGGTGGATGCCGCGCGCGCGAGAGAGCGCGTGAAGCTCCGCGAAGAGACGCTGGCGCTGCTCGAGGCGAACCGCGATCGAAACCCACGCTGGGTCATCCCACCGCTCGACCACCGCTTCTCGGATCGACTCTTCTCCGCGCTGCGGCGGCAAGGCCTGCGCGGCCCCGCGTGGCTGCACCTCGGTTGAGGTCGACGCCGCGCTCGAGAAGTCTGCGCGAGGTGCCGGAGGTCTGCGATCAGCGGCGACCCGCGTACGCGTGGGGGGTGTCGGTGAAGCAGCTCAGCGAGTCTTCCACCGGCACGCGCAAGTAGAACTCTCGCCACAAGCGGAGGAAGCCGTCCATCAGCTCGTTCTCCGTCATGTGTTTGGGTCGATGCACCACGTTCGCGCAGTTGTAGCGAGACCAGTCGGTGTGCAGCAGGCGGCCCTCCGCACGCCATTGGTGCCAGAGCGGCGTGTTGGGGAACGGGGTCGCGATGAAGAACTCCGCCGTGACGATGCCGGCCTCCTCGCAGAACTCGAGGATGCGATCGAAGGTGCCGGGATCGTCGTCGTCGAAGCCGACCCCGAACGCACCGAAGAAGCGGATGCCGCGATCCTGAAACGCCGCGACGCTCTCCTTCGCGCGCTCGACGAAGCGCCGGTCGCCTCGGTAGACGCCCTCGGAGATCGGATCGAAGCCGAAGGTCACGTACATGCACTGCGCGCCGCCTCGCGCGAGGGTGTCCAAGAAGGCGGGCCGCTCGTTGAGGCCGAAGGCGGTGGTCAAGAAGACGCGCGCGTCGAGGTCCGCGAGGCGCTCGAAGAGCTCGGTGGCGTAGCGGTCCACCGCGCGCGTCTTGAACATCACGGTGTCCTCCGTGATGTAGAACTCACGCCCGCGCAGGCTCGCGATGTCGCCCACGACGTCGTCGAGGTCGCGGAAGCGGAACGCGCGGCCCTGGTACTCGGGGATGTTGCAGTACGGGCAGGCGCGCGGGCAGCCGCGGATCACCTGCACGAGCGCGGCGTGCCAGTCGTAGACGCCGGGGCGATCGAAGATGGAACGTCGCGGGCGCACCCACGTCTCGGGCGCGGTGCGCGCGGGACCGTAGGTCGGCTGCAAGCGGTCGTGGCGTGCGTCGTCGAGGAGGATCGGCCACAGCGTTTCGGCCTCGCCGACGCAGACCGAGTCCGCGTGTGGCCGCGCGTCTTCCGGGTACATCGAGGGGTGCATTCCGCCGAGCACGACCTTCGTGCCCCGCGCGCGATACGCGTCCGCGATCGCGTAGGCGGAGCTCGCCTGCGGCGTGAAGAAGCTGATCGCGACGAGATCGAGCGCCTCGTCGAAATCGAGCGGGTCGAGGTTCGCGTCGGTGACCCCCCACTCGACGTCCTCGGGCATCAACGCCGCGAGGATCTGCAAGCCGAGCGCGGGCGGCATGCGGTACTTCCAGAGCCCCGCGATCTCCGGCAGGGATTCGAGCTCGGGGTGGGTGTCGCGGAAGCGAGCGAAGCGTGGATAGACGAGGCGAACCTTCATGGGACTCGTGCAGACGGGAACGAGGGGTGTGAGAGCCAGGCGCGTGCGGTGAGGGCCGCATCGATCGTCACGCGAGCGGACACGGGCGAGGTGACGAGTGAGGTGACGGGCAGTCGCGCGCCCACGTCGTGCAACGCACGCGAGGTGTCGAGGTCGTCGAGCACGCCCGGATCGTCGACGTCGATCGTGCGAGCGCCCACGAGCGCGTCGAAGAGCGGGCGTGGGCTCGCGCTCGAAGTGAGCTCGAGGAGCGCGGGGAAGACACGCGCGTCGATCACGTACGGATGGCCGCGCCGATCGCCGTGACGTGGGCGCACGAGCGGCGCGCGGGTGCGTCGCCACGTCGCGACGAGCGTGCGCGCGGTCTCGACTCGCACGCGTGGGTGATCGACGAGCGCCACGATCGCCGCGTCGTGGGTGGTGCCGAACGAGAGCGCGCGCTGGAGCGACGAGAGCATCCCCTGCTCGGGGTGGGGGTGATGGATCGGAGTTGCGCCGTGGCGTCGCGCGACCTCCGCTACGGCGGTGCCCCAGGGGGCAGCCGTGACCACGACGACCTCGCGTGCGCCCGCCTCGCG
>CALJLK010000116.1 GCA_937982655.1 uncultured Sandaracinus sp.
GAGGACGGCTCGTCGTGAGCTGCGACATGGGCGCCACCGACGTGCGCGGGGGGCCCTTCGCGTGGTCGCTCTGCGAGCTCGACACACGCACGGGCGCGGTCCGCGAGATCGGAGGCGACGCGGGCATGGCGAACGTCGATGCGGTGGCAGTCTTCGCGCGCGCGGACAACGGCATCTTCAAGTCGAAGGTCGACGAGGTGAACGGCACCTCGCGCATCGATCCCAGCCGCGAAGGTGCGCTCTTGCACTTCCTCGACTTCCCCCTGCTCGCGACGCTGCTCTTCGAGAACGTCCGCGGCGAACGTCGCATCGATCCGGAGGTCGGGATGGCGCGCATCCTCGAGGTGCGGCCGCCCCCGTCCGGCGCGACGTCGTTCGCGGACGTGGCGAGCCAAGTGGTCGACGACGCCTACGGGCAGGTCTTCGTCGACTACCAGATCCTCGGCGACTTGCCGCTTCGCGCCGATGGCTCGGCGCGCGCGCAGATACCGGGAGGTCGGCCCTTCCTTCTGCAGCCGCTCACGGGCTCGGGTGGGGTGTTGACCTTCCCCGAGGGCGCGCCGTTCGCGGGCGACGTCGTGCAACGCGAGCAGATGCAGCTCTACCCCGGCGAAGCGCTCAACCAATCGCTTCCGAGGCGCTTCTTCAACGGGCTCTGTGGTACGTGCCACGGATCGGTCTCCGGTCGCGAGCTCGACGCGGCCGTGAACGTCGACGTGCTCACGGGGGCGTCACGGACGCTCGCGTACGACGAAGAACCGATCGACCTGCGGTGAGTCGAGCGGGCGGAGCGCCAGCGACTCGGCTGGTGCTTCGTCACGAACCATCGCAAGCGGGCCGGCGGTCTCGTGTGGGTTCTGCGGACGTGCGAAGAGCCAACCTCTCGGCTGGCTCTTCGCTCCCTCGATCACGTCGCGGATGCGACGACGGCGTTCACTCCGCTGCGATGACCTCTTGCGTCTGGTTCTCCGCGGTCAACGTGAGCAGGTCGCGGACGCGACCACCGTCGAGGCCGTAGACCCACCCGTGGATCTGGAGCTGGCGGCCGGAGTCCCACGCGCGCTTCATCACGTCGAGCTGCGCGAGCGTGCGCACCTGCGATTCGACGTTGAGCTCGACCATGCGGTCGACGCGCGCCTTGCCTTCGAGCGTGCTCAGCTCTTCGCGTGAGCGCTCCGCGAGCTGGCGCAGCGAGTGCAGCCACGCGCCGAGGAAGCCCGGAAGCGGGTCGTCGGCGAGCGAGGCCATCACTCCGCCACACTCGGTGTGCCCACAGACGATCACGTGCTCGACCTTGAGCACGTGCACGCCGTACTCGAGGACGCTGCGCAAGCCGATGTCGTCGGGCTTCACGAGGTTGGCGATGTTGCGGGTGACGAAGAGGTCGCCCGGACCCGCGGCGACGATGTCGGTCGGCGGCACGCGGCTGTCGGAGCAGCCGATGTAGAGGAAGGGCGGCGCTTGACCAGCCGCGTGGCGGGCGAAGAACGTCGGGTCTTCCTCGGCGCGGCTCTCCGCCCACTGGCGGTTGCGGTCGAGGAGCTCGCGGATGGTGGAGGCGGTGCGGTGGGGCATCGGTGGAGCTTTCGTGAGGGTGACGGGTGAATGTCAGTGGGCCGCGACCGCGTTCGGGTCGGGCAGATGTCGGAGACGGACCTCGATGCGCCGTTCGCGCGCGCGCTCGATGAACGCCTCGATCTCGCGGCGCACGTCGGGGTGGATGACGTCGGTGTTGCTGCCGTCGATGACGACCACGCCGCCCTCGTCGACGCGCGTCAGGGACTGCCGCAGCGCGAGCTTGCTGAGCCAGGGCACGGTGGGAGCGAGGCGGACTTGGACCTCGGGCTGCTTCGAGGTCGCGCGGCGCACGCGCACCGTCTCGATCACGATGAAGCCGACCGCGACGAAGAAGCCGCCCACCACGCCCGTGAGCAGGTCGGTGAAGAGGATGAGCAAGACGGTCGAGAGGAACGGCACCCAATGCGCGGGCGCGCGACGCAGCATGCCGACGAAGACGGACGGGCTCGCGAGCTTGTAGCCGACCTGCAGGAGCACGGCGGCGAGGGCGGCGAGCGGGATGCGGTTCATCAGCGGGGCGAGCGCGAGGATCGAGATCAGCAGGAGGAGGCCGTGGAAGATCGTGCTCGTGCGGGTGCGCGCGCCGGAGCTCACGTTCGCGGTGCCGCGGACGATCACGGCGGTGAGCGGAATGCCACCCATGAGAGGTGCGATCAGGTTGCCCGCGCCCTGCGCTACCAGCTCACGGTTGGTGGGGGTCACGCGCTGGTCGGGATCGAGCGAGTCGAGCGCCTCGATCGAGAGCAGCGTCTCGATGCTCGCGATGATCGCGAGGGTGATCGCCACGCCCCAGACGTCGGCGCGGGCGATCATGCCGAAGTCGGGGAACGCGAGCTCCTGCTGGAGCGCCGCGACGCCGCCGACGGGCATCTGCACGAGGAGCGACTGCCCGACCGCGAGGCTCGGCGCGACGACGTGGAAGAGCTCGTTGAGGCCCATGCCGGCCGCGACCGCGAGCAGAGGCCCCGGGATCCAGCGCAGGTTCTTGAGCCACTCGATCCGCTCCTTGAGCAGGATCAGCGCGAGGCCCGTGAGCGAGATGAGCACCGCGCCGACGTGGAAGTGACCGAGCGCGAACGGGATCTCGGTGAGGGTGTTGCGACCGTCGGCTTGCCAGAAGGCTTCGTCGCCCTCGAAGTCGCCGCTGTAACCGACCGCATGCGGGATCTGCTTCAGGACGAGGATGAGCCCGATCGCGACGAGCATTCCGCGGACCACGGCGGGCGGGAAGAGCGTCGAGATGCCGCCGAAGCGCGCCACACCGAGCAGGAGCTGCAGACCGCCGGCGAGGAAGGTCGCGAGGAGCAGGCCGGGGTAGCCGAGCGTCTCCGCGGCCGCGAGCACGATCACGATCAGGCCGGCCGCGGGGCCGCTGACCGCCTTGTGCGAGCCGCTCAGCAGCCCGACGACGATGCCGCCTACGAGGCCGGAGATCACGCCTGCGAGCGGCGGGACGCCAGAGGCGTGCGCCACGCCGAGACAGAGCGGGAGCGCGACGAGGAAGACGACGACGCCGGCTGGGAGGTCGCTCTTGAGGAAGCGGAAGTGATCCGCGAAGGAGACGGGGGTCGGAGAAGGTGTGCCCACGGGGGAGCCACAAAGCAGTTCTCGTACCTGCGTGGTTGTGTCGAATAGCTCAATGAAAACGAAGGTATGACGAATGTCAGCCCCGCTCGGACGAAAGAGCTTTGGGAGAGGTGGTCGAAAGATTCTTTCGACTCTCGAAGGTGCCCGGCGCACAGTAGACCGACGGCCGTGAGCATCTCGACGCGTACCACCCTCGCGTTCGCGCTCTTTGCCCTGCTCTGCGCGGGCACGACGGGGGCACTTCTTTCGTCCATGGCGGGGGACGACCTCGAAGAGGTGATCGTGGACCGGCAGCGCCTCTTCGCGATGCAAGGCGCGCTCGCGTTCCTCGACCACGTGGAGCTGGCGATCGAGGAGTTGGAGCACGTGTCGCGAATGGTCGAGGTCGACCTCGACGACGGAGACGAAGCACCGGAGCGACGCGTGCTCAACGAGGCGTGGCGGCTGACGCTCTTCTTCTTCGACGGTGAGGTGCTGCTCGTCGACGAGACCGGCCGATGCCACGGGGCAGAGCCGCGCCACGAGGCGTGTGTGGGTCGGAGCTTCGCCGACGCGCCGTGGTTCGCCGAGGGGGTCGAGGCGCGCGAGCCGCTCGTGCGGTTCGCACGCGACGAGGGCTCGACGCTCTCGCTCGTGGTCCCGATGCGCGACGAGGCCGGCGCGCTGGAGGGGCTCTTGCGAGGAGAGATCCGGCTCGCGCGCGGCGACTTCTTCGACGACACCGTGTACGGCTCGGGTCCCGGCTCGCACGATCTGGTGCTCTTGAGCGCCAATGGCGAAGAGCTCTTCGTGCATGGGAGCCCGCCGTTCGAAACGAACGCGTGGGCGGGCGCGGTCCGTGACACCGAGCGTCCGGGGGCGATCGCCACGACGATCGACGGAGAGCGCACCGTGCTCGCGTGGGCACCGATCGGAAGCACCGGAGCTCGCCTCGTGTACGCGTGGCCTTGGAGCGAGCTCGATCGGGCGGCGGACGAGCGCGCGAACGCGTTGCTGGTCGCCGCGTCGGTGATCGCGCTCGTCGGCATGATCGTCGGGCTGCTCGTGGCGCGGCGGCTGACCGAGCCGGTGCTCGCGCTCGAAGGGGACGTGCGAGCAGCGCGGGTCGGCAAAGGGATCGACGTGCGTGGTGCGCGCGACGAGGTGGGCTCGTTGCGTCGCGCGTTCTCGGAGCTCGTGGCGGAGCTCGCGTCGCGTGAGGAGAGCGCGCGCGCCGATCGCGATCGCATCGCGGAGCTCGCCGACACGTTGGAGGAGCGCGTGCGATCGAGGACCCGCGAGCTCGAAGAGACGCGCGACGCGCTCATCGACGCGGAGCGGCTCGCGGCGCTCGGTCGCGCGGGGGCAGCGCTCTCGCACGAGCTGCGGAACTCCCTCAACGCGCTCTCCGTCGGCATGGACGCGCTCGGGGGATCGATGCCGGAGGCCGCGCGCACGGCGGTGCGGCAGCAGGTGCGCGCCGAGATCGGTCGATTGCGGACGCTCGCCGACGTGCTGCTCGACTTCGCGCGCCCGCGCAGCCTCAGCTCGACCGACGTGCCCGACCACGTGATCCTCGAACGCGCGCGCGCGCTGGTGGAAGACTTCGCGGAGGAGCACGGCGTCACGATCGAGGTGCTCGACTCCGCGCCCGACCAGACGCTGCGCGTCGACGCGGATCTGCTGCAGAGCGTGCTCACGAACTTGTTGCGCAACGCGGTGGAGGCGGTGGCGGGGCTCGCGCCCGAGCGGCGCCGCGTGCAGCTCCGCGCGGAGGCGCTCGAGGGCACGTGGCGCATCGAGGTCGAGGACGCCGGGGAAGGCATCTCGGACCAGGTGCGCGAACGCCTCTTTCAGCCGTTCAGCAGCGGACGCGTCGGCGGGGTCGGGCTCGGCCTCTCTCTCTCGCGTCGCTTCGTCGAGCTCCACGGTGGCCAGCTCGAGCTCGTCCCCGCGCGCGAGCTCGGCGGCGCTTGCTTTCGGGTGACTCTCCCACGGCCTGCTCCCGACGGTTCGCTGCTCGGCTCGCGTGACGAGGCGTGCAGCTGATGGGTGCTTACCGCAAGCCGCCCTACCGGACGGCGCGCAGCGAGCGGAGCGAGCGAAGGCTCGT